>JAUQPW010000015.1:31833-67685 GCA_030550175.1 bacterium
TCCCATTGGATTCTTTGCTTTCACCCGGTTAAATTAATCTTCTAAAGTACCCCTGAGGAGGAGAGAATTTTTTGCTCCTTTCTAAAGAATTCATCCCTGGTTGTTTTAGCGTTTCCACCCTTGACAGAGCTTTTGTTTAACCCGATAATGAAATAGCATCTTACGATACTTTTCTTTTGGGATATCTCTTAATCTGGCAGGGTTTTCTTTGCCGGGTTGAGGAAAAGGAGATAGAAAATGTCTACCATATATCCTATGCAAAATCAAGTTGTTATTCCCTGGGTAATTGAAGAAACCGGGCGAGGTGAGCGAACCTACGATATTTATTCACGGTTACTAAAAGATCGAATCATTTTCTTAGGAACTCCCATAGACGATAATATCGCCAATGTTATTATTGCCCAGATGCTTTTTCTAGAAGCCGAGGATCCGGATAAGGACATCCATCTCTACATTAACAGTCCTGGGGGGTGGGTTACTTCCGGTTTGGCCATCTACGATGCCATGCAATATATCAAACCGGATGTTTCCACCATCTGTGTAGGTCAGGCAGCAAGTATGGGAGCCGTCCTCCTGGCTGCCGGGACCAAAGGGAAACGATTTGCCCTTCCCCATGCGAGGATTATGCTCCATCAACCCTCCGGAGGGTTTGAAGGACAGGCTTCGGATATTGCCATTCAAGCCCGGGAAATCCTTCGGATTCGGGAAGCCCTCAATGAGATTCTCTATCGCCACACCGGACAGTCTCTGGACAAAATCCGGGCCGATACCGAACGAGATTACTTCATGTCCCCGGAGCAGGCTATTGAATACGGAATCATTGATAAAATGATCGAACGGAAGTAAAGATGTTCTGAGTCTGTAGTCCGTTGTTAAAAGCTGGTTGGAGCAAACAACGGAAAACGGACAAAAAAATTGAAACTTAAAAAGGGAGACCTGCTAACCTTAACGATAACCGATCTGGCCTTCGGAGGAGAAAGTGTTGCCAGAACGGAAGATAATCTGGTCGTCTTTGTGAAAGGAGGTCTTCCTGGGGAAGAAGTTCGGGTACAGATTACCCGATGTAAAGATCGTTTCGTAGAAGGGAAGGTCCTCGAGATACTTCACCCCTCTCCTTTTCGGGTCCAAGCGCGTTGTAAACACTTCGGGCCGTGTGGAGGATGTACCTGGCAGGATCTTTACTATCCGGAGCAGTTGAAATTTAAGCAAAAACAGGTTCAGGATGCTTTAGTCCGTATCGGGAAGTTAACCGATTTTTCTATAAACCCCATGGTCGGAATGTCTCCAGAGCCCTGGTATTATCGTAACAAAATGGAATATACCTTTGGCTACGACGAACAGGGTCGATTGATTTTGGGTCAGCATCGCTCCGGTCATTGGGATCAATTGGTCGATATCGAAACCTGCTGGCTCCAGTCTCCAATCAGCAATAAGATCTTGAACCTTTGTAAAGAATTTGCCAGAAAACACGGATTGACAGCCTATTCCAGTAAAACCTATCAAGGTCTCCTGCGGCATTTAGTTATTCGGCAAGGAAAAAATACCGGGGAGATCATGGTAAACCTGGTTACCTCGGGAGAAGATTTCCCTCAGATCCCTGAGTTGGTTCAAACCCTCACCTCTCAAGTTCCCGAAATTACCTGCATCGTTCTAAATGTGAATCGGCGTATCGGTGAAACCAGTCAGGGCGAAGAAGAGAAAGTTCTATGGGGTCGGCCCACTATACGTGAAATTGTTAACGGCCTTGAATTTGAAATCTCTGCCAATAGCTTTTTTCAAACCAACACACAACAGGCCGAAAGGCTATATCGTTTTGTGCTGAATATGGCAGAGGTGCATAAGGGCTCTGTGGTTCTGGATCTGTATTGCGGTACGGGATCCATTACGCTTCACCTGGCTCCTCGGGTCAAGGAAGTTCATGGGGTAGAAATCAATCCCATGGCCGTTGAAAATGCACGACTTAATGCCCAGAAAAATCGAATTGAGAACGTTTTTTTCTACTGTGGTGAAGTCAAGAAAGTCCTTCGTACCCTCCCCTTTTATGCGGATTTGATCGTGGTGGATCCGCCCCGGGATGGATTAAACAGAAAGGTTATTCAGGCAATGGTAGCCAAAGGACCTTCCCAAATCATCTACGTATCTTGTAATCCGACCACACTAGCACGGGATTTAAAAGATATCTGCGCAGCCGGTTATAAAATTTCTCAAATCCAACCCATCGATATGTTTCCGCATACGTTTCATATTGAAACTATAGTATCCCTGGTCCGTTGTCTGTCGTCCGTTGCGAGCCGTTCCCCACAACCTTCAACGGACAACCCCCAACGGATAACGGGTCATTAAAAATTGATCCTCCTTCTTCTTCTCCTGATCCTTTTATCCTCCACAGGTTGCAGCCAATCCGGGCAGTCTGGAACCGATAATCAGATTACGATTGGAATTTCCCAAGAGCCGGATAGCCTGGATCCTCTGTTTGGAGAAATGGCCGCATCCAGTGAAATTTTAGGAGCCGTTTTTCGCGGGTTAACCACCCGGAATGATAAATGGGAACTCCTCCCCGAGATTGCCAGGGATATTCCCTCTCTAACCGTGGGTTCCTGGGAGCGACTGCCTGGAGATAAAATGAGAACCACCTGGCATCTCAAAGAAGGGGTCAAGTGGGAGGATGGACGGCCTGTAACGGCAGAGGATTTCATCTTTGCCCATCAAGTTATCATGGATGATCGTGTTCCGGTCATTTCCAGAGATTTAGACCGCCGGATTGAAAAAATGGAGGCTCCGGACCCTTTAACCCTGGTGGTTACTTGGAAAGAGCTTTATGCCTATGCCAATGAGGGACATGCCCTGCTTCCCAAACATATTCTGGAACCTGTTTATCAGAAGGATCCCACCAAGTACCATGAATCCTTTTTTAATACAAAGCCGATGGGGAACGGACCTTTTAGAGTAACCCAATGGGAGCCTGGAAATTTCCTGATCCTGGAGAAAAATCCTAACTTCTTTGGAGAACCTCCAAAGTTTAATAAGATTATTTACCGAATCATTCCCGACACCAACACCCTCCTGGCCAATTTGGAATCTCGAACCATCGATGCCGTCTCTCCCACCGGCCTTTCCTTTGACCAGGCTTTAGACTTTCAGAAACGAAAGGGGAACGACTTTAAGGTCATCTTCGTTCAGGGATTAGTCTGGGAGCATATCGACATGAACCATGACAATCCCATTTTCAAAGATAAGAGAGTTCGCCAGGCTTTGTTATATGCGGTGGATCGAGAGAAAATGGTTCAGACTCTTTTTGAAGGGAAGCAAGAAGTAGCCCATAGCTGGCTTCCCCCCCGGCATTACGGATATTATGCCGATGTGAAGAAATATCCCTATGATTTAGAGAAAGCCCGAAAATTACTTGAAGAGGCCGGATGGAAAGAGGGGCCCGATGGAATTCGTGCCAACGAAAAAGGAGAGAGGCTCAGCTTAACGATCATGACCACGGCAGGGAATAAGATCCGGGAACGGGTTGAGGAAATTCTTCAGGCAGATTGGAAAAAGGCCGGAATCGATCTGGAAATCAAGAATCAACCGGCCAAAGTTTTCTTCGGTGATACGGTACGATATCGCAAATTCCCCCACCTGGCCATGTATGCCTGGATTATAGGCCCTACCTCGGATGGAGAATCCCTTTGGACGATTAAAAATATTCCTTCCCCTGAAAATAACTGGCAGGGGCAAAACCAGGGTGGATTTCGTCATCCGGAAATAGATCGGATTGATAACCTGGTTCCTAAAACTCTGGATGAAAAGGAACGAAAGGCTCTTCTCGCTCAAGAGCAGCAAATATGGGCTGAGGAATTACCTTCGCTCCCCCTTTATTTCCGTATGGACGTTTCTGCAACCCGAAAAGATCTCCATAACTGGCTCGTGACAGGTACCGATACCCCGGTTACCTGGAATGCCGAGCAATGGTATTTTGCTAAATAACCGTGTTTACCTATCTTCTTCACCGTCTGATCCAGATGGTCATTGTTTTATTCCTCCTCTCGCTGGGAACCTATTACCTGCTCGGCCTGATGCCGGGGGATCCTGTGGAGTTGCTTATTACGTCAAATCCGAAGGTTAAACCGGAAGATATTCAGCGATTGAAAAAAGTTTATGGGTTGGATCAGCCCATTTACATTCGCTACTTCAAATGGTTAAAACAGGTCACCTTGAAGGGGGACCTGGGATTCTCCCGCACGTATAAAAAACCCACTTCGGAGATTTTGAAAATCCGGATCTGGAACACCCTCAAGCTCATGACTTTATCCTTCCTTTTGAGTTTAATAATTGCAATTCCCATCGGAGTTTATTCTGCCATTAAACAATACTCTACCTTTGATTATTTTGTAAATCTCATGGCTTTTCTCGGCATTTCGGTGCCGACTTTCTGGTCGGGAATCCTGGTGATTCTATTCTTTTCCGTCCGACTTCAATGGTTTCCGGCCGGAGGTATGTTCACCGTTGGAATAGACTCCTGGCTGGATCAGCTTAAGTATCTGATCCTTCCTACCGTTGTTCTCAGCATCGAGAGTATTAGTGGTTGGAGCCGTTATATCCGATCCAGTATGTTAGAAGTGCTCCACGAGGATTATATACGAACCGCCCGGGCCAAGGGGGTTTCAGAGGAAAAAATAATTTTTTATCATGCCTTTAGAAACGCCCTGATCCCAACGGTTACCATTCTCGCCCTTTCCATCCCGGGTCTTTTTAGTGGAGCCCTTATTACGGAGACGATTTTTGCCTGGCCCGGAATGGGGCGACTTCTCTACGATTCCGTCATGGGAAGTGACTACTATGTAGCCATGCTTTGCTTTTTATCGTTGGGATTTTTGACCTTGCTTTTTAATTTTCTGGCCGATATCCTGTATGCCGTCATTGATCCCCGAATCCGAGTTTTGAAGGAGAGCACATGAGAAATATCCGATATCAATTTTCCCAAAGAAGGCGACTTTCCGGGTTTATCAAGGTAAGAAAGCCGACCAACCGTACCTGGGATCGATTTAAAACCCATCGGCTTGCCTTTGTAAGCTGGCTGGTTCTTTTAACTCTCCTCACCCTCTCCTTTTCCGCACCGCTCTTCTCTAAATACGTGACCCGCTACGAAATGAGTCAGGTAGATCTCTCGGCCAGTTTCAAGCCTATTTCTTTGAAGCATCCCTTTGGAACCGATGAGTTAGGTCGGGATGTTTTTACACGTATTCTTTATGGCGGAAGGGTTTCTTTGATGGTGGGAATCACAGCAGCCCTGGCGGCCACGATCATTGGAACCCTGATCGGAGCTGTTGCCGGTTATTACGGGGGATGGTTGGATACGCTACTTATGCGCTTCACCGATACCATGATCTCCCTCCCCACGCTTCCTTTGATGATTATCCTGGCAGCTGTAGACCTTCCCAAGCATTTAAATTTAAAAGCGCTCCCTCTGGGGATTGATGTCAGCGTGCTCAATATCATCTGTATTGTGGTGATTTTCAGTTGGATGGGGGTGGCCCGGCTTGTTCGCGGCTCTGTACTCTCCCTTAAAGAAAGGGACTTTGTGGCAGCAGCTCAGGCCCTGGGTATGTCTACTGGCCGAATTATCTTCGTTTATTTGATCCCTAACTGTATGGCCCCCATCATTGTCTCTGCAACTCTGGCTGTAGGAGGTAATATTCTCTACGAATCTGCCCTGAGCTTTTTGGGGCTTGGGATTCAACCCCCCGTTCCCAGTTGGGGGAACATGCTGAACAATGCCCAAGATTATCTGCGGAAAGCTCCTATGCTGGCCCTTTTCCCGGGTTTATTCATCTTGCTTACCGTGGTAAGTATTAATTTTCTCGGAGATGGACTTCGGGATGCATTGGATCCCCACTTCGTCCAGGGGCGTAAAAAAAATAAACTATAATTGACTTGACAAGCTCGGGTTAACTCCAACATATTCTTCCTTAATGGAAATTACTTTATATCAAATCGGTATTGAAATGTGGAGTAAAGTAGGGCCGCTCCACCCTAACCCTCCCTGTTTCCCAGGGAAAGGAACTTCGCTTCAAAATTCCTTCCCCTGTAAAGCGGAAGAAGGCCAGGAAGGGGGCCCCTCAGGGATCTTGCTCTTATCCTGGCGCTTATGGGAGGGAAGGGAGAGGCTGCCTACAGAAGAACCACGCAGAGTCGCCCCTCCCCAAGATGTAACCTCTTCAGAGGGAATGGATAGGATGCGACCTATTCAACCAGAATAGGTATTAGTCAATCATGCCTTTTTATAAGGAGAGATTATGGAATTGATCAAACACTTCATCGATATTTTCTTGCACCTGGATGTACACTTAAATACTGTTATTCAAGAATATGGTATCTTAACTTATTTACTCCTTTACCTCATCGTTTTTTGTGAAACCGGTCTGGTTGTAACTCCCATCCTTCCCGGAGATTCCCTGCTTTTTGCTGCAGGAACTTTTGCAGCTAACGGGTCCCTTCAACTTCCCACTTTGTTGATTCTCCTCAGTATTGCTGCAATAGCCGGAGATACGGTAAATTACTGGATAGGAAACTTCCTAGGTCCCAAGGTCTTCGGTCGTTTTTTAAATCAAGAGTACCTACATCGTACCGAGCGATTTTATGAAAAGTATGGAGCGAAAACGATTATTTTGGCAAGATTTGTTCCCATTATCAGGACCTTTGCGCCCTTCGTGGCAGGGATTGGAAAGATGAATTACGGACGATTTATCAGCTACAACGTGATAGGTGGGATCGCCTGGGTTTTCATTTGTGTTTTTGCGGGTTACTTCTTCGGTAATATTCCCATCGTCCAAAAGAACTTTAGCCTGGTTATTCTGGCCATTATTTTCATCTCGATCCTCCCCGGTCTCATCGAGATCTGGCGTCAGCGCCAGCAAGTAAGTAGCCACCAATAGCTGCCAAGAGATATTCTGTCCAGTTAAATTTAAATAACCGTTCTGCTTTCCCTCACCCCTGCACCCCTCTCCCGAAGCTTCGGGAGAGGGGTTGGGCTTTTTAGAACTTAAGGCTTTTCCCCTTCTTAGCTTGTTGCAGAGGGGGGCTGCTCCACCCTAACCTTCCCCGCATGCGGGGAGGGAAGGGAGGGGGGAGGAGCTGGAAGGGTAGCATAGAGACCCTTGCCGGGCGAATTTTGATTCGTAAAGGCTGTCATTGTGGAGTGAAGCAAAGCCATCGCTGGAAATCAGAAGATGGCTTTGTCGCTAAGTTTATTCTGAACTCAGTCGAAGGGTTCCCTGCAAGGACAGGTTCCTCATTAACGGGGGAGGTACTATTTAGAGGGTTCAAAATCTACGGCTCCGAAGCTTACGCCGGGAATTCCCAGAGCGGCTCCTTCCTCATCATCATAAATATCAAATCTGTCAACATCTTGAGGGGCCGTGTGATCCCAGGTATTATTTCTGGCCTGAATGGGGTTAGGGGTAGTATTCCGAAGATCAAAGGTAATATTTCCCTGAAGGATATTGCCTCCCGAGCTTCCTCCCGAGCCTCCTCCCAGGTCGGCGTTGGCATTTCCCTCGATGCGCACCCCATCTTGGGTGTTATTGGTAATGGTATTTCCGCTGAGGGTCGGTGCGGAATTATCCTGACATAAAATCCCGGTATTTTTGCCGGTAATGGTATTTCCCGTAATCTTGGGTTTGGCACTCTGGCGGACTGTAATGCCGTTTCCTCCACTCCCTGTGATGGTATTGTTACTGATGGTAGCCGTAGAATTGCCATCACAATCAATTCCGTTGGGTGTTTGGATATTGTTATCGGTAATGGTAACCGAAGAACCAACGCAACTTACACCGGTTGTGGCTCCCTGGATCGTAAATCCGGTGATGGTACTGTTATTGGCTCCAGCCACAGCTAAAGGGACTCCTGCATCGAGAATTGTTGCATTTTTATCCTCACCCTGGAGAATAATGCCCGATTTTAAAAAAATGGAAGGGCGGCTAACGACGCGATAGGTTCCCCTGGCTGCCAGAACTGTACTTCCATTCGGCGCTGCATCGATGGCCTTTTCAAGAGTTCGGTAAGGCTTCTCCGAAGACCCGTCTCCGGCAATATCATCTCCGGAAACCGGATTGACATGGATGGTCTTCCCGGTTCCAGGCTCTATAATAAGAGGGGCATGATCACAGCCCGTTAAGGAAAACAATAAGAAACCCAATAAAAAAATATAACCTGAACGCCACCTAAAGAACATGCCTACCTTTCCCCATGGGATCAGTGGGTACCCGGACCGTTTGCTCGAAACTTCGAACAAGCCCCTTCTGATGCCCAATTAACTTTTGTAAAATTTATCCACAAAAAGGTATTAAGATCGACAAAATTATAGCCAAAAAAAGGACGTTTGTCAATTGCAAAGTTGCAGAAGCTCCCTTTTTCTTGACAACTCAGCAAAGGCCGCTATAATAAATAAAATCTTTGATGAAAGTAGAATATTTTTGTTGCCGGTGCCGTGTTTCGGGCTTCACCTCCCTGCTATTGGCTTAAGGTTTAAACGGCCAAAGGGGACCTGTTTATCCCTGCTTACTGCCTGCTGGCAGACAGGTTCAACTTTTTTACTCGTTCTCAAGCCAATGACCTTGAGGTTCCACCCGGAATGAGAAAAAAGGGGGTTGTGGACCCGAAATATAGGCCTCAGGAATCATGATCCGGTCGAGCCGTTACAAAAAAATTCTAGGAACATGCGTCCTTAGCACCCTGATCCCCTTCCTGGCCGGTATCCTGCTGGTATCGGATAATTCCCCATTGCCGGCTACGGAACGCTGGTTCCCGCCTTTGGAGATCAAAGCAGGTCTTTCCTCTGTTTTCGGTGACTTTCGGGAAACCCATCTTCATAGCGGAATTGATTTTCGAACCAACGGTCAGATCGGTTATAAAGTCTTTGCAGTAGACGACGGGATGATTTATCGCCTCTCGGTTCGGAAGCGAGGATTCGGAAAGGCCCTTTACATCCGGCATAGAGATGGAATCGAGAGTGTCTATGCTCATCTGGACAAATTTGAGGAAGATCGGCTTGGGTTGGAGACTTTTGTCAAACAAGCCCAGCGAAGTCAAGGAACCAAATATCCCAGTGACTTATTTCTGGAGAAGGCAGTCCGACGGGGTCAGCTCATTGCCTTCTCAGGCGAAACGGGGGCCGGATTACCCCACCTCCATTTCGAACTCAGGAGAGGAGGTGGAAAGCCCCTGGATCCCTTCTCCATAGGTTTTTATTACTTAGATGAAACACCTCCGGTGATTGAAAGGGTAGTAATAGAGCCTGTAGGGTCCGGCTCCTATGTGGAGGGAGAGCACGATCCCCGGGAATATAAATTTGAGAAAGCAGGTTCTGGCTATACCCTGCGGGAAGTACCTGAGGTATCGGGACGTATTCAGTTTCGAGCAGCCATGTATGATCAAATCGGGGCCGAGAATCATTGTAGTGTGCAGGCCATGCAGTTACTTATCAATGGAAAACCCCTTTATGGGGTCCGTTTTGATACCTTTACTTTTAAAACCAACCATCGGGTGGGTCTGATCTACGATTTCAATAAAACCCGCTATTATCCGGCCCAATATTATTATAAGCTCTACAATCCCTATGGTTATATGCCCTATGCAAAAAGTTTTAACCGAAATGGAGGTATCTGGGACACGGATCAGGAGTCTGAAGGCCTTCATACCGTCGAGATTCAAGCAGAAGACGCCGTCGGTCATAGGACCCTAGCTACCTTTAAGGTCAAAGTCGTCCATGAAGTAGAACGGGTAAGTATTCCACCCCGTGAGAACCCGGAAGTACGGAAACGCGTAGACAAAACGCAACCCGGGCAACGGAGCCCCAGAAACCCGGTAAGTACGGCTATGGAAATCAACTCTTCCCGGCCTTCCAGGGCTTCCGGATCGCTTCAGGGAATAACCGTCGGTTTGCGTGATTTTGGAAATTTTATTGAGATTGTGATTCTTCCCGGCATGCCCTTGAGTACCTTCCCTGAAGTAACCGTACAACAACAGGGTGGAGAAAAAGTATCAGTTCCGGTTCGTCAGATTGGATCTTCCGATTCAAAGAGGCCGGGTAGATTTGTGGGAACCTATGATTTAGTTCCGGGATTGGATGGACAGGCCGAAATTACAGTTTCTGGAACAGACCTGTCGGGAAAGGCTTATCAAGTCCGTGAATTCTTCCTGGTCCAAACCATTTTTGCCCAGAAGGGTGGGACGGCCCGTTGGGGAGAAGATACTTTTATCTCTTTCCCGCCGGGTGCTCTCTACGAAGATACCTTTATTACCATTGTTCCCGAAACCGATTATCAAGAAGAAGCCGATTTACCTTTAGTTTCTTCGGTTTATGAGTTTCGTCCTCGTGGAATACCCCTGGAGCGGAAAGCAACGGTTGGGATCCGCTATCCGACCCAGATCCAGGATCTCAAGAAGTTGGGGGTTTATCGCTGGGATCCCCTCCAAAAGCGTTGGGATTATCTGGATGACCGGCTTAGTCCTTCTCACCGAACCGTCTCTGCCGAGGTCAATTTTTTGGCCACCTATGCCCTTCGCGTAGATAACGCCGTTCCAGTCATTTCCGATCTCCGACCTGCTCCCGGCAGTAAAGTCAAGGGCACCCCCTCTGAAATCTCGGCCATTATTGAAGATCGGGGTAAGGGAGTGGATGAAGATTCTATCCTCATGGAACTGGATGGGGTTCGGGTAGATGCCGAATACGACCCAGACCGTGACAAAGTTGCCTTTGTGCCGGAGCGACCTTTAAGGTCGGGCAAACATACCCTCAGAATTCAAGCCTCAGACCTTGCCGGAAATAAAGCAACCCCGATTCAATCGGAATTTTGGGTGGAACCTTAAAACCAGGAGACTTAGGGGACACGGGGACGCGGGGACACGGGGACTGAGAGACGCGGAGAAGTGTCTCCATGTCTCCACGTCTCACTGTCTCCGTGTTCCTAAGTCTCCGCGTCCCCGTGTCCCCCAAATTCCCGCGTCCGAACGCATGGTTTCTTAAAGATTCAACGCCATAGCCCGGATGGTAGGTCGATCTAGACGTCCGGTGACCCGAAGATAGTGCCGATACTGGTACTTCCGAATAGCCTCCCGCGTGGCAGGACCCAGAATTCCGTCAATAGGTCCATAGTATAATCCTTCTGCCCGGAGGACCCTTTGAGCTGCCTTAACAACAGCCCTTGAATTATAACCCCTGTCAATGATAATGACCCGGGTTCTAGGATGTGCCGACGCTATGGAGGGTGCTATCACCGAAGAGAAAAGAAGCGCCAGCAGTAAGATGATGATATTTTTCTTCATAGCTTATCCCTCCTGGACTTGCCTGCTCAGGAATCAGACGTCAGAAGCCATACCAGTCTGCTTGATATCTAATAACCGGATTTAACCGCTCCCCTGACCTCCACAGGCACCAGGTAAGTAGAGGAAGAAACGTTAACTTAACAGATGGCTCCGACCCGGAAAAGGATCGAGGTCAAGTTATTTTTTGAAGCAAAAGTCTACCATTTTCCAACTTCTGAGTTCTGACTCCCTCCCGGCTTTTTAACCGGTTATCCCCCTTCAGTCATTTTTTCCCTACGCTTTCAGCAAAAGTTCTGTTTATGGATCTATTTCTTAAGATGATGGTTTCTCTCATTAGTTTCATTGTTCTTAAAGCCTGGTAGGGCATCCTCCCGGTGGAGCCGGAATAATATCTCCATGGCGCCGATGCGAATCTAAGGCATTGGAACTGATAGTAATTCTTCTATAGGGGTTTTCTTTAGAGCCCGTCCTATGGCAAATCGTCACTTTATGCTGAGTCGGGCTCGATACCTTTTTCTTTTTTCCGGCAGCCTGGACCGGGAAACTGAAGGAGGATAATACAGTCACCACCAGGATGCCTGTCACCATTACCTTCCACATAAACTGTTTCATCAAAAACCTCCCTTTTTAAAGAAAAAAATTGCAAGAAATACCTCCCTTCGAGGTTTCAGTTTTAAAAATCCCACCAAAAGTTTTACCGGAGATTTTACTAAATTTAATAAATAAGACGTGGTTATCCAAGGATTTGTTCCCAACAGGAAAGGTGGGCCGAAGGATGCTTTTGGCTAAAAATTTTAAAAAAATCCCTTGACAGATTAATAGATTTTTTGTTCTATCTAGGACAAACAAAAATAGGGGATACAGTTAGAGAAACGGGGTTTCCAACATGGAGAATCCTCTATCCAGATACTCAGTTGTTGTAGCAGTTAAAGACCTGGTTTCCTGCGAGCTGGCTGGGGAGATGGTTATCCTGCATCTCAAGGATGGGATATATTACGGTTTGAATCCTGTAGGAACCCGGATTTGGAATCTTATCCAGGAACCGAGAACCGTGGACGAAATTCGTGGGATCCTTTTGAGGGAATACGATGTTGAAGAGGAGCGTTGTGAGCGTGATTTACTCACGTCGCTCCAGGAGCTGGCAGACAAAGGCCTCATCGAGGTAAAGAATGAAACGGTTGTATAGATTCTTATCCCTTCCCTCCCGGGATCGACGTCTCCTGATTAAAGCTATACTTCTGCTCGGGGTAATCCGGTTAGGGTTATGGTTGCTATTCTTTCAAACCCTGCAGGGTCTGCTTCTGAGAATACAGCAGAAGTCCACAAGGCTAGGGGAAGCCGATCCTTCATCCCCTGAGCGGATTGCCTGGGCCATCCGGGTGGTCAGTCGGTATGTCCCTGGAGTGACCTGTCTGATTCAGGCTCTGGCCGCTCAGGTACTCCTTGAGCAGGAAGGTCATCCTGCTTGCCTTCGCATCGGCGTTGCCAAAGACAAAAATGGGCGATTGCAGGCCCATGCCTGGACTGAGAGTGGGGGCAAGGTCGTGGTAGGTGGCGGAAATCTGTCCTCCTATACGCTGTTATCTACTCCGGCTAAAAAAAGGTTATGAGTGCCATCGTTGGGATTTACTACCTTGATAACCGGCCTGTAAATTCCCTGCATCTGGATCACATGTTAAAAAGCTTGGCCCATCGGGGACCCGACGGTGCGGAGGCATGGCAGGAAGGACCGATTGGTCTCGGCCATGGAAGGCTGTGGACGACCCCGGAGTCTGTTCAAGAAAAACTTCCCCTGGTAAACAAGACCGGAGATTTTATCCTCACTGCCGATGCCCGCATCGATAATCGCAACGAGTTGATAGCAGCCCTGGAGGTTACCGACCGACCGTCCCATGAAATTACCGATGGCGAGTTGATTCTCAGAGCCTATGAGCGGTGGGGTGAGTACTGTCCAGAGAAGCTGTTAGGAGACTTTGCCTTTGCTCTTTGGGATCGCAGAAGGCAGGTATTATTCTGTGCCCGGGATCCTTTTGGCGTTAAGCCTTTTTATTATTATCATTCTGATCGGATCTTTGCCTTTGCTTCTGAAATTAAAGCACTTCTTTGCCTTCCAGAGGTACCACGACGGCTTAACGAAGTGAGGGTAGCCGATTACCTGTTATCGATCCTGGAGGACAAGGTTATTACCTTTTATTGGGAAATTTTCCGTCTTCCACCGGGTCACGGTATGACCGTAGGTCGTGAGAGAGTATTGATACGCTCCTACTGGTCCCTGGATCCCACCTATGCCATCCGCTACGATTCAAACGAAGAGTATGCTGAAGCCTTCCACGATCTCTTCAGAGAGGCAGTTTGTTGTCGTCTGAGAAGCGCTTTTCCCATAGGCTCAACGTTAAGCGGAGGGTTAGACTCCTCCTCCGTTGTCTGTATGGCCCGAAAAAATCCTGGTCCAGGACCATAGCCAAGGATTACAGACGTTTTCTGCCATCTTCGATACAGTTCCCCAATGTGACGAACGCCCGTTTATCAATGCCGTTCTGGCTCAGGACGGATTAAAGCCGCACTATATTCAGGCAGATAGGTTAAGCCCTTTAACCGATCTGGAACGTATGTTTTGGCATGAAGATGAAGTCTTCTACGCTCCTAATTTATTCATACACTGGGGTCTGTACAAGGCCGCCCATCAACAAAATGTTCGGATCTTTCTGGACGGTCTGGATGGGGATACCACCGTGTCTCATGGTCTTTCTTTGTTAACCGAACTTTTTCGTGCCGGAAAATGGTACTCCCTAATCCTGGAAATTAAGGATCTCTCTCAGCATTTTAATTGCTCGCCCTGGCGGTTTTTTCGAGGGTATGTTCTCAGACCCTTCACGCCCAAACCGATATGACAGGTTTGGCGGGTACTCCGGGGACGGACCCGGCCGGATTGGATGGTCGGTACGGCCATCAACCCTCATTTTGCCTCTCGTATCGGTCTGATGGAGCGTTATCAAACCTTACTGAAGGGACACCTGGACATGGTCTACTCATCAAGAGAGAATCACTGGAGACGGCTCACATCCGGTTTTATTCCCTTTGCCCTTGAAGTTGCTGATAAAGCTGCCGCAGCCTTTTCACTTGAACCCCGTTATCCCTTCTTCGACCGGCGATTGGTAGAGTTTTGCCTGACCCTCCCTCCCGAACAGAAACTTTACCGGGGTTGGACCCGAATTATTCTGCGTCGTGCCATGGCCGATGTTTTGCCCATAGAAGTCCAATGGCGGAGGGACAAATCGAATCTTGCCCCGAACTTTACCCAGGGGCTGTTGGCCTTTGAGCGAGAACGTCTAGAAGGGGTGATCCTGGACAACTCTAAGATGGTCGAGGAATATGTGGATATTCCTGCTCTACGTGAAGCTTATCAACAATATCTGGGTAAAAGAGATCCTTCCAGTGCCCTTACGGTATGGAAAACCGTGACGTTAGCTTTGTGGCTCCGCCAGACAGGATTAACTCCGTGAATTCTTCCAGAAAGGAGGTGGAGAAACAGCCATCAGACGCAGTAACCCCTAGGAATCAGAGATAACCATCAACCCTTTTCATGAAAGGAGTTTACGACTATGAAAAAAGAGGAAGCGAATCTGTTAGATTTTGAAGGAGAGGAGAAGTCGACAAAGAAACCTTATCATTCCCCTCAACTCACGGTATACGGCACCGTGGAGCAGATTACAAGACTTGTTGAGAGTAATCCAACCGATGGATGGTTTGGTTCAGCCCCCCTTAAATGAGGTTAGAGGATCTATTCAATCAGAAGGATACGAAAGGATAGAGAGGGTTTACAATTTCTACGAGTCTGTATAATTCCCGGAGGAGAGGTGCATGTTTTCTTACCTGGCGTACGGTCTGACTATCTACTCCACTTTGTCCTTACCGGAACTTGTATCGGCTGAAGCGGAGGCAGATGTCATCGTTCGTCTGGAAAAAGTAGCATACGGTCTGCCGGAGCCGGTGGATGGGCGGAGTCATTTTTGGATTACCGATGAGGGGATTTATCTTTTCTATGAAGAGGTCGGAACGTTCCTGGTACGAGGGGGGAGGGAAATTCTTATAGACCCGATTCCAGGAGTGGAGGAGCGGGTTCTTCGGCTTTTCATCTTAGGACCGGCTCTGGGAGTGTTACTCCATCAACGAGGACTTTTAGTGTTGCATGCCAGCGCTGTTTCGATGAACGGTACTGCGGTTGCTTTTCTAGGTGGGCCGGGTTGGGGTAAATCTACTATAGCTGCTGCCTTGTATGCCCGGGGGTACGGGGTAGTAGCGGATGATGTAACGGCCGTTGAGGTAGCTAAAGACCATCCCCTGGTATTTCCGGGTTTTCCACAACTCAAGCTTTGGCCGGAAGCAGTCATGGCTCTGGGAGAAGATCCGGAAATGCTATATCCTCTTCATCCTCATCTGGAAAAACGTGGTCAGCGGATTACAAAGGGGTTTTCCCCTTATCCCTTACCCCTGCGGTGTATCTATGTCCTGGCCGAAGGACAGATTCTTGAGATCGAATCTATCCAGCCTCAGGAAACCTTAATAGAACTGATACGCCATTTCTATGGGATTAAACTGCTTCGATTTTCAGGAGCCTCCTCTCACTTCCTGCGATGTGCCGACCTTGCTAAAAAAGTAGCCATCCGTCGCTTGAAGAGGCCGCGTTCCCTTTCAGGTCTCTTCAATGTGGTACGAACAGTGGAGGAAGACCTTGCCCGGGATTTCCAATAAAATTTCAATATCAGGCATTCGCCCCGAAGTTGAACTACTCCTGGATTGTGCCAGGACCCATATGGATCCTGAAAGGGCCGAACGAATTAAGAGATTATCGCAGGAGGAGTTAGACTGGGATTACTTGCTTCGGACGGCGCTATTACACAGAACGATGCCGCTTTTGTACTGGCACCTTAACGTCCTCTGCCCGGAAGTTGTTCCGAAAACTATTCTGGACCAACTGCGGGACTTTTTTCATGGTAATGTCCGGCGTAATCTTTTCCTGACCGGGGAACTGCTTAAACTCTTGAGCCTGTTGGAGGCCCATAAAATTACTGCGATTCCTTACAAAGGACCGATTCTGGCTCTGTCTGCATATGGAAATCTTGCCTTTCGGCACTTCGATGATCTGGACATCTTAATCCGCAAGCAGGATATCTTGAAGGCTAAGGATCTGTTAATTTCCCAGGGGTACCGGCCGAAATATCCTTTCTTTTCCACACATGAAAAAGCTTATTTGGAATTCCATCGACAACTCCCCTTTACCCGGGACGATGGCGTAAGTGTGATAGAGTTACATACGGCGACTACCCAGAAATACCTCTCTTTCCCCGATCCGGAGTCCTTATGGAGTCGCCTTACTCCGGTATCTTTTCAGGGTACCCCGGTTCTGACGCTCTCCCCCGAGGATTTACTCCTTATTCTCTGTATGCATGGAGCCAAGCATTTATGGGAAAGGATAGGATGGATCTGTGATATTGCCGAACTGATTCGAGCTCATCCCAAGATAGACTGGGGATGGGCATTGGAACAGGCCAGGACCCTGGGTGGGGAGCGGGCTTTGTTGCTGGGCCTTTATTTAGCCACCGATCTTTTAGGTACTCCCCTCCCCCAGGAAATCTCTCAAAAGCTGTCCGATCCGGTAGTAAAAAATCTTGCCCGGCGATTATCCAAGAAACTTTTCCAGACGTCAAATCATCGACCTGGAATTTTCGAACTCTCCCTTTTCCAACCCCTTTATCTCCAGATGCGAGAACGTTTACAGGACAGGGTTCGATATGGTCTTTATCTTCCCCATCTTGCCATAACCCCGACCCGCGAAGACCATAAATTTCTACCCCTACCGGCATCCCTCTTTTTTCTTTATTATTTGATTCGGCCAATCCGACTGACCGGAAAGTACTTATGGAGACTCTTCCGGCGTCTTCTCTGATCGGAGAATCTACGAACTTACAGACTCAGTAAACGGTTTTTTACCCTGCTGAAGGGTGTGAGCAAGATTATCAAAAACGATTTTCGCCAGCTTTTCTAATCCGCCGTTTTCTTGATAAGTATTAAATCTAATTTAAAAGCCAGCCCCTACAAAAATAAACCCCCTTTTTGTAGGAACGGCTTTAGGGACTCAGATAATGAAGTTGGGTCCAGCTCGAGTTATTATAATAAACCCAAATTCCATAACTCGGACCAAAATCAATAATTACCTCCCCACGACCATTCCCATCCATGTCCCCGGTCTTTATATTCTCCGGACTAAGGCTATGCAATTTCACCCACCTTGTGTTATTGGAGTAGACCCAAATTCCGTAACTGGGGCCAAAATCAATAATTACCTCTTCAAGACCGTTCCCATCTATATCTCCTGTTACCCTAAGTTCCGGACTAAGATAGTGAAGATTAACCCAGCTTGCATTGTTATAATAAACCCAAATTCCGTAACTGGGGCCAAAATCAATAATTACCTCTTCAAGACCGTTCCCATCTATATCTCCTGTTACCCTAAGTTCCGGACTAAGATAGTGAAGATTAACCCAGCTTGCATTGTTATAATAAACCCAAATTCCGTAACTGGGGCCAAAGTTAACAATTACTTCGTCTTGTCCGTTCCCGTCCATATCCCCAACTGTAATCGAATCATTATTTGAAAAGGTGGCCGTACAGCTCTTACTGGCATTCATCGTAACGACCCCATCGGAGCAATCCGAATTCCCGCTCCAACCTGCAAAGGTGGAGCCACTGGCCGCAGTGGCCGTCAGGGTCACCACGGTACCGCTGGAATACGGCTCTGAACAATCTGACCCACAGGTGATCCCAGGCGGAGTGCTCGTCACCGTCCCACTTCCTGTCCCTGACTTAGTTACAGTAAGGGTAAACCTAGGAACAGTAGAGTTTACAACCAGGCTGAAGCTTGTGGTCCGACCCAGTGGACTTCCGGTTACCGGGATGGGGTATGTGCCTGCAGGAGTAGAAACACTGGTGGTGATGGTCAAGGTGCTGGAACAGGTGGGACTGCATGGGTTGTTGGTAAAGCTGGCACTGGCCCCAGAGGGTAAACCTGAAACGCTCAGGGTAACCGGTTGGGTTGTCCCTGACACCAACGTCCGGGTGATCGTGTTTGACCCCGACCCACCCTGGGTGACGGTGATGGGCCCAGAGTTGGACAAGGAGTACTCAAAACGTAAACTAAGGCTGATGGGCCCTGTATCTGCTGATCGGGTGTTGTTATTCTCATTGCTCTCTGTTACCTGTCCTAAGTCATCGATAATTGCTCCCAGATACCAGGTCCCTGGTGTAAGAAATGATGGAACTCCAACAGGACTTGTACATGTTTGTGACGTCCCTGCAGCTAATACCGAGAAGTTACAAAACCACCCCGAATAGGTATCTCCTGGGGTAATGTTGGAATCAGTAGAAAAGTAAAATCCCAACCGAAACGCCCCTACATTGGCCGAGCCTTGATTGGCTACATTGACCGAAACGTTGATCTGCTCTCCGATAATGCCAGTGGAAGGACCGGTCAGCGAGGTTACCACTAGGTCAGATTGATTGCCAATCGGAGTCAAATAGGCACCAGACGACCATCCCCGAGTATAAGCCCCAGT
The DNA here is from genome assembly GCA_030550175.1 of bacterium. Taxonomy (GTDB): domain Bacteria; phylum Moduliflexota; class Moduliflexia; order Moduliflexales; family JAUQPW01; genus JAUQPW01. The sequence continues at coordinate 50,760 of JAUQPW010000015.1, forward strand.
GTCCCACGCTACATAATATTCATACCATGTATATCCATCGAAGCCGGTTGATGTATTCCCTGTACCTACCTATCTTTTGCCGTCAATTGTCCTAGCTAGAATTTGTGATGTACTGGATGTGCCATTGCGGATATTTAACCGGGAGGGGAAAACTCCTGTTACTTCGAGTTGTATCGCACTCGATCCAAGGCTTACACATGACGAGGGGATCCACCCATCCCAGTGGAATTCTCCACCAGACGGTAAATCTTGCTGTGGAGCCTCTCTGCCGCTAAGGAATACAAGATACCATCCCGGATAGGAATCATAAGCTACAAATCGCTGACCCGCCCATACATTTGTGATGGGCGGTGCTCCTGATTGTGGAAGAGTAACCACAGAACATGAGGAAGATTGAATATTAACCACTTCAAAATTTGGTGTGCGACCTAGTGCGGTCATTAACCTGCGCCAGCTCCACCAAGGGCCTGGATCCCAATGGTTCTTGCACCCTCCCCACTGATTAGACGGAGCACACCCGCTACTGCCCGGACTAGGAACCTGATTGTGTCCTATAATTGAAGCTCTATCTCGAGAAATACCATACTGACTAATAAGCCAACTAACTAGAGTGCTAAGCGCACCGTATTGGGCATCTGTCTGCCAAGAAAAGTCTCCAGATGGATTCCCGCCAGCCCAACCTTCAAGTTCAATACCTATACTCTGGCGATTGTAATTGTAATTGCCAGCGTGATATGCTGTATCGTTATCATCTACAACTTGCCAAATCACGCCATCAGTCTTGATGATGTAATGTGCACTAACTCCTGTGCCAGATGTCTTGAACGTATTGAGTGCCGACTGAGCGGTTGACTCTATTGTGTGGATAATTACTTTGGTGATTAAGTTACCTCCTCTCCCCACCTCATAGTTGCCTTGACCCGCTGGACCCATCCAGATTGCGCCTGGATACCCGGATAGTAGTACTATGCTATTTAGGGATTTTTTTTAATCCCAACCGCTTTCAGTGCTTTTTCACTGAACATACTCATATCCAGGTCAGGATGCGCTTTGATCTCTATACTATGAGCGTGGTATCCATCCCGAATAGTCTTGAAAACATCGACTGCAAATAATTCAGCTATATCAGGAAAGCGAAATCCGCCAAACTTTTCCACTACATGCTTCCAAGTTTCAAGTCGGGAGTTGACAACTTGACCTGCTCTCCGTTCTTCATCAGCTATGGCAGCTAGTAATGCTGCACCCCCACGTATATTCGCAATAGGATTTCTTTTCAGCTTCTCTGGCTCTTCACCGATAAGAGATGCAGCCCTGGACAAGCTGGGTCCGCCGACAGACTCGTCGTCAGAAAGCCCCATCGGGCCATAGAACGGAAAGTAGTGGATTCGTGTCCCCAACCCAGGTGTTTCCTCCTTTTGCGGTCTCTCCGTTTCACTAGGAATAAGGTGATTCCAGCGTGATTGCTTAAAAGCAATTGCTTGAAGAATCGGCAAGGGGATATTGAACTCACTACTTGCCTCCTTAAGCGCCCGCGCAATGATTAGCCGTTCACGTAAAACTCGTGATAACTCACTATCATCCGCCCGCTGAGCAGACAGTAAGGGACCAGAAGATGGTGACTGGTTTTGCTGCTCAGCTCTTAATGCTCCTATGGAGAAAAGCAGCAGAAAGGTTAGTACTGCAAAGGCTTGGATGGTTAACCTTTTTGCTTGAGAGAAGCGAACCATTTGACCCTCTCTCCACGGCCTCCCCCGGCCGTTCGGTCGGCGCGGGAGAGGGGGCATCAGGGGTTCGAGGATCGCCCATTGCTCATCTGTGAGTTCTTCTCGTCGTGCCATATCTCGTCCTCCCCTGCAAAAGAAAGAGTTAAAAGCCAGGTAAAACTGAAAACCAAACCTTAAAAAGGCAATTTTTGTATAAAATAATTCGAACAATTAAATTTTATTTTTACTTAATCCAATTACATCTATTTATCTTTTTCAATGTAAATAAAGTAAAAAGTTATTGAAAACTAATAAGTTATAATTTCATTATCCTCTAATACAGGGGCTAACCCAGGTCGAAAAACCCAAAGCCCTGTTTTTCCACCTTCAGCCACTACCAGCCCCCTGGGAAACCTTACAACATACCCCCAGGGGGGATGCTGCAGATACAACTGCAGGCCTATCTGAGTGTTAAGAACGTAATCAATCAAGGTTTTCGGGGGGCGTATATATGCAACGAGAGCAAGGGATAGTAAGAGGATTGTTACTTGTAGCTGTCTTTCTAATCACTCTGTGGATCACAGTATGTCAGCCAACTTAATGAATGTTGTTGTCTGGCTGGTCCCATGTGATCTGGTACAATGGATCTTCAGGCTCTGGCACTGGTGGTGTGACATATTGGCTCAGCGACGATCAAGAACACTCGTATTAGTTTCTGGTAAACGACAGCTACAGCCCTATAAGCCAGAACAAGATCCGTTGGTCAAGGGACCACCACCTCCTCCAGGGCAAATCCAAGTTCTCGCTCCTGATTTGATCAGCAACGGAGAGGGGATTGATAACGGAGGCCATCCCTCAGGTCTTATACGTCCACCCGATCCGGATATTGCTGTTGGGCCAAACTATATATTAACGGTTGTTAACTCTACATTTGTGATCTACAACAAGTCAGAAGTTGAGCTTCAGAGAACGAGCCTAGCAGTATGGTTCAACACTGTTTGCTCTGGTTGCTCGCCCTTTGACCTACGAGTAGCCTACGATCCTCAAGCAGGGCGGTTCATCAGGATCGTACTGGCAAAGAGCACGACTAACCAGACGAGCAACTACTTGCTCTCCATCTCGCAGAGCTCTAATCCAACAGGAGCATGGTGGAACTACAGCCTCAACGGGCGCTTAGATTACACTTTCCAGGTCTGCCGTGGCCGTGAGGGTCACTGAAGTACCATAGGCGTAAGACTCCTGGCAATCCGACCCACAAGTGATCCCCAGCGGAGTGCTCGTCACTGTCCCACTTCCCATCCCCGCCTTCCTCACCGTAAGGATGAACTGCTGGATATTGATATTGAAGGTAGCGGTGACAGTCTTGTTGGTGTTCATAGTCATGGTACACTGGTTGCCGCTGGGAGAGTCACAGTTGGCCCAGCCAGCAAACGTCGAACCACTAGCCGGGGTAGCCGTCAGAGTCACTAAGGTACCATAAGCATAAGACTCCTGGCAATCCGACCCGCAGTTGATCCCCAGCGGACTGCTCGTCACCGTGCCACTGCCTGTGCCCTGTCTGGTAACTGTGAGGGTGTAAGTTGCATCGGAGGTAAAGCTGAGCTTTGTGACAAAGACACCCTGCCTGCCATTATAGGTATTATCATAGGCATTCTGGGTGGGAAAGTCGGCTGACTCTGTAGAACCTATCACATAGACGTTTCCAGAGCTGTCCATAACCATGACACCGAAATCATCCCCACTACCCCCAAGGTATGTGGAGTAGCTAAACACAAGTGGGTCTATTACAAGGGGTCTCGTCCTGTCGTACTGAGCTAGAGCAAAGCTATAGACATAAGCCTCTCCTTCCTTTTTTGCACCTTCTACCTTGAAGGCTATCCTTGATGGGTCAGCCCCCTGAGCTTACAATAAGGTCATACTCAAGCTAGCTCTGGTTGCCATAAAAAACAAGGTCTATGCCGGGGTAGACCTCCCTGTATCTCACCTTTCCATAGGTCGGTATGTCCGTCTTCCATCTCTTCGGGTTATTGCCTATAAAATAATCGACCTTTCCTGAAAGCCTCTCCTCTGCCACAGGCTCTACCAGCTTTCCATTTAGAGGCTTTATCAGCAGGTGCTCTGATATAACCTTGCCTTCCTCCTTTACAGCCCTTCCTCTTTCTAAACCTTTCTCTTCCTTCTCTCTCTTAAAGAGCGATACATAGATAGCATCTTCTCTGAAGAATATCCTCCTTCCGGAACCCCTCTCATAAAACCTTACCTTTCCATCAACCTGACCCTCATTCTGGATAAAATAAAGCAACAGTTTGCCGTAGGCCTCCTGAATCCTTAGTCTCTTCTCCTCTGAAACCTCCTTTGCCTGCACAAGGAAGGGGAGGCAGGGGATAATTAAGAAGGCAATGAAAAACTTTACTGCCTTTATTTGAAACACCTCCTTTGCACGGGTCTTACCAAGACATATATTACCACAATTAATTCCTGACGGACTACTCGTGCCTGTGCCCGGGTTTGACTTGATAGCTCATCCCTGCTGGACTGGAGCTCACTTCCTGAACCATTGCCTGTTGCAAGGCTCAATCCTGCCTTAATGTCTTAGCCATACGTCACCATGTCTATTGTTTGGGCCCGTGTGGTTGCTCAGGGTTCTCCACTGGAGGCGGAACTTGCCACCTCTGACAAGTCACATTTTGGACATATATCCTTTCCTCTAGTACGCCCTTGATCATAGAGCATAAATTAGCGATATTAGACCTTAGAAAGACGACATCTCTGCGTGGAAAAATCTCCTGAGGGAAGTATTGAAGACTCGGATCATAAGTGCGAAGAAATGCGCTTACCTCACCAAAACCGCCTTGGGTGGCAGAGATAGCGTATAGGACTCTATCTTGTATATGGTTGGTTCTTTAAGAGGATGTAAAGAACGCTCATACTCATATATACATCCACTGATGACTGACAGTCCCCAACAGAGGCCAACCCCTCCAACTCTCTGGTTGCCGTAAAAGACCAGGTCGATCCCCGGATACACCCCTTTGTAGCGTACCCTCCCGTAGATGGGCACATCTGTCTGCCAACTCTGGGGGTCCTTGCCACGAAAGTAGTTGACGCGGCCTGGCAACCTCTCCTCCGCCTCAATCTCAGCAGCAGCTTGTGCCTGCACTACTCTGATCCTCACCACCTCCGGGTTCACCCGTGTCTGCTTCTCCTCGACCGGCACTCGCACCGGCTGCAGCGTCTGCACGGGGGCGGTTCTGCTTGCCAGCACCAGCCAGATCTCCTCAGGGGTCAAAAAGATGGTGTAGCCCGGACCCCGCGCATAATACCTGACCTCTGCCACCACCTGCCCCGCGTTGGCGATGAAAGAGAGCGGCAGCCGCCCGTAAGCCTCGACCAGCCTTACCTTGTGCGCCTCGCTCAGCGCTTGCCCCGCTCCCGAGAACGAGGCGAGAAAGACAAACATCCCCACTAATAGGACAAACCACCCATATGCCCTGCTCATGTCCAGCCTCCTTTGCCGGAACGTTTGAAAAAATGGCTATAACCTATAAACTACCTTGTATAATACAGGTTAATACAGTATTTTTCGGCCTATCAATGTAAATAAATTTAAAAATTTTATAAGTTAATACAATTAAGTTTTATTTTCGTCTTATATAAGATAAACTATGTTGAAAATCCTGGACGCTGCTTTTCTATCTTCGATCGTTACCGGGTCTTTGAAAGACCGGCCAGAAGCGCATGAAAACCTCCCTTTCGGGGATGAGTCAAAAGAACGCTAATCAGGGGTAGTTCCCGACAAGCCTTTGAACTGGACACAGGGAAGGTCCCAAGTGAGAGGATAGTGCCTGCTTACCTATGCCGCCACACATAGAAAGCGACTTGGACCTACCTACCCGCTCCTGTTTCCCCTTGCCTTTTGCTTTAATTAAACCCTCCGCTCTCTCTTCAACAGCGGAGTCACCCGCCATAAATCCCAGTTGTTGTTTCGGAAACTGTAAAAATAGATGTACTTCCCATCGGGAGATCACACAGGACTTCCATCCGCTCCTGGATTATTGGTTAAGGGGATCAGTTCGTTGATCTCTAAATCCAGTACCCATATATCAAAATTACCCGTACGGTCGGAGGAAAAAACTATCTTGGTTCCATCGGGAGACCATGCCGGGGAAGTGTCTTGGGCTAAATCCACAGTAAGCTGGGTTAAATCCGAACCATCTACGTTCATCATCCAGATATCCGCGTTGCCCCCGTCCGAGGAAACAAAGAGGATCTTTTTTCCGTCGGGTGACCATTTTGGAAAAACACCCTTTCCAATCTGAACTAACTCCGTTCCATCTATATTAGCTAGCCAGATCGACTCCAGACCTTTCCTATAGGGGCGCAGAAAGTCTAATTGTGGATCACCTCCCTTATAGCGAGGCTGACTCCCAAACAGCACCTTACGCCCATCTGGGGAGACATCTGGAGCAAAGTCGTTGGAACTGCGGACGACGACCTGATAAGTTATTTGTTCTTTCCCTAAATCTACCCTAAAGATGGATTGATTGCCTAACCTGTCCGAATCAAAGAGAATGGACTTCCCATCGGGCGTCCAGGTAGGATTACTATCGTTACTTGGGCTAAGGGTAATCTGTCGAGCTTGAGGTTGCTGTTTCTCCGGTTCAGCCTCCATGATGTAAATATCCGCGTTACCATGCTTATAGGAGACATAGGCAATTGTTTTCCCATCTGGAGAAATAGCTGGATTACCATCTGGAGAGGGGTCTATGGTTAACTGAATCAAATCTGTTACAGACTCTAAGGGTTGAGAAACCGCTTCCTGTTGACGAACATTCAAGCATCCCCCCACTCCTATGAGGAACAAAGAGAGAAATACGGGTAAAGTGTAAGGTATAGAAGGGAACTTCTTTCGCATTTTATGACAATCTCCTTTTCTTTCAGCTCTGTAGGTATGAAACAGGGCTTTTATGCTTTACAGATTCGCAAAAGCCGGTCTTTGTACCCCGTCGCATCTCCCTACCATTCAATAATAGGCCTCCCCTTCCAGATATCCCAACCACCATCACGGTTGCTATGAAAAAAACCTCACCGGTAATAGACCACACCGGCCCTGCATCATCACCGGGACTAAAGGTCAGCTGCGCCAACCCTTCTCCCACAAGGCTCATCGCCCAAATATCGAAATTCTTCGGAATCGCTGTGCCTACAACCCCAGGCCGGTTAGAGGCAAACACAATAGCCTTCATATCTGGAGAAAAAGCTGGATCAATATCATCCGATTTATCCGCGACGATTTGAGTAAGATCGGTACCATTTGAATTCATGATCCAAATATCGAAACTGGTCGCAGAAGGGGCATAGAAAATAATTTTCCGGCCATCAGGGGACCATTTGGGGTTATATCCAGCGCCAATTTGGGTAATGTTGGAGCCGTCTATATTACTTATCCATAAAGTCGGTGGCTCATCCTCGACTTTGGGTCTATAGTCTAAAGCCCTTTTCCATCGGATAGAGCAGAAGACCACCTTCTGACCGTCCAGAGACACAGCCGGATCGAAATCATTATAATTCCGAACGGTGATCTGATTAGTCCCTCTCTGCCCTGCTATTTGAACTCTCCAGACCGACAGGGTATCGAGCCGTGAAGAATCAAAAAACAAGGCCTCATTACCAAGCCAGCTCGGGTGAGCATCATCCGCTACATGCCGTGTGACCTGAATAGGATTCACTCTAGTTCGCTTAAAACTTTTGGCCAATCTTTTCTTGTCAAGCTACATGCCGTGTGACCTGAATAGGATTCACTTTGGGGGCTCCAGGATAAAAATAAAACACATCCAGATTATCTATCTTTCTGGCCATATAGGCTACTTTGGTCCCCTCGGGCGAAACCTTCGGGAAAAGATCATCCCCAGGATGGTCGATGATTTTTACCAAACCTATGAAGTTATCTGGAGGGATAGGCGCTACAGGAGGAATAGACGTTGGTGGAGGGGATGGTGGGGGGGTCTTCCGACAACTTCCGAGTAAGATTAAAGGGATAATTAATAATAACATCACAAGATTTCTCATCTTATCCTCTCCTTACGCGGGATGAATTTGATGAAATTAAAATTTTTAAACATCCGGTTATCTGATAGTGAAGAGAATACCTCCTGTAACTATGAACTGCTCACCTCCACTGGCCTCAACCCGAAGCTCTGCAAACGGCATCAACCTGCCCGCTGGGTTAAATATCGCCCCTCCGAGAAAATTGACACCAACTTCAGTGTCTGAAGCCTCTACACCCAAGGATTCAATAGACGCATGGGCGATATTTAGACCTCCCCCTACATAAGGTGCTATGTTTCTACCTGTTTCAAAGGTATAAGTCACATTTACATTGATTTCAAAATAACTCAAATCCCCAGTAACATCCGGAAAAAAGAGAAACTCGTCACCGGGAAAGAAATAATCAAAAGATCCTATTATTCCAAGCCCTTTTTGATATTGGGCTAAATCCCAGACAACACGGGCTCCTATCCCAACGTCGACATCATCCGCAACACTCAGTTGCACTCCAAATCGGACTTGACCCCAAACCGGGTCCTGAAAAAAACAGAAACCCTATCAAGAATCCAAAAAGAGAGACTCGCACAACCTTCGACAAATCTTTTACACCTTTCATAAGTAAAACCCCCCTATCTAATGGTTAGCGAGCTTGATTTTTACCTTACCTTAAACCATCCTGATACTCAACACATCAAAAAAACTATGGTTATATTAAACTGACCTGTTTTTCCTCGCAAGTTAAATAAATTCTAAAATTATTTTAAACCAATATAATCAATTTTTATTTTCTATTCCGATTCTGAGTTAAGGGGATGAGTCCAAAGGGCGTTAATCAGAAGTAGTTCCTAGGCAATCGGCAACCCATCTGCAACCGGTAAGGGTGTGTACGGTTAACTCATTTTTTTCTTGCCAAACTTTTTTTTCAGGATAACAATTTATTCCTAAGGAAAAAAGTAAAATGGCATCTTCGCAGGGATAAACCTACGTGTCTATCCTTGTATTAATCCGAAGACAGCCATGGCACTTCCTCTTCTGTATCCGGCAAAGATCGACCGGTATTGGATCATCGAAAAACTGGTCCGAGGGGCCCGACAGACCTACCGTGAAGTCGGAATCAAACAGACGGACCTGGCTCAAAGAGCGGATGTTCCTCAATCCACCATCAGTAACCTCGAGAACCTGGCCAAAACGTTCGAAGATCCCAGACGATGCCCAAACCGGGAAGAACTCCTCAAGGTGCTCACCTGGGGACTGGAACTTCAACAGGAGCACCTGGATACCCTCCTTTGGCTCTACGATGGTCAACCCCTTACCGAACAGGAAATCCGACCCTATGTTAGGGGATATATACCCAAAGCAGTGCCTAAAAATTACTGCTTTACAGAGCTTCGTCGTCTGGTTCTTGAACACCTGAAGGAGATGCTCATCTCCTCTACCCGCTCAGATCGGATAAAGATTCTACCGGTCAGGATCATCCCCTTTGGCGAGGAGGCGATGGAGCTGGAAACTTATGAGGAACTCCTCCAGCTGGAGCAGATACCCGGACAATCTTTGGTGATCATGGGACGTCCTTCCTGCCTGGTTCATTCTAAGGAAAGGCACGCAAGTGGGGAGCTTTGTCGATTTCCTGTTACCACCCCGGAAGGACGACAAAGGTGGCTTGAGATAAACCAGAGGCGAGTGGAGTGCTTCTTTGACAATCTTACGAACTACGGTGAACGTAGCATCCACTCGAAACCGGTTTTGAGGAATTATCTGACAGGAAAGCATCTTTCCGATACTGAGAGGGAACAGCGGAGGGAGCAGATTCAACATTGGATCACCTTGCTGGAGAGCTATAAGCATTACCAGGTGGGTTTAGTGGAAACGCCTTGTTTTTGCTTTGAGTTGAAGCTCAAGGGCACAGTCCAGGCTATGGTTCGATCTCCGTTCGAGGAAGAGGAAAAGTATTTTCGCATTTGGCAAGGGCCTCGATATTTTCTATTGTTCGATGAGAACACGGTGTTCCAGTTTTTCCTTACCTTTGAGGGTTTCTGGGATACGATTCCGGAAGAGGATCGGGCCAAAGAGCGGGTGATTGAGTTTTTAAGGGGGGTGGTTGAGGGAAAGACGTAGTGGATATATGTGGAGAAATCTGGGAGGTCGAATCAGGTTGGCTGTTTTTTTATTGATTAAAAAGCCAGGGTTTTAAACAAACACCTCTCTCACCGGCAGGGTCCAACCGGGAACTATCTGACCACCGTCCAGAATATCCTCTTCGGTTAAGATGGTAATGTCAGTTAACGAGCGATAGACCGTTACTACATGTTGGCGTGGATTGATCACCACTGCCCCTACATAGAGAACCCCTGAACCATTGCTCCAGACAGGATCCAGAGTCAGGGTCAGTCCTGTAGCCGCTTCAGCTCTGCCCAAATTAAAGTAAAGATATTCCATGGGATACGGTAGAATATTCAATTCTTTAGGAAACCTGGAAACCGGATCTTTCCCGACATGGAAGTAAAGATTGGAACCGGGTGGAGCAAATTCTCGATCGCTTTGATCCTTTGTACCGATAACAAAAAGGGTTTTGACAGAACCTTCCAAAGTTTCCTTATCTTCCTGGAGATCCTTGGGACCTGATTAGAAAGTACTGGGTTGGAAAGATGGGCCAGGAAATTCTATCCCCTTACAAGATGAAAAAGTACTGATCCCCAAACCTAAAATACCTGCACATAAGATTTTGAATCCGAACGACTGTTTGCTAAACAACATGTAGATTCCTCCTGTCGGAATATGAATTTCTGATTGGAATTTATAAAAAGTTGAGTGTTAATGAGATATTTTACTGCAAAATATGATCCTATTCCCTATCTCTGTCCAAACGTTTTCACCTTCACCCCTACGCCGTCTGTCTGGATCTGTACGGCGCCATCTGCGTCGGTTCGATATACTTTAATCCCTGCCTTTTGGTATCTTTCCAGGATCAACGGAGAAAAACTCTCAAAACGGCTATACTTTCCTGAAGATATGACCGCTATAGAAGGTTGAAGGGCTTCTAAAAATTCCGGACTGCTGGAGGTAGCACTACCATGGTGCGGAGCCTTCAGGATAGTACAGGGTTCCAGGTTCCCGTTCCGAACAAGAAATTCCTCGGCTTCTTGTTCAATGTCTCCTGGAAACAGAAAACATATCTTTCCATAAGTTACCTTCAAGACCAGGGAATGGTTATTGGTCAAGTGATCGGACGTATGGAGGGTTCCCTGAAGATAAGTCGGGGAAGGATGGAGGATCTGGATGTCTATCTCACCAAACTTCTGCCGATGGCCCCGTTGAACTTTAAGAAGGGGAATTCCTTTCGTCATTGCAGTCCGGAGTAATTCTTCATACAGGGGATTTTGAGATTCCCAGGGAGAGATCCACAGAGTTCCTATGTCAAATTTTTCTATAAGATATCGAAAACCCTGGAAGTGATCGGTATGGGCATGGGAGATAACCAGGACATCCACCCGGGAGATACCTTGATGCCACAGATAAGGAGCCAGGATATTTCGACCCACATCAAACCGACTCCCATAGGAAGAACCTCCTCCATCCACAAGGATCGTGGAATCCTCTGGAAGCTCCAGAACGGTACTATCCCCCTGTCCCACATCCAGGAAAGTAACCCGAAGCGGGGTTGGAATGATCCAGAAGATAAGGGTGTAGGCAGAAAAGATGAGCAGGATGGTTCCCGATGCAAAGATCATCTTTTGACCGGCAGGCCGTTTAAATCCCTTAAAAATCCCAAAAACAAGGAGATAACTTACCAGGAGAGGGATCAAGAATCTCGTGGAGACGGGAAGTTCCGAATAAGGAAGATGCGCAATGAAGTTGGAGAGATCCATAAACCTTCTTACTAAAATTAAGTCCAGTTGGAGGAAGAACTGGGCCAGGGTGGGTACAAAGAAATTCATTCCACAGGCCAGAATTCCCAGGGGAAGGATCGCTCCGGAGAGGGGTAAAGCCGGAATATTGGCTAAAAGCCCATAGGGGTAGAGGTGATTAAAGTAATAAATAATCAAAGGGGCGGTACTTAACTCTGCAAAGGCTGTTGAAAGGAGAATCCCTACAAAGAATACCCGGACTTTTCTCCATAGGTTTTCTTTTTTTATGGATATCAGTGGATAGGCAAACAAAATCGCCGTGGTAGCCACCATGGTTAACTGGAAGCTGGCCTCGAATAGGCTGACGGGATCTATAAGTAAAAGAAGCAGGGCGGAGGCGGCCAGACTATAAAAAGGATCTGCATTTCGATCAAATAGGGTGGCCAGAAGGAAAATAGAAGTCATCAGAGAAGCACGAATCATGGGGGGTTCGAACCCGGCCAGGAAGGCATATACAAAAACCGCCCCTATCACTCCAAGGAGAAGCGGTCTGGAAAGGATTCTGAAGAATCTAAATACCATAAATAAGAACCCTGCAAGAATTCCGATGTTTCCCCCGGAGACCACCAACAAATGATAGAGCCCGGACAATCTGAAATTTTCCTGGAGTTCTGGAGTGAGAGAAGTTTTACTCCCCAAAATCATAGCCTGGAGAACGCCCCGTTCATCTTCCGATGGGGATTTTTCTTCAATGGAATCTTGATCCTCTTCCCCGGCTTCCTGTTCAAGGGGGTTTTCAACTCCCTCAGAAAAACGGGTTTCGGATCGTATTTCAGAGGAAGGGTTCAGAAAATTCATCATCTGCTCCCGAATATGGAATATCCCGCGTAATAGGGAAAATCCGCTCCCGGTGTCCAATGGTCGAAGCAGATAGGGGGAGTAATGACTAAGGGAACCCGTTAAATAAATCCCCCGGCGGGCAAGATAGGTTTTGTAATCAAAAGCCCCGGGGTTTTGATAATTCACGAGAATATGGAGTCGGATACGAACCCTCAGGCGGTCCCCATATTGAAAATCGGGAATATCGTGAAGAGTAGGGACTTTATGGACAGTAATCCGGATCTTACCTGTTACAGCCTGTCGGGACGTTCCTTCTTCCAGGATTTCGGCTTCCAAATAAAGGCGGTCCCGGTCTGGGAACTTCTCCCGAGGTTGATACAGCCGACCCTCTAGGGTAACCAGTTGATGATTTTGAATCAAATGAATCAGGTGGTTAGCCGGAAGTTTCTGAGAAAGGGTATACCGAGAAATTCCCAAAACCATGAACGCCAGCAACAGGGTGATCGTGGCAGGCCGGTATCTTCGGATATAGAGAAATCCGCCCGAAATAAGAGCCAGCAGCAGAAGGATCCAGGGAATATAAAGAGAGAGTCGGGGAAAAGGGAAATAATAGGCCACAATAAGCCCAAAGGCATAACAGACCAGGAGGGGATAAATGGGACGTTTCATGGGGCAACCAGGTAGACCCTTAATTTCTCAAGTTTGTATTCGTTGATACCCGGGATGTTTTTCAGTTCATGGATATTTTTGAATCCTCCCTGTCGCTCCCGATATTCCAGAATTCTGGTAGCGTAACCAGGACCGATAAAAGGAAGGAGTTGCAGGTCGTAGAAATCGGCCTTATTTAAATCCAGGGGAGTTTCAGGAAGAAATGGGGATTCCAGGGTAGAGGAGGCAGAACCTGGGGTTAAAGGAGTTTCTGTTGATTCTCCGGTGAAAAAGAGGCCGATCAGATAGGTGAAGAGAATCAGAAGAAGGAGGGTTGCCTGGGAAGGGGAAAAAGAGCTCTTCATAGTTTCGGGTGGATCGTAACGATCCCGGCCGTTCCCTTCAACAAAGCAGGGTTAAGGTCGTTACGATCCGTTCATTTATTCCAATTTGATTTTCCTGAGTCTCAGAGAATTACTTACAACCGATACCGAACTAAAGGCCATAGCCGCAGCGGCAAAGACAGGTTTGAGTAAGATTCCGAAAAAGGGATACAAAACCCCGGCTGCAATGGGAATTCCGATAACGTTGTAGAAGAAGGCCCAGAAGAGGTTCTGTTTAATGATTTGCATGGTTTTTTTGCTCAATCGGATGGCCACCAGTACGCCTCTGAGATCATCTCGGATCAGGGTAATATCTGAGGCTTCCATAGCGATATCTGTTCCTGTACCGATGGCAATCCCCACATCGGCCTGAGCCAGAGCCGGCGCATCATTAATTCCATCACCGACCATGGCCACCCGCTTCCCCTGGTTTTGAAGTTTTTTAATCTCCAGGGTTTTATCTTGAGGGAGTACTTCAGCCAGAACCCGCTTAATCCCCAATTGGTGAGCGATAGCCTCTGCAGTTCGACGATCATCTCCCGTCATCAGAATAACCTCAAGTCCCATGTTTTGGAGCTCTCGAACGACCTCAGGGGCAAAAGGTTTCAGCGTATCGGCAACGGCTATGAGTCCAACCGACTTTCCATCTATTGCCACGAAAATAGGAGTTTTACCCTGATCGGAAAGTTTTTCCGCTTCCTGGATTAAGTTGGTAATCTCGATGGAGACCTTTTCGATAGCCCGATGTGGGGATATTTCCTTCCCGGCTTCTGGAAAAAGGGTCGTGACTTCAACTCCCGCGTGGGTCATTAACCTTGGATTCCCCAAAAGAAGGGTTTTTCCCTCCACCTTTGCCCAGATACCCTGTCCGGGGATGGCTTCGAACTCTTCGGCTTCGGAGAGATGTAACCCTAACTCTTTTGCTTTATTCACCAGGGCTTCCCCCAGGGGATGCTCAGAACTCTTTTCGGCAGAGGCGGCCAGCCGAAGTAATTCGTATTCAGGAAAGGTTCCTGTTGTGATACTATCTGTTACCACCGGTCTTCCTTGGGTCAGCGTCCCTGTTTTATCAAAGATCAGGGTATCGATTTTATAGGCCATTTCTAAACTTTCCCCTCCCTTGATCAGAACCCCATGTTCGGCGCCCTTTCCGATACCGACCATGATGGCGGTTGGAGTTGCCAATCCGAGGGAGCAAGGACAGGCAATGATGAGAACCGCCACAAAGTTGAGCATCGACAGGGTCAGGGAATGTCCGGTAAAATACCACACAAAAAAGGTTAAGAAAGCTATTCCGATAACTATGGGAACAAAGACCGCAGTGACCCGGTCTGCCAGGTATTGGACAGGAGCTTTTGAACCCTGGGCCTCTTCTACCAACCGGATAATCTGAGCCAGAACCGTATCCTTCCCTACTTTGGTAGCTTGAAATTTAAAGGTTCCCGTCTTATTTAGAGTTGCTCCAATCACTTCATCCCCTACTCCCTTGAGGACCGGAATACTTTCTCCGGTTAACATGGACTCATCCACCACCGAGCGACCTTCAATAACCCTACCATCCACCGGTATTTTCTCCCCGGGTCGGACTACAATCACGTCTCCGACCTGGACCTCTTCCACGGGAATGTCCAATTCCAGACCATTTCGAATGACTCGGGCTGTCTTCGCCTGTAACCCTACGAGCTTCTTGATAGCTTCAGAAGTCCGCCCCCTGGCTTTGGCTTCTAAAAATCTCCCAAGCAGGATTAAGGCAATGATCATAGCAGCCGTATCATAGTAGACCTCTAAATCCAGATAAGCCTGAATAAAAACCGAGGGAAAGAAGGTAGGAAATAAGCTATAGAAGTAAGCAGCAGAAGTTCCCACGGCAACCAGCACGTTCATGTCTGCGGTTTTGTGCTTCAGGGCGGCATAAGCTCCCCGATAAAACTGCCAGCCTCCCCAGAACTGGACAGGAGTCGTCAGGATGAAGAGGATAAAATACAGGGTTTGCATGGGAATTTCCCTCAGACCCGGAATATGTTGATACATACTTCCAACCATCACCAACACGGCGAGCGTAAAACTGAAGATAAACCGGGTCTTGAGGCGTGTAATAACCCTCTCTTTCTCGGTCTGATCTTCTTCTAAAACATCTTTACCCTTCCCTTCCTCCTGTAAGGATTTTATCTGGGAGACCTCTCCGGGGCTTCTTTCTGGAACCTCGTAGCCTGCTTCCCGGATGACCTGCTTAAGATCACCCAGGGTAACCTGGGAAGGGAGATATTCCACCGTAGCCTTTTCCGAAGCCAGATTGACGTTAGCCAGGATTACCCCTTCTTTTCTTTGAAGGGCTTTTTCAATCCGAGCTACACAGGAAGCACACGTCATTCCCTGGATAGGAATGGTGACCTTCTCGGTTTTAACCGCATAACCCAGGTTGGTAACAGTATTGATTAAGGTAGAAACAAAGCCGGATCCAGTCGGTACCGAATCTGGATCATACTCTATCGTGGCCCGTTCGGTAGCCAGATTGACACTTACCCGTGTAACTCCCGGAACCTGGGCCAATCCCTTCTCTATTCGATTTACACAAGATGCGTAGCTCATTCCCTCGATGGATAAATCTATTTTTTTAATCGCCATACTTTCATCCTGACCTTATTAAATGAGATGAAACCTTTGAGTCAACAAGTCCCAGATCCTCAAAAAATACGAAAATCCAAGGGTAAAATTTAAGAATTTTGAACTCTTTACTTCTCGTTCCTGTATCTTTAGATCCTGATAGCTCAAAGGTTTTAGGCCATTTAACATAATCCGGCTAGTATTTCCTGAACTTTGATAAGATATCCATGATCTCGTTTATTTTTTCTTGTTTTTCGCGTTCTGATCCGAATTGCATCGCTTCGGTTACACACGTTTCCAGATGCTTTTCCATGATCACATCTTCGACCCCTTTTAAGGCTGCAACCACAGAGGTTAATTGCGTCAGTATTTCGATGCAGTAACGGTCCTCCTCTATCATCTTCTGAATCCCACGAATTTGCCCCTCAATTCGCTTAAGACGATCTATGAGGGATTTAGGTGAGCTTTTTACTTGCATAGTTTTTTAATCCTTTGATAAGGTTAATAAAAATCAAAATCTTTGAATCCGTGATTTTTTGATGTCTAAGTCCATAATGGACCTGTTGGGTTATCCATTTATTCTAAAAAACCGCATTCCAGAATTCCCTGATAAGATATAGGGTACCTCCCTACCCTATTTTGTCAAGGGGAGAATTATTAATCCATAGGTAAAAAACGACCTCTTATCATCCAGGGGAACAGGTCACCATGCAAAATTTCCAAAAAATTTTAGAAGCCCTTTCAGATTTTCTTTTTCCGGCGGAATGTACTTTTTGTAAAAATTTTTTGGGAGAAGAACGGATTTTAAATTTTTGCAAAAATTGCTGGAGGAAAGTAGAATTAATAGAGGACTCA
>JAUQPW010000122.1 GCA_030550175.1 bacterium
CTAGATCACTGGTTCAAAAATCTTTTCACGCTCATGGGTAGTCTGGCTGCACTTTCTTACTTCAATCGGGAACTTTCCTGGGATCTTCTTTCTAAGATCCTGATGGGATTATTGCTGGCCTGTTTGGTTTCTTCGGTCAACTACGCTATCAATGAAATCCTCGATGCCTCTTACGACCTTCAACATCCGGTGAAGCGATTCCGACCCATCCCCAGTGGTCTGGTAGACATTCAGACACTGGTCATTCTTACCCTGGGACTCCTTCTGATTTCCTTATCCCTGGCCTTCTATTTTATTAATACTTACTTTCAATTCTCCTTAATAGGCCTCTTTCTGGCCGGAATGATTTATAACCTGAGACCCCTTCGCGCCAAAGAGATTCCCTATATCGATGTCCTCTCTGAGTCCCTCAATAACCCCATCCGATTTTTAATTGGCTGGTTTTCCGTGATTTCTGAAAGCCTACTTCCCCCTCTTTCTCTCATTCTGTGGTTGTGGGTCTTCGGAGCGTTTCTGATGACAGCTAAGCGGTTAGCAGAGCTCCTTTTCCTGGGATCCCAGGCTGTCCTTTATCGACGTGCTTATCAATATTATTCCAAAAGATCTCTGCTGGGTGTCATGATATTCTATGCGGGCCTGACCATGCTGGGATATGTCTACCTGGCCCTCCAATTCCAGAAAGACCTCTTCCTTACCCTTCCTCTTTTTTTGATTTTTATCCTTTGGTTCTTTATGCTGACTTTAAAAAGTAGTCCCCTGGTCAAGGAACCCGAGAGGATTTTTACGGAACCCCTTTTCTGTATTTATTCTTTAGTCCTTTTCTTGAGTATGGTTTTCCTCTGTTTTCGGTAGGCGAAGATCAACTGATTCATTTAATTACTAATTACAAATCAGGACCCGGTCATGTTTACTCGAGCCTTTAAATTTCTCGTTGAAATCCTCTGGGTAGTTTGTTTCATTTTATTGGAACTGTCCTGGTTTCGTAAAGGCGGTTCCCTCCGGGTTCACTCGTTTTCTTTTCAAGTTCCTGAAGTGAAAAAACTACTGGTGATTCTCGTAGGTCTTGGGTTACTCTGGTTATGTGTTGCAAACCCCTGGAGGAAAAGCTCTTTTTGGTTTAATTTTAAAAGCTCTGTAAGCCATGTGATGCTTATCCTGCTCTTCACACTATCGATCCCCGTAATTTTTCTTGTCAAAGAAAAAAACTCTCTGACCCATGGATTAATAGGAAGCTATTACTCAAAGGAAAGCATGCATGAAGAGCCGTTATTTAAACGGATAGACCCGGATATTAATTTTCCAAACCATGCCCTGGATGAGTTTTCCAGGGAAAATTATTTTATCACCTGGACCGGATATATTCGAATTCCACGAACAAACGAGTATACCTTCACGCTACGCTCCGATGATGGTTCTGCTTTGTTCATTGATGACCAACTCATCATTGATAACAGCGGCTATCACAACGCCAGGACGAAATCCGGGGTTCTTCGTTTAGAGGAGGGATTTCATGCTATCAAAGTTTCTTACTTTCAATATGACAAGGCCCATCTTCTGCATCTTTATTGGGCAGGTCCCAAACCTTTTCATTGGATGAAACTCATACCAGGTCGATATCTCTACCCTGAAAAACCCGATTTAGAAGCCTATCAACGGGAGCAGGGGACGGAAAATATGATTCTGGCTCTTAAAATTCTTTGGTTAGGTGTGGGCCTGTATTATACGTGGGCTTTTCTAAAAAGTAGACAGCTCCGAAAAGCCTATTTGACTCCTTTTGTATTTATCCTGATCTTTGTGCTGGCCGTGGTCGTTCGACTGTACCTGCTGGAATACCCCCTAGGAACCCTCGACTCCGATGAGGCCATTGAAGGACTTATGGCCAAACATATTCTTACCCAGGGAGAACGACCTATTCTCTACTATGAGCTCCCCTACATGGGAAGCCTGAAAGCCCATTTGGCTGCCGTTGTTTTCTACTTTTCTGGCGTCTCGGTGATAGGGCTTAAACTGATATCGGTTCTCTTTTTCCTTGTATTTCTCTGGCTTATGTTTATTTTTACCTGCAGGATTGTGGATGCTAAAACCGCTCTCTTGACTACGCTTCTCCTGGCCATTTCGCCGGGATTCCTGGCCTTGAGAAGTATTTACGCAGGAGCGGCCTATATGGAGCTTCTGGCTTTCGGAACGGCCCTGTTGGTCATTCTTGCCAGGATCTTATATTCAAAAGCCACCTGGACTTCTTATCCTTTAAGATGGTACGGCCTGGCCGGTTTTTTAGCCGGAGTCGGATTTTGGACAAATCCTCAAATCATCTCCTATGTCCTGACTTTTATCTTCTTTTGGTTCCTCAAAGACAGATTATTTGTTTTGAGAAAATCCTTTGCCGTATTTCTCATCTTTACCCTGGTGGGGGGTTTTCCACTCCTGTTATGGAACGTACAAAATCAGTGGGAGACTTATACGTTCTTAACCGGCGGGGAAAACAGTTCCTGGGAATCCCAATGGCTTCAATTTCCCACCTATTTCCATGACTTTCTTACCCAGGCCTTGCCGATCCTGGTAGGGACCCATACCCAATATGCCATGACCAATATCGCGGGCGATTTTGCTTACCTGGTCATTGGAGTTTATGTTTTATCTTTAGGCTATGCCCTGTGGCGGTGGGATCGTTCCCTTTCTTTTTCGTCGTTCTTTGGATCTCCTGAAAACAGATCAGATCAGATAACTCCTTTAGTCGGAAAGAGTTCAGAGAGATTAGAGATTCCCCTGGTTTTAACCTTCATAACGGTGGGACTGTTCTGCAGTAGCAGTTTTGGAACCCTTTCTCGAGTCCCCCGATATCTTCTACCCCTTTACTCAACCCTTCCTATCTTTCTGGCTCTGTTCCTCTTGAGGATCAAGAGGGTATCTTCGGTTCTGTTCGTTTTCCTGCTTGCCATAGTCTTGGGGGTCAACCTTCTTGGAATTTTCCATATTCATAAGAACTCCGCCGTGGACGGACGAGGGCTACAAACCTTTCTCTCTATCTTGAAGGATCGACAGATCCGATATATCGATACCGATTATTGGATTGCCTATACTCTCACGTTTGCCAGCAATGAAGAGGTAATCTGCTCTCCGAACCTGGGTCCGTTTACAGAAGATAAATACCCGGCCTATACCCAACAGGTCCTTAATGCCCGAGATCGGGCCTATGTAGCTAAAATCGGGCTCACCAAGGACAAGGAATTAGAAAAAACCCTTTTGACCAAACCTTCTCATCCGAGATACCATAACATCAAATATTTTTACAGCCTGTATTATCCCATGGTCGATCAGTCTTCGAGTTTTAGGGATTCTAAAGATCGGGAAGAATCTCCTTAACCAATCCTTTTTGATAAACAGAACTTCGGGGTTCTTTTTTAATAAAAGGTATGGAAAACAAGGACTAAGGTTGAAGATTTAATAATCAGAACTTATCTTATGGAAGGATTAGGTAAGGAGTAGAGGAAGCTCCATCAACCCATATTCTTCGAGAGGAATACCATGCGACGATATTTTTTATATAGTATAGTTATTGTAGGGATCAGTTTATGGGGGTTTTTACAGACCCGAGCAGCTACCCCGGAGTCTTCATTGAATGTAGCCTTAATAGCCCGCTCGGGGTATCAACCTAAAGATTATGAGCGGCTCTCTCAGCTTTTCTCCGAAATTTCAGACATTTCGGTTAGTCTCAATTATATCCCCTATGAAAAGCAACTGGAAGAGATCAACAAAAGTACTTCACAACCCCAACCTACCTATGATATTATCGCCGTTGATGCTATCTGGATACCGGAGCTTATCAGTAGGGGGGCGATTCTACCCCTTCAGGATTTCATAAAGGGATTCAAAAGTGAGATAGTTTCTTCTGCCCTTACGGTCTTTACCTTTAATGAGAAGCTGTGGGCCATGCCGCATCTCAGTAACTTTCAACTTTTGTTTTATAACAAGGCCATGCTTGCAGAAGCGGGATTTGATAAGCCTCCCGACACATTGGAAGAAATGGTAAATCAGATGAGGGTTCTGAAGACGCGGGGTACTGTGGAATATCCCTGGCACGATGCCTGGGGAGTTAACAAGGGGTTGATAGATGAGTATACCTGGTTGGTTGGAGCTTTTGGAGATACCCTTTTTAGTCCTTTGGGAGAACCTATTTTTCATAGAGGAGGTGGACTGGAAGCCCTCAAGTTTATGATTCAGGCCGTAGAGAATAAATGGATCAACCCTACCTCTTTAAATTCAGGGGTTCTGGAGACCAAAGATGAATTTATTACAGGAAATTGTGCTTTTAATACCAACTGGGTTTTTCAGGCTGCCATCATCAAAGATAGTAATCTTTCTAAGGTAAGTAATGTGGCAGAGGTTGGATTGTTACCCGTTTCCAGGAGGGTTCAGCAGAAAAAGCAGTATGAGTTTAACTCGGCTTCGGTAGGTGCTTTTCAAGGATTGGCCATAGCTGCAAATACTTCAGATCCCAGGCGGGCCTGGAAATATATTCGATTCTTGACGAGTCCTTTGGTCCAGAAAGGGTTTCCACAGGAGACGCCGATCTGGACCTCTTTGTTAATGGATACAAGGGCCCAGCAATTAGATCCTTTATTGGATCTTAAACGGAGGGAACTTTTAAGTGCTGTTCCACCTCCTCGGGTCATGAATTACCGTACAGCTTCTTCGATTATTGAAAAGTATGTGATGTCTGCCTTGAGAAAGGAGCTAGATCCCGAGACGGCTTTAAATCGAGCTGTGGAAGAGATCAAAGCTGCCGGAATTACGACGGTAACCCTTCCCACCTCATCGAAAAGTAACTAAACGGGTAAAACATTCCTCTGGAGCTTATGGGATAATGTTTTTACCTTAACGGGCGGACGGATGGGCACTCATACTTTGGTAAATTTCCTCTTGACAAGGAGGAGAGACATTCATTAGCATAAATGAGCTTTTTGTAGAATGGATCCTCTGAGGTTTTTAAAACTACCCAGAGTTATTAGTTCCTCTGAGATCCATCAGCCTAATAAGAGGTATGATTATTCGAATCGATGAAATTCAAACATCACCTTCGGACTTCGAACTAGAACTGCACCCCTGGCAGTTTGATTTACAAAACGATGGATTTGTCCTCCACTCTTCCACTCAAGTTAAGGTTCGGGTGAGCCGGGTTGGGTTGGACATCGAGGTGTATGGTTACATACCGGCGGAACTTGAGTTGGAGTGTTGCCGATGTTTGGAATCCAAAGTATTCCCTGTTCAAAAATATTTTTATGTCATATATCGGGATGCGAAGTGGATGGAAACCCGGGAGGAGGTCGAGTTAGAAGCCGATGATCTACTGGTGAGTTATTATTCCGAGGATACCTTAAATCTCACCGAGGTCATTCGAGAGCAACTCATTCTGGCCATTCCCATCCAGGTTTTTTGTAAAACCGACTGTGCAGGTCTTTGCCCACATTGTGGGCAAAATTTAAATTTTCGGAGGTGCTCTTGCCGGGAAGATAAAATAGATCCAAGGTTAGCGGTCCTGGCTAAATTGTTAGAGAATTAAGCAGTGGACCGTAGGTAGTAGGCCGTAGGCAGAGGAAAGTCTCTTTACTGCCCCCTGCCCACCGTCCCCTGCTTAGGGTTTTAAAAATGGGAGTTCCCAAGAGAAGATCGTCAAAATCACGTAAGAATAAAAGAAGGTCCCATCACCATTTAAAGGCTCCGACTTTATCTCCTTGTTCGGAATGTGGAGAACCTAAATTACCGCATCGGGCCTGTCCCCATTGCGGCTCTTACCGAGGTAAAACCGTTATCCAGCCCAAGGAAGAGGAGTAAAACCGAGGATCTGGAATCGAGGATCAGAAATCTTAAATTCCTTGATCCTGAATCCTTAGCCTGACGAGAATGAAAATTGCTGTTGATGCCATGGGAGGGGATCATGCACCCCATGCCATTGTAGAGGGTGCGGTGCAGGCGGCTCGTGAATATGGAATGAGTTTGGTCCTGGTAGGCATCGAAGAGGTGGTTCGACGGGAATTAGAAAAGTACGATACTCGGGGTTTGGATATCGAAGTACGACATGCCTCTCAAGTGGTGGATATGCATGATTTACCGGCCGTAGCTCTCAGGCGAAAACCGGATTCTTCAATTCGGGTAGCTGTGAACCTGATCCGGGATGGGATTGTAGATGCCGTCGTAAGTGCTGGAAATACCGGGGCCTCTATGGCTATTGCAAAGGTCGTTTGTGGGACCTTAGAAGGCGTAGAAAGACCTGCCATTGCCGCCGTTATCCCTAATCTTAACCGTGCTACGATCCTTCTAGATGTAGGGGCCAACGTGGATTCTAAACCTCGACACATCCTTCAGTTTGCAGTGATGGGACACGTCTACGCGAAAGATATCATCAACGTGGAAAAACCCCGAATCGGCCTTCTGAGTATCGGTGAAGAATCTTCTAAGGGAAATGAACTAACCAAGGAAGTCTTTGAAGCTCTTCGGCGAACAGAGCTTAACTTTATCGGAAATGTGGAAGGACGGGACATTTTTAATGGAAAGGTAGATGTGGTGGTCTGCGATGGGTTTGTGGGTAATATTGTTTTAAAAGTAACCGAAAGTTTCGCAGAAACCATGGGGGTTGTCTTAAAAGAGGAATTTTCCAAGAGCCTTAGAACTAAAGTGGGTTACCTGCTCATTAAACCGGAAATCCTCCGTCTGAAAAGAAAAATGGATTATGCCGAATACGGAGGAGCTCCTTTACTCGGGATTAATGGGGTTTTGATTAAGGCCCATGGAAGTTCAAAGGCCAAAGCCATTAAAAATGCCATCCGTGTGGCTGGGGAATCTATCCACCAGCAGATCAAAACCCACATTACGGAAACGATTGCAAAATATCAGTTTAATTATCCGGAACCGATCCGGAGAAGAATCAAGGTTAAAAAATCCTTTAAAGATCCCCATCGTCCCGACGAAAGTGATGAAAAACGGGAGATGAAAGATGAATGGCATAAACTTGTGAACGAAAAAAATCCTGAAGAAAAAGAAAAAAAGGAGAATAAACCCTCATGATTTATCCTAAGATTATCGGTACCGGTTCCCATGTACCGGAAAAAGTTATCACCAATTTTGACTTAGAAAAGTTAGTAGATACCAGCGATGAATGGATAACCACGCGAACCGGAATCAGGGAAAGGCGTGTGGTTAAAGAGGATGTTCCCCTTTCTGCTCTGGCCTTCGATGCATCAAAAAAAGCGATTCGCAGTGCAGGAATAGAAGCTCGGGATCTCGATTTAATCATTGTGGGAACTATTTCTCCGGATATGCAGCTCCCTTCTACGGCCTGCTTCCTCCAGGAGATGTTGGGTGCAAAGCGGGCTGCCGCCTTTGATATTGCAGCGGCCTGTAGTGGCTTTATATATGCCTTGTCCATTGCCGAGCAATACATTAAAACCGGCAGCTATAAAACCATCCTGATCGTGGGTGCTGAAGTCTTATCCAAAGTCATCGACTGGACCGATCGAAGTACCTGCGTTATTTTCTCCGATGGGGCTGGGGCCGCTGTCCTTCAAGCATCTTCAGAACCCAGTCAGGTGGTTTTGTCGACCCACCTCTTTGCAGACGGACAGTTTGCTAAATATCTTTACATACCGGGAGGCGGTTCCCTCCATCCGGCAAGCCATGAAACGGTGGATAAACGGATGCACTATGTTAAAATGTCCGGTAATGAACTTTTTAAAGTCGCCATCCGCTCCATGGAAGAAGCCTGCCTTATCGCCTTAAAACATAATGGACTCAGGCCGGAAGATGTAGATCTGCTGATCCCCCATCAAGCAAACCTTCGTATTATTGAAGCCACAGCAAAACGCCTCAATTTACCTATGGAAAAAGTGGTCGTTACCATTCATAAATATGGTAATGCCTCTTCAGCAACCATTCCCATTGCTCTCGATGAAACAATTCGGGCCGGAAAAGTCAAGAAAGGAAATATCATTCTCTCCGTCGCCTTTGGTGGAGGAGTAACCTGGGCTTCCACTGTCATTCGCTGGTAGTTTTCTGAAGGATGAAGGTAAAATATCCCTTCGTTCCTTCATCCTTTATCCTCTAAAGAATGTCAGAGTATATAGTGGTTTTGATCACGGCCTCGTCTTTAGAAGAAGCTAAAAATATAGGTACAACCTTGGTGGAGGAGCGATTGGTAGCCTGTGCTAATCTGATTCCCCAGGTACAATCTATCTTCCATTGGCAAAATAAACTGAGCCAGGAAGAAGAAGTGCTGATCCTTCTGAAGACGCAAAGATCTCTCTTTGAACGTATTAAACAACGCGTCCAGGAGCTTCACAGTTATCAAGTACCAGAGATTATCGCTTTACCTGTTCAACATGGTTCAGAAAGTTACCTGAACTGGATCTTAACCGAGACAACGCTTTAATAAGGAAAAAGCGAAAGGGAAAAGGCGAAAGGAAATCCTAAATTTTACCTTTCGCCTTCGTCTTTTCACCTTTTGCCTTGTTTCCCATGTGGAAATTTTTTCTCATTCTACCTGTTGTTTTAGCGGTCTATATCGGTTTATTTGATTCACAAATTGATGGGAAATCGGAAATACCCGATTCTTTGAAGGAACTCAGGGAAAACATCGATAAAATCTTACGTAATAAGATCCTGGAAAAAGCTTCTGTAGGAATTCAAATCGTTTTTCAAGATTCAGGAGAGGTAATTTATCAGTCCGGCATGGATCAACTTTTAAATCCCGCCTCGAATACCAAACTGATTACTTCAGCCGTGGCTTTATCGGTCCTTAAGCCGGAATACACCTTTAAAACCGCCATCTACACAGATAAATCCCCCCATAATGGGGCCATTGGGGATCTTTATATTAAAGGATTTGGAGATCCCGATCTTTCTTCGCAAGATCTGTGGGTCATGGCCAAGGATATGGTCAATGGAGGGATTAATACAGTTGAAGGGGATATCATCGCCGATGATTCGTTTTTTGATGACCAGATCATTGTTAAAGGCTGGGAGAATTTTACTTCTCCGGCTTCTGTGGGAATCAGTGCTCTGTCTGTAAATGAGAATACCATAAAACTTTTTATCCGACCGGGACCTAAACCGGGATTACCTCCTTTTGTTATGACCGATCCTCCTGTTTCTTATCTCCGGGTTACCAATCGCGCGCTGACCCTTGCAACCCGAGGGGGCATTACCACCTATTATAATCAAGAGGATGGGGACGGAGAACTCGTAGTAGCAGGCAAAATTTCAAAAAAGTCCCGGGGAGTGTATTCTCAAATTCAGGTTCGGTAACCGGCTCTTTATACGGCAGCTATTTTTAAGGAAGTCCTTGAAAATTTAGGGGTCAAGATCCAGGGGATCGTCCGAAAAGGAACGGTCCCGGCTAAAGCTCAACTTCTGGTTCTCCATCAATCCAAACCCTTATCGGTAATCCTCAATGATTCCAATAAAGTAAGCGATAATTTCGTAGCCGAGCAGATATTAAAAACCTTAAGTGCGGAAGTTAAAGGGACACCGGGCAGTACCGAAAAGGGAATTGAAGTTATTCGTGAATTTCTCAAGGAAGAAATCGGCATCCCACCCGATAGCTATTTTCTAGAAAATGGCTCCGGCTTATCCCGAGAAAATCGAGTCTCCCCGGCACAAATCGTTAAACTCCTCCGCTATATGTACAATAACTTCGAGGTTAAATCGGAGTTTTTATCTTCTTTAGCCGTGGCAGGAGTCGATGGAACCATGAAACGACGTTTACGAGATACGGCCGCAGAGCGAAGACTCCGGGTTAAAACAGGCGCTTTAAAAGATGTTTCCTGTCTTTCCGGTTATGCACTGACTCGAGATAATGAGGTTCTGACTTTCTCGATCATGATTAACGGATTTAACACGGGAACTTATCCCATTAAACAGATCCAGAATCAAATCGGACTCCTCTTAACAGAGTTTCAACAGGCTACTTATGCAAAGAGACAAGGAATATGATCGTTTGTGTCTCAGATGCCCATATCCAGGGTGACCCGGGTGAAATCGAAGCTTTCCTGACCTTTCTCAACCATCTTAAAGGATCTACCCGAACCCTCTATATCCTTGGGGACCTCTTTAACCTATGGTTGGGTCCAAAAAAACTGACCCTGCCTTATCAGGAACCCATCATCCGGAGCCTCCAACAACTCGCTGCCTCTGGTGTAATCGTTAAATATGTGGAGGGGAATCGAGACTATTACCTTTCGGAAAGCTATCTGGGTTCCCCTTTCACAGAAGTAAGCTCCTCTTTCCTGGAAGAACAGATCGGGGGAAAAAGATTTTATCTCTCCCACGGAGATTTGCTGAATTATCGAGATAAACCCTATCGACTTTGGCGGACCCTTTCAAGGAATCGTATCTTCTATAAAGTCTTTACGCTTTTACCTTCCCAAATAGGCCTGTCCCTGGCTGGTTATCTGGAAAAAAAATTCAGGAAAACCAATCAAAAACATAAATCCTACTTTCCCATGGAGATTTGTAAAGAATATGCCGGGTCCCTTTTTAATCAAGGTTACGACGGAATCATCTTGGGCCATTTCCACATGGAAAAAGTTCTCTCCCTGGATAGGGGAGATCCCAAGAAACTTCTTTATATTCTCCCGGATTGGAAGACCCAACGCAGATTCCTTCGATTGGATGCTCAGGGAGAAGGAAGCTTTTTAAGTTTATAACAGGAACTTTTGCCTTGAAAAGAAAGTTATTATTTAAATGATTGACAGCTTTTCCTTAAAGAGGTATATTTAAATTAAATCGCTAGGGGAGTTTTTAAGGCTGAGAACTCGGTTCTTAAGGGAAAATTCCCTGGGAACCGGAAACCCTCTGAACCTGATCTGGGTAATACCAGCGTAGGGAAGCGGTTAAGATTTTATATATAGGGAACTGCGTGGACGCATACCTTAACGATTGATAAGGAAGTAGTTTACCTTTTCTTTTTAGAAAAATTTAGCCGTATTCCCTTCCAGGGGGTACGGCTTTTTTATTTATGTCGCTAAAACTTAAGAAAGCTTTAACCATCGCAGGATCTGACTCAGGCGGAGGTGCCGGGATTCAGGCGGATCTTAAAACCTTTACGGCACTGGGGGTTTACGGAATGACGGCCATTACCGCCCTTACGGCTCAGAATACCCTGGGTGTTCAGGGAATCCTGGATATTCCTCCGCAGTTCGTGGGAGCCCAACTGGATTCTATAGCCACGGATATCGGGATCGATGCAGCAAAGACCGGAATGCTCTCTAACCGAGATATTATCGAAATAGTTTGTAGTAAAGTGATCGAATATGGGATAGATCGATTGGTTGTAGATCCGGTTATGGTGGCCGCAAGTGGAGACCCGCTTTTGCAACCCAGTGCCCGGGAAGCTTTACAAAACCAATTGATTCCCCTTGCCTTGATCGTAACCCCTAATATTCCGGAAGCTGAGGTATTAGCCGATATGAAGATTACTTCCCTGGAAGATATGGAGAAAGCAGCCCGGATCATCTGGGAGAAGGGGGTCCGAAATGTAATTGTAAAAGGTGGCCATCGAAATGGAGAAGCGGTGGATGTTTTCTATGATGGACAGGAATTCTCTTACTATAGAGCGGAACGTATTCAAACCCGGAATACCCATGGAACCGGTTGTACTTTCTCGGCTGCTATCACGGCAGAATTGGCTAAAGGTAAGGACGTAAAAGAAGCCGTTCGGATAGCTAAAGAGTATGTAACACTGGCGATTCGTTATTCTCTGGATATCGGAAAAGGACATGGGCCTACCAATCATCTGGCCTGGATTCAATATAAATAGTCTGTGGTCCGTTGTTCACGGTTAATAGAATAAACCGCGGACAACGAGCAACGACACAGGGATTAAATTGTCTAAGATAACCGATGTTATTATCATAGGAGCGGGAGCTATTGGATGCTGTATCGCCTATCAGTTGGCTAAATCAAAAGTCAAGGTGGTTGTGATTGAAAAAACACAACCCGGATGCGAGGCATCCTCTGCGGCAGCGGGAATGTTATCCCCAAGATATGATCCTGCCGGTCATAAATCGTACTTTGATCTCAGTATCGCAAGCTATCAGCTTTATTCCACCTTATCTGAAGAGCTTAAGGACCTTACAGGGGTTGATATCGAGCTGCTGCATTACGGAACGTTGGAACTTTTCTTGGATGAAGACGATGAAAAGGAAGGTCGATACCTCCATCCCTTTCAAAAAGAGGTCGGACTGGCTACGGAACTTCTTACTTCTGAAGAAGTATTGGAAAGAGAACCTGCTTTATCTAAAACAATACGTGGAGCTCTCTTCTTTTCAAAGGATTGTCATGTAAATAATCCCCGACTGGTAGAAGCTTTGGCCCGAGGTGCCCTCCAGTTGGGAGCCGAGTTCATGGTAGGGAAGCCGGTCACGGCCGTTCTCAAGGAGAATTCTCGGATCACCGGGGTTCAGGTTTATGATGAAACCATTCGAGGAAATACAATAGTTATTGCAACCGGGTGTTGGTCTAATCAGATAGGCTCCCTTTTAACCTATCCCCTTCCAGTCGAACCGGCTAAAGGCCAGATGGTGGCAACAACGGTTTTTCCTCCTCTCCTTCACCATGTTGTCTCCTCTCGAAAGGTGTATCTGGTTCCTCGCCTGGGAGGAGATTTGCTGATCGGCGCTACGGTGGAATTTGTAGGATATGATAAACAGGTTACTTTGGAAGGTGTAGAAACATTAATCCGTGCAGCTCTTGAGATGGTTCCCTCTCTGGCCGGTAAACCCCTGACAAGAACCTGGGCCGGGTTACGACCCTACTGCCGGGATTTACTTCCCATTTTGGGGCCTATCCCTGGAATGGAAAATGTGATTGTAGCCACAGGCCATTTTCGGCAAGGAATCCTTTTAACTCCTATAACCGGAAAGCTCATTCAAGAACTCATTGTAGATGGGAAAACTTCCCTCTCTCTGGAGCCTTTTAGCCCGAAACGGTTTGCAATATGAAGAAGGTGCCCTTTAAAGTCCAGGTGGTTAATCTGAGCAAAACCTTCTCTTCAGGTCCGATTCTAGCGCTCCAGAAGGTTAATCTGCACGCAAGGGAAGGTGAATTTGTTAGTTTGATAGGTCCCAGTGGGTGCGGGAAAAGTACCCTCTTTAACATTATCGCCGGTCTCCTCAAACCAGATGAAGGGGGTGAGATTTATCTGGACGGAGAACGTAGGGAAGATAGACGGGGATTTTCAGCTTATATGCCCCAGAAGGATCTCTTGCTACCCTGGAGAACCATTTTGGATAATGTCATTCTGGGTCTTGAGATTCAAGGGGTAAAAAAAAGCGTGGCACGGAAAGAAGCCCTGGCCCTCTTTCCAAATTTCGGACTGGCAGGGTTTGAGAAAAATTACCCGGATTCTTTGTCGGGAGGCATGCGACAACGAGCCGCGCTCATGCGTACAATTCTCTTTAAAAAAGATATCATGTTGTTGGACGAACCCTTCGGGGCTTTAGACTCCATGACCCGATCTATCATGCAGCAGTTCTTGTTGAAAGTCTGGGAAGAATTCCGAAAAACCATTCTGTTTGTAACCCACGATATTGAAGAGGCAATCTTTTTATCCGACCGAATTTATGTGATGACGGCCAGACCTGGAACAATTAAAGCAGAACTTTCCGTTCCCCTTCCCAGACCCCGGGATCCGCATCTGGTCACCTCAGCTCCTTTCGTGGGTATAAAACGTATCCTGCTGGACCTTATTCAAGAGGAAAGTCTAAAGGCCTTTGAAGAAATGTCTGTTGTCCGTTGTCCCTCATCCGTTGGGTTGCCTGATTCTGTTTCAAACCCTCCCCAAAACCCCTGACGGATAGTCAACAACGAACCACAAGACAATCTACAACGGATAAACGGTTATGAAAGTGATTATTAACGGAGAGGAACGAGAGGTTCCATCCGGTATCACGATTCTTCAACTGCTCCAATATCTTCAGGTGGATAAGCGCGTCGTTGCCGTCGAACATAATTTGCAAATTGTACCCAAAAGCGCCTACGAACACCAAACCCTTAAGGAAGGAGATAAATTGGAGCTGGTTCAATTTGTCGGGGGAGGATAGATAAAGGAGAGTAGGGGAGTGTGGGAGTGTGGAAGTGTGGAAGTGTAAGAGTACAAATATACTCCCATACCCCCATACTTCCACACTCCCACACTCCCCTACCATTATGTTTATATGTTAGAAAACGATCATCTGATTATTGCAGGTAAAGCTTATAGATCCCGTCTGATTGTTGGGACAGGAAAGTATCCCTCTTTTGAGATTATGAGGGAAGCCCTTGAAAAGTCCGGTGCAGAAATTGTGACGGTGGCCGTAAGGCGGGTTAATCTGTTCGATAAATCTCAACCTTCTCTGTTGGATTACATCGATTTGAAAAAGTATACCCTGTTGCCGAATACGGCCGGTTGTTATACAGCAGAAGAAGCCATTCGCACAGCTCGACTTGCCAGGGAAGCCGGCTTTTCCAATCTCATCAAATTGGAGGTTATTGGAGATCAAAAAACCTTATTTCCCGATAACATAGGTCTTCTGAAGGCAACGGAAACCCTGGCTAAAGAAGGTTTTGTTGTTCTCCCTTACACTAACGATGATCCGGTCATGGCTAAGAAACTTGAAAATGCCGGTGCTGCAGCTGTAATGCCCCTTGGAGCGCCAATCGGATCCGGGTTGGGGATTCGTAATCCCTATAATATCAAAATTATCCTGGAAATGGTCTCTGTACCTGTCATTGTAGATGCCGGAGTAGGAACCGCTTCAGATGCAGCTATAGCCATGGAGTTGGGTGTAGACGGAGTACTCATGAATACCGGGATCGCGGAAGCCAAGGATCCGGTTAAAATGGCGGAAGCCATGAATTATGCAGTCCGGGCAGGTCGTCTGGCTTATCTGGCCGGTAGAATCCCCAAGAAGTTGTATGCTACAGCCAGCAGCCCTCTGGAAGGGATGCTACAGTAAGGAGCGTGTGGGGGTGTGGAAGTGTGGGGGTATGGGAGTGTGGGGGGGGGGGGGGGTGGGGGGGTGGGAGGAAGGGGGTGGGGAGGGGGG
>JAUQPW010000123.1 GCA_030550175.1 bacterium
GTTTGTCTGGCTTATCCTTCTAGTTTTTCGAATCTTCCTCGTTCAGATTCCGATGACTATCCAGAGATTGCTGAGGTATCTTGTCCCTAAGGGGGAATTTTACTTAAATTATTTATTCATCAAACCTTTTTAAATCTATAACCCTCAAGAAAGAACTTGCCTAGAAGAGGGAATTTTATTTAAATTATTCATGGGATGGTAATTTCCTGGTTCGGAGAGTCATCTTATAAGTGACCCAGGTTTTGGCTGTACCTTGTTACCTTTCATTAAAGACACCCAAGTCCTTACCTCCAAGAACCTTATTCATGGGTTCAGTACCCGGCTTAAAGGCATAAGTCCATATCCCTTTGATACCCTTAATCTAGGTTTTAGTGGTGGAGACGCACCCGAACGGGTCATTAAAAACCGGGAAATTTTCTTTAGTTCACTGGGAATTGATCCAAGGAAGATTTTCCTTACCAAGCAGGTTCACGGGAACCAGATTTTCTCTATTGATAAGCCGGTAATAGATTATGAAGCGCTCAAGAAAAGGGCAAGTCAAGAAGCCTGTGATGCCTTAATAACCAATCAAACTGGAATTCCCTTAACCGTATTAACAGCCGATTGTGTTCCTTTAATCGTATGGGATCCTGTTCAAAAGGCGATTGGAGTTATCCATGCCGGATGGCGGGGGACCCTCAAGAAAGTTACAGAGGCTACGCTGCAGGCCATGAAGGTTACTTTTCGTACTCACCCCAGAGACTGTCGGGTTGTCATAGGCCCATCGATTCGTGGTTGTTGTTATGAAGTCGATAGAATGGTTGTAGAGCCTTTTAAGGCAACTTTTCCTTATGCAGACTGTCTTCTGATTCAGAAGGGAGATCATACATGGTTGTTAGATCTTGCACAAGCCAACCGTCAACAACTAATCAGATCTGGAGTTCGTGAAGAAAATATCTCCATGTTAAATTATTGCACCTACTGTCGTCCAGACCTCTTCTTTTCCTACCGGAGAGATGGAAAGAGAACGGGTAGGATGTTATCGACAGCTATGCTCGTAGCAGACTAGAGAATGCATATGAAAAGAAAAGCCAGGACTATTTCGTATATGCCTTTAAGGCCTATAGGTTATCTCTTATTTAAAGTATATTTCCGTCTAACAGGAATCGGTACAGAATATATCCCTAAAGAGGGTCCTGGGATTATTGCACCGAACCATGTAAGCTATGCGGACCCTCCTTTAATAGCCGCCGTAACTCCAAGAATGCTCCACTTTATTATGTTACATGAGCATTATTACCATCCCTGGTTTCATTGGCTCTTTAAACGCCTGCCCTGTATCCCTATTAGACAGGGTCGTGTGAATGCAGAATCTTTAAAAGAAAGTTTACAGGTTCTGGAAGAGGGTAAATTGTTGTGCATTTTCCCGGAAGGTGGTCGTACTCAGGATAATAAACTGATGCGGCCTATGCCGGGAATTGCTATGCTGGCCTTAAAAACTGAGGCACCTGTAATACCTGCGGGAATTATCGGGGGTTTTGAGGCCTATGGTCCTCATCTTAAGTTTCCTCGTCCCAAACGTATAACCATTCGCTTTGGTCCTCCTCTCATTTTTAAAAAGGAGGAAAACCCCAGTAAGGCAAGACTTTTAGAAGTCTCTCAGGAAATTATGGGACGTATTGGTGCCTTATTGGAAAAAAAGGAGAAGTAACTATGTTTCGACTCAACCTTCTTTCTAAAGTCATCGATCAAGTTCCCAATCGTTATCTTTTAGTGCATCTTATTGCAAAGCGAATCCATCAGATCGAGGAAGGAGCAACTCCCCTTGCAGGGGAGAAATATAATTCCATTTTTAATAAAGTCCTGGAAGAGATCATTGAGGGAAAAATACGGATAGTAGAATGGGAAGAGACAACTTCGGAAAAGCAAGAATCTGATGGAGAATCGTAAGATCTCCGATACGAAAGTACCAATTAATAATCCGATTCCCCAAGAAAAGAGAGACGATAGCCCCTAAAACCAGAAATGGACCAAAGGGAATGTAATCGTCTCTCTTTTTTTTCTTAAAGAGGATTAAACTGACTCCGATCAGAGAACCGGTTACCGATCCCAAAAAGATGGTCAAGAGGGTATTTTTCCAGCCTAGAAAGGTACCTATCATGGCCATCAATTTAATATCACCGCCACCCATACCTTCCTTTCCCAAAACGGCCAGGCTTATAAAACTAACCAGATAAATAACCCCTCCTCCGACTAAAGCGCCTATCAAAGACTGTAACACGGAAAGTGGAAGGGTTAGCCAGGCCAGTAAAAGTCCCACCCCAATACCGGGTAACGAGATAACATCGGGAATAATTTGATGTTCTATGTCGATGAAAGCAATGGCAATTAGAGCCGATAAGAAAACCAAATAAGAGAAAGCCATAGAGGTGAAACCAAAGGTATGGAGGGTTAACCAGAATAAGAAACCCGTTAAAAACTCGACAATGGGATACCGAAGGGATATAGGTTGTTTACAAAATCGACACTTTCCACCCAGAAGAATATAACTGAGGATTGGGATATTATCCCAAGGTTTTATGCGGTTATTGCAATGGGGGCAGGTAGATCGCGGAAGGACGATAGATTTTTTCCTTGGGATTCGATAAATGCAAACGTTGAGAAAGCTACCTACTAAAGTTCCTAAGAGGAAAATATAAAGTTCAAGGAGATACTTATCCATCGTGTATTTACTATGGAGGATTTGAGGAGATAAGTCAAGTTCTTTCGTTTGGAAAACCCGGTTTCTTAGAAAGAAACCGGGTTTTTTAAAGTGAAAACGATAAAATGGAAAGTCAATGATTAAAGGAGGAAAGTTGACTTTATGTTCCTTTACTCTTTTCTTTCACAGGCTTGGCTGCTATTTCTGCGTCTACCAGTTCAATAACAGCCATGGGGGCCGCATCCCCAACCCGATATTTAGATAATTTAATAACTCGGGTGTAGCCACCGTTTCTTTCGGCATATCTTGCTGCGAGGGTATCGAACAACTTTCGAACAACTTTTTTATCCTGGACAAATCGGAGAACCTGCCTTCGTGCATGAAGGGTTCCACGTTTGGCAAAGGTAATCATATGCTCTGCAAAACGGCGCATGGCTTTAGCCTTTGGGAGCGTGGTAGTAATTCGCTCATGTCGAAACAGTTCGGTAACCAGATTACGAAGCAGAGCTCTCCGATGACTGGCCGTCCTCCCTAGCTTTTTGACTCTTTTTCTATGCCGCATATTCAACCGAACTCAGGAGTCAGAGTGATCTCTACAAACTTTCTGACTTCTGAATTCTGACCTTTTATTTAGAATACAGCTCGACAATCAACTGTTCCTGGATTTGAGGAGAAATATCTTCCCGCTTGGGTAACTCAACGACAGTTCCTTTAAAATTAGCCGCATCTAAGGACAGCCAGGGTGGAATACCCCGACGTTGAGCAGCGGTTAAGGACTCTTTAATTCTCACATTCTCTCGACTTTTGGCCTTCACTTCGATTACATCACCCTTAGAAACCTGATAAGACGGAATATCCACCAGTTTGCCATTGACCAGGATGTGGCGATGTCGGACAAGTTGTCTGGCTTCTTTAATAGAGCTCGCAAATCCCAGGCGATGAACCACGTTGTCCAGACGCCGTTCTAAAGAGATCAATAAAGCAGCTCCGGTAACTCCCTTTTGTTTGGCCGCCTTTTGGAAATAACGTCTAAACTGTTTTTCTAAAACCCCATAAATTCTTTTAACTTTCTGTTTTTCACGCAAGCGAACTCCGTAATCAGATACTTTTGATCGGCGTTGTCCGTGCTGACCTGGTGGATAATTTCGCCTTTCTATGGGGCATTTATCTGTAAAACAGCGTTCTCCTTTTAGATAGAGCTTCATCCCTTCCGCTCTACAAAGCTTACATACAGGACCGGTATAACGTGCCACTTCTTCCTCCGAAACTGAATAGGCAATGGGTAGCAGGCCCTAGATCGTGAATTACTTTCCCTACCCACGGTCCACGGCCTACGACCCATTACTTTTTAAACGCGTCGTCTTTTAGGGGGCCTGCAACCATTGTGAGGAATTGGTGTTACATCCTTGATGGCTTTAACTTCCAGTCCAACAGCCTGTAAGGATCTTATGGCCGCTTCCCTGCCGGCTCCAGGCCCTTTTACATAAACTTCTACCTGGCGCATCCCCAGGTCGAGGGCTTTTTTTCCACAATCTCGAGCTGCCATCTGTGCAGCAAAGGGGGTATTTTTTCGAGATCCTTTATATCCTAAACTGCCGGCACTCGACCAGGTGATGACATTCCCTTCTAAATCGGTAATGGTAACAATGGTATTATTAAAACTACTCTGAATATGGGCAATGCCCTTCTCGATATTTTTTAATTCCCCTTTTTTCTTCTTAGCCCCTTTTTTTCCCATAGTCAGGGTACTACGCAAAGCGTAATCCGTAGCTACCTTCTACGATCCCACTTTCTGGACCTTTCATTACGCCTTACGTATTCCGTCTTATCTTACTTCTTCTTGAGCTGTTTACGCTTACCTCCAATGGTTCGTCGGGGTCCTTTGCGGGTTCTCGCATTGGTACTCGTCCTCTGACCACGAACCGGAAGTCCTCGTCGGTGACGTAAACCTCGATAACATCCGATATCCATTAAGCGTTTTATATTCATGGCAACTTCCCTGCGTAAGTCCCCCTCGACTTTATATTTTTCATCGATTATTTTTCTCAGCGTAACAACCTCTTCGTCGCTTAACTCACCGACTTTTTTATTAAAATCAATCCCGGCTTCTTTTAGAATTTTTTGCGCAGAAGGACGGCCAATCCCATAAATATAGGTCAAACCGATTTCTACTCTTTTATTCTTCGGTAGATCAATCCCGGCTATTCGTGCCAAAGTTATAACCTCTCTCTAACTTTGGGGCTTAAGACTTAGGACTTGAGACCGGCTCCCGGTCTCCGACCTCTAGTCTCTTACCCCTAAGAAACTTTTCACCCCTGTTTTTGTTTATGCCGAGGGTTCTCACAAATAACCCTTACCACTCCCTTTCGTTTAACAATTTTACACTTATCACAGATTTTTTTTACGGAAGCTCGAACTTTCATAATCTGAAACCGTCTGGACACCAAGAACGTCAAATAGTAAGGACTACCATCAGGCAGTTACCTGGACTCTCTTTATTTCCCAGGTCTCCGGGTCGGTTCTCACGTTTACCCTTGGCATCCTTGGTGTCCGGGCGGTTTGTCTACTTATGTCGATAAATAATTCGTCCTCGGGTTAAATCATAGGGAGATAGTTCAACGGTCACTTTGTCTCCAGGTAAAATTCGAATAAAGTGTTTACGCATTTTACCCGAAATATGGGCTAAAACCTTATGCCCATTATCCAGTTCAACCCGGAACATAGCATTGGGGAGCGGTTCTACTACCGTCCCTTCCACTTGTATGGCTTCTTCTTTTGGCATAAATTTGTTTACTTACCCAATTATTTTACAGAATATAAGATAGAATCGGAATAACTACTGAATATGGCGATATAGCAATATAATTTTTTAATCCAAATTCGTCAATATTTCAGGCCCTTTTTCTGTAATCGCAATGGAATGTTCAAAGTGGGCAGATAAACTTCCATCTTGTGTGACGGCCGTCCATTTATCTTCTAATATTTCAACCTCTGGACCTCCCATGTTCACCATGGGTTCTATTGCCAATACCATTCCGACTCTCAGCCGTTCTCCTTTACCCGGCGTGCCAAAATTAGGGACTTGAGGGTCTTCATGGAGTTTTCTACCTATCCCATGCCCTACAAAATCCCTTACCACCGAGAAGGAGTTCTTTTCGACATGGGATTGAACGGCATAAGAAATATCCCCTAACCGGTTCCCAGGATAAGCCTGTTCAATCCCTTTGTAAAGGGCTTCCTGGGTGACTTGAAGAAGTTTCTCAGCCTCCGGAGAGATTCTTCCAACCGGAACTGTTAGAGCAGCATCTCCATAGTAATTATCAACAACCACACCCACATCAAGACCTATAATATCTCCCGATTTAAGTTTTCGAGAGGAAGGAATCCCATGGACCACTTGTTCGTTAACCGACGTACAGATATAAGCCGGATAGTTTTTATACCCCTTAAAAGCCGATTTAGCTTTTCTTTTCTTCAGCCAGTCTTGGGCAAAGGCATCTAATTCCGCGGTCGTTATTCCCGGAGCAACTAATTTTCTTAGCTCCTCTAATAATTCAGCGACAAGCCGGCAACTTATCTTAATTTTATTTATCTCCTCTCGAGATTTTAAGATAACTCCCATTTTTTTTTAACTACCCTTCCTTTTTTATTTTTGAAAATATGGCATCCCGGATACTTTTGAAGACATCTTCTATGGTCCGGGCCCCCCCGTCTATGGAGATTAAGGCGCTTTTCTCCCAGTAATATTCTATCAAAGGTTTAGTCCGGGCGCGATAGACCTCCAACCGTTTCCTTACCGTTTCTTCCTTGTCATCTTCTCGCTGGTATAAAGGACCTCCGCATTTATCACAAACTCCTTCTTGTAGGGGAGGATTAAAGATTACATGAAAGGTTTCTCCACAATTCCGACATACCCTTCTGCCGGAGACTCTCCGGATAAGTTCTTCTTCCTGGAGATAAATATTTATCACGGCATCTAAATGAAGACCTCTCTGCCTGAGAATCTCATCGAGGGCCACAGCTTGCCAGATAGTCCTCGGAAATCCATCCATTAGCCATCCTTTTTGGCAATCTACCTCTTGAAGTCGATCTTTAATAATGCCGATCATAATTTCATCTGGAACCAGTTCTCCCTTTTCTAGATAAATTTGGGCTTTCTTTCCAAGAGGAGTCCCTTCTTTGACGGCTTGTCTTAAAATATCTCCGGTAGAAATTTGAGGTATGCCATAGGTTTTGGCAAATAATTTGGCTTGTGTCCCTTTACCGGCTCCCGGGGGGCCCATGAAAATTAGGTTCATCTGACGGCCGCCCGCTGCCTATTGTTTAGTAAAGACGTTATCTATGACTTCTCTACAGACAACGGACAACGGACAATGGACCACGGACAGTCATCTTACCTTCTTCCTCTAAGCCTTCCTTTTTTCATAAAACCTTCATAATGCCGAGTCAACAGATGGGACTCGATTTGCTGTACGGTATCCAGAGCAACGCCTACAACGATTAAAAGTGCTGTACCTCCAAAGAAGAAAGGAACATTCATGGTTGTTATCAGAAGTTCGGGAAGTATGGCAATCAAGGCCAGGAAGATAGCTCCGGCTAAAGTAATCCGGGTAAGAACCGAGTCAATATACAGGGCGGTTTTCTTTCCAGGTCGCACACCTGGGATAAAACCCCCATACTTTTTCATATTATCTGCCAGGTCGGTTGGATTAAAAATGATGGCCGTATAGAAGTAGCAGAAGAAGATGATAAAGGCCGCATATAGAACGGTGTGAAGCATATGACCGGGAGATAGATTCTCTGCGATGGCCTGGGTCCAGGGATGTTTAATAAATCGAGCTATCGTTGCCGGAAATACAATGATGGAAGAAGCAAATATAACGGGGATAACCCCAGGAGTATTTACGCGGAGAGGAATATGGGTATTCTGTCCCCCATAGATTTTTCTCCCGACGACTCGCTTGGCATATTGAACAGGTATTTTTCTTACCGCTTGTTGCATCACTACCACGGCAGCTACCACAAAAATGATTAGCACTAAAATTCCCAGGATAGAAAAGATTTTCAACTCTCCGATCTGGATCCGCTCGATTGTTAAGAATATGGCGGAAGGAAGTCTATCTACGATACCTGCAAAAATGATAAGCGAAATACCATTCCCAATACCTCGTTCCGTAATTTGCTCCCCAAGCCACATAAGAAACGCCGTACCGGCTGTGAGTGTGAGAACTGTTACGAATCGGAAGCTCCAACCAGGATAAGGAACCACAGGAGCTCCTCCCTGGCTATGCATTCCTTCTAAACCAAAGCTGATTCCCAAGGCCTGAATAGCACTTAGAATCACCGTTCCATATCGGGTATACTGGGTGATTTTTTTCCTTCCCTGCTCACCTTCCTTAGCCAGCCTCTCCAAATAGGGTACTACGACTGTTAAAAGCTGAAGAATAATAGAAGCACTGATATACGGCATAATCCCTAAGGCAAAAATTGTTAGCCTTCCCAGTGCTCCTCCCGAGAACATATCTACAAACCCTAAGATGGTATCTTTTTGCCTGGCAAAGAATTCGCTCAAAGCCACCCCATCTATGCCCGGAGTTGGAATATGGGAGCCAATCCGATAAACGACCAAAAGAGCTAAAGTAATTAAAATCCTTCGCTTTAGCTCAGGTACTTTAAATATGTTTTGGACTACCTGTAACAAGGGGGATACCCTCTCTTTTGAACAATGAACAACAACAATAAACAATTGATTGTTAATTGTTAATTGTTAATTGTCCCTTGTTATTGGTTAATTGAACCGCTTCTCCACCGGCTGTTTTAATTTTTTCTAAAGCAGATTTACTAAAAGCATGGGCCTGGACCGTTAATCGTTTGGTGAGATCTCCATCACCGAGAATTTTAATCTCATATTTATCATTTTTTATAAGACCGCGCTGGATTAACAGGTCCGGTGTGATCACACTCCCTTCCTCGAACACTTCATTTAAGCGACCGATGTTAACAACACTATATACTTTCTTAAATATATTGGTAAATCCTCGTTTAGGAATACGACGTTGCAGGGGCATTTGCCCACCTTCAAATTGAGGTTTAAGTCTGCTACCTGAACGGGCTTTTTGTCCTTTATGTCCTCTGCCGGAAGTCTTACCGTGTCCCGAGCCGGGGCCACGACCTACCCGTTTTTTCTTTTTTCTAGAACCCTTCGCGGGCTTTAGCTCATTTAACTTCATGTGGTAAAAGAAGGGATGAAGGGTAAAGGATGAAAAGCAGGGTCGGTTCATCCTTTAGCCTTCCGCCTTTAGCCTTCAGTGTCTGGAACCTCTTCAACTTTTAAAATTTTTATAAGATACATGACCTGTCTCAGCATTCCTCTGATTTCGGGAGTATCCTTGCGAACTACCACTTTATTGGTTTTCGTTAAGCCCAATCCCCGAAGAGTTTCCCGATGTTTCCTAATGGTGCCGATAGGGCTTTTAGCAAGTTTAATGGTAATCAGTCGTGCCATAATTACGCCTCTACTTCTTTTTCTTCTCCTTGTTGAATAGGTTTAGTGGATCTATATTCAGCTACCAATAAAGGGTCTTTTAAGCTCTCCAAGGCTTTTATAGTAGCTTTTACAACGTTATGAGGATTGGTAGAACCAATGGCTTTAGTCAAAATATCCTGGATGCCTGCAGATTCTACCACAGCCCGAATGGCACCCCCTGCGATGACTCCGGTTCCTCGAGAAGCAGGTTTTAAAAATACTTGACTGGCCCCATATTTTCCGAGAACCTGATGAGGAATCGTTGCCCCTTTCAAGGGAATCTTTATCAGGTTTTTCTTGGCCTTTTCGATGCCCTTCCGGATTGCTTCGGGGACTTCATTAGCCTTTCCTAAACCATATCCCACATAACCGTTACGATTCCCTACTACTACCAAGGCACTGAAACTAAATCGCCTTCCCCCTTTTACCACCTTCGCAACCCGACTGATATGAACAACCCTGTCGGTTAACTCTAATTCTTTTACATCGATCCGCGCCACCTACATCTCCTTTCCCTGCCCATGGAGTTCGAGAATTCTAGGAATTCTCGGACCATGCAGGAATTAAAACTGTAAACCACCTTCACGGGCTGCGGTAGCCAGTGCTTTAACCCGGCCATGAAATTTATAACCTCCTCTATCAAAGACAACGGCTTTGATATTTTTTTCTAAAGCTTTTTGAGCCAGCACCCGACCCAAAACCTTAGCAGCCTCAATATTACCGCCATTTTTAACGCTTTCTTTAATTTCAGCACTTAAGGTCGAAAGACCTAGTAAAGTTTGACCCTTTTCATCATCAATAATTTGAGCATACATATTACGGGCACTCCTAAAAACACTCAGCCTTGGACGCTCTGAAGTCCCCCTCACTTTTTTTCTAACCCGCTTATGCCGTTTTTTTCTATGTTCCTCTTTAGTCAACCGTGGCATGATAAGTAAGTATAAATTATAAGTAGTAAGTAGCAAGTAAAGAGGGTTATCTACGACTTGCTATTTACCACTTACTGTTTTTTAAGCACCGGCTTTTCCGACCTTACGGCGAATACGTTCGCCTTCGTATCGAATCCCCTTACCTTTATAAGGTTCCGGTTTCTTAATATTCCGAATTTCTGCGGCTACCTGACCAACCTGTTGTTTATCGGCTCCTTTCACCAGTATCTTCGTATTATCTCGGACCTCAATGGTAATTCCCTCCGGAATAGGGTAATTAACGGGATGGGAATATCCTACATTTAAAATAAGGACTCTTCCTTCAACCTTTGCACGATAACCGATTCCCTCAATTTCTAACCCTTTACTAAATCCCTGGGTGACGCCGATAACCATATTGGCTATTAAGGTTCTGGATAATCCATGAAGAGCGCGATATCGTTTTTCATCAGATTCCCTTGTAACCAGGAGTTGCCCATTCTGATGGGTTACTTTGATACCATTGGGGATCCGATATTCCAATTTACCCAGAGGTCCTTCCACTCTACAAAGGGAATCCTCCACGGTAACTTTAACATTTTTAGGCAACTCAATAGGCTTTTTACCAACTCTGGACATGATTAACAATTAACCATACGCCATAAACTATTCTGAATGGTTTATGGCGTATGGTTAATTATTCCTTGCTCGGTAAAGGGCTACCATACGTAGCATAGCACCTCACCGCCTACTCCCATTAAGCGGGATTCCTTATCTGTCAAAATACCTTTAGAAGTAGAAAGGATGGCGATACCTAATCCTCCTAACACTCGAGGAATGGCATCTTTTTGTTTATAAACCCTGCAACCCGGTTTACTTACCCGTTGTAAATTTGTGATAACCCTTTTCCCATCGGGAGTGTATTTTAGGTAAATCCGTAGAGCATTCCCAACCATTTTATATCCACGAATGAATCCTTCCCTCTTGAGCAATCTGGCTATTTCACCCTTTAATTTAGAGGGAGGAACATC
Organism: bacterium; assembly: GCA_030550175.1. Lineage (GTDB taxonomy): Bacteria > Moduliflexota > Moduliflexia > Moduliflexales > JAUQPW01 > JAUQPW01. Next base: position 11,146 of record JAUQPW010000123.1, read on the forward strand.
GGTATAGGGTTTATAGACCAGATTGGCGTTTCGGATTCGCGTTAACATATCGGCAATAGGATCTGTAGTTGCCATCTTCACTTTATCGAGAAGCCGGAGGCAAGAAGCAACAGGATTTCCTTTCTTACCTCTTGCCTTTTGCTTCTACCAGCTCGCTTTGATAATCCCAGGTATCTCTCCCTTTGAGGCCAGGGTTCTGAAACAAATACGACACATTTTAAACTTTCGGATATAACCCCGAGGTCTACCGCATATCAGGCAGCGATTCCTCTGTCTTGAACTAAATTTTGGTTTCTTTCTGGCTTTTGCAATAGACGCTGTCCTTGCCACAGTATTTTCCCTAAATCGTAGGGGCTAAGGGGTCTAAAGGGTCCAAAGTTAAAAGAAACTTTAGACCCTTTAGGTCTCTTAGCCTGTTAAACCTTTTAATTATTGCCTGAACGGCATACCCAGTTCTGCAAGAAGAGCTTTTCCCTCCTCATCGGTTTTAGCCGTCGTAACAATGGCCACATTAAGTCCCCTGATTTTATCAACTTTATCATAATTTATTTCAGGAAATATAATTTGTTCTCGAAGACCCAGGGTGTAATTTCCTCTTCCATCGAAGGATTTGGGAGAAACTCCTTTGAAGTCTCTAACTCGGGGAAGAGCTACATTCACCAATCTGTCCAGGAACTCATACATGCGCTGTTTGCGTAAGGTCACCATACACCCTATGGGCATACCTGCTCTTAGCTTAAAACTGGCTATAGATTTTTTTGCCCGTCTTATGACGGGTTTCTGACCGGTAATAGCTGCTAATTCTTCTGCCGCAGCATCCAGAACTTTAATATCTGAGACAGCCTCTCCCAATCCCATATTTACCACAATTTTCTCTAATTTGGGTACCTGCATCACGTTCTTATATCCAAATTGTTTCATCAAATTCGGAACCACAATTTCCCGATATTTTTTTTCCAATCGTGATTTCATGAAAGTCAACGGTAGGGCGAAACGTTATTCCCCTTCAGGGGCGAAGTACCATTTTGCCCTACTTATCAATAATCTCTCCACACTTCTTGCATGTTCTGACCTTACGGCCGTCTTCTAATCGGGTTTTCCCAATTCGGGTAGGTTTTTTACAATTTGGGCAATTAAGCATTACCTTAGAGACGTGAATTCCACCTTCCATCTCCACAATACCACCTCCCTGTCCCTGCGCCCTTTTTTTAAGGTGTTTTTTAATCAGATTAACTTTTTCCACAATCACCTTTTCCTTTTTAGGAATTGTTCTTAAAATCTTACCCGTTTTACCTTTTTCTTTTCCGGCAATAACGGTGACCACATCTCCTTTTCTGACATGAAACTTGATCTTAGGCATAACCACCTGTATGGGTGTATAGGGTGTGGGCCTGTGGAAAGTAAGGTGTAGATAATTCTCTCACGCCCATACGCCCATACTTCTCTTTTAAATGACTTCCGGAGCCAGGGACAATATTTTGGTAAACTCCTTATCCCGGAGTTCTCGGGCTACCGGACCAAAGATTCTTGTTCCCATGGGTTCATTTTGGGGGGTTAAGAGTACCGCCGCATTTTTATCGAATTTAATATAAGAACCATCCTTCCTTCTCATTTCTTTAGCTACCCGGACAACAACCGCCTTTACAACATCACCTTTTTTTACAGAACCCCCTGGAGAAGCCTCTTTAACAGAGGCCATAATCACATCTCCCACATATCCATATTTTTTATTTGAACTTTCCATAATCCGAATGCACATAATCTCTTTTGCTCCGGAATTATCTGCAACTTCAAGTCTTGTTTGTGGTTGTATCATCTCCTTCACCCTCCTGTTCCGTTAATTGAGCTTTCTTTAGAATTTTAACTACGCGCCACCGTTTCTCTTTACTCAGTGGCCTCGTCTCCCATATCTCAACAATATCTCCTACGGCACATTTATTCTCCTCATCGTGGGCTTTAAACTTTTTCGATCTTTTGATCGTTTTATTATATCTGGGATGTTGAATAGATCTGGTCACCTCAACTACCACGGTCTTCATCATTTTATTACTGACCACAACTCCCTGTCTTACCTTCCTTCTCCCTGGTTTTTCCATCTTTGGAAGAGTGTAGAATACTTAAAGTGAGCTAAAGGGTCTAGAAGGTCTGTTAACTTTAGTTCACTTTAAGCACTTTCGACCCTTGAAAACTTCAGGTACTTAAAAGACCCCTTAGGCCCTTTTCCTGGTCTCTTTCTCTGCCGCCAACTCCCTTTCCCGAAGAATTGTCAGAACTCGCGCAAGATCCCGTCGAACATTTCTGATAATTTGTGGATTTTCAGCCTGATTGGTTGCAATCTGAAATCTCAAATTAAATAGTTCTTCTCGTAAGTCCCTTTCCCGTTCTTTTAATTCTTCGTCTGTTAATTCTCTAAGTTCACGCGCTTTCACAGTTCGCTCCTTTCTTACCGCACCACAAATTTGGTTTTAATAGGAAGCTTGTGGGCCGCTAAGCGTAGAGCATCTCTGGCAAGCTCTTCAGGAATACCATCCATCTCATAAATGATACGACCCGGCTTAACCACAGCTACCCAATGATCCAGAGCTCCTTTTCCTTTACCCATTCGAGTTTCGGTAGGCTTCGAGGTAACGGGTTTATCTGGAAAAATACGTATCCACATTCTTCCACTTCTTTTTACTTTTCGTGTGATAGCAATGCGGGCCGCTTCAATCTGACGATCTGTAATATAACCGGGTTCTAAAGCCTGCAAACCAAATTGACCAAAATTAAGCGTAGAACCTCGATAAGCTTTACCCCGCATTCTTCCCCGTTGCTGCTTTCGGTATTTTACCTTTTTAGGCATTAACATAGCTGAGACTCCTTTGAAATTTTTCAGGTTGAATTATCTACGAAACCTTAAACCTTAGCGGGTTGCTGAAGAGTTTTTTGACCTGATTGACCTAGTTGACCGGACTGACTTTGTTGAACCTGTGAATTTTGTTCCTTGGACTGATTATTCCTCGAAAGAACTTCTCCCTTAAAGATCCAAACTTTAACCCCTATCAATCCATATGTGGTCAGAGCTTGCGAAAAACCATAATCGATATCAGCCCGTAAGGTATGTAGAGGAACTCTTCCCTCTCGATACCATTCGGTTCTGGCCATTTCTGAACCATCTAACCGACCACTACAGGAAACTTTGATGCCATAAGCCCCCAAGCGCATAGCCGACGATACACTTCTTTTCATTGCACGACGAAACGAAACTCTTCTTTCCAGTTGAAGAGCTATATTTTCAGCTACCAACTGAGCGTCAAGTTCTGCTCTTCTAACTTCATAGATATTGACCTGGATTTGTTTACCTGTAAGGGCTTGCAAACTCTTCTTCAATTTATCAACCTCTGCTCCTTTTCGACCGATGATAATCCCAGGACGTGCTGTGTGAATATTTACGGTAGTCTTCTCAGCAGCCCGCTCGATTTCAACCTTAGAAATACCGGCATGGGATAATTTGTCTTTGACAAAATTTCGGATCTTCAAGTCTTCATGGAGCAGATCTGCATAATTCTTCTCTGCATACCATTTAGAGTTCCAGGTCTTAATAATTCCTAATCTTAAACCTATGGGATTAACTTTTTGTCCCAAGCATTACCTCCCGTTTTGTCCC
>JAUQPW010000016.1 GCA_030550175.1 bacterium
AAATTCGGTTGAAGGAGTCAAAGCAGACGCAACCCTTGACACATACTGAGTTTTAATGAATTTTAATGAAAAGGTGACATGAGTCACCTGTACAAAGTGTATTAAAAACCAGTTTTACGTTTCTGAAAAATCCTTTTGAGTTGTTGCAGAAAATCACCCTCAAGTAGTTCTGAATAGGATAGATAAATTGAATGAAAATTGAGAGTCCCCTAAGACGAAGAATCTTACAATTTGAAGATTATTTTAATTTTAATGAAACTTTAAAACCTTTTCAAGATGAATTCTTTTTATTAAGCCTTCACCTTAAAAGGTGGAAATAGAAGTATAGGGGTATGAGCTCTCAATTTTTCCGTAGATCATTTAATACTTATAGGAAGTGGGGGATCAGGGAATGATAGAAATTTGAAGAAGTAAGCATATACTTCTCACATCCTACGGAGACAAGGCTTCAGCACAAACTCAACCTAAAGGGGTAAAGTTCTTTTGCAACTGATCATACAGAATAGCGTAAAACTGTCGGGTTTATAGGAAGGTAAAAATGTCTCGGGAGATTATTGTTAACTCAACCCCACGGCAGACGCGCGTAGCTCTTTTAGAGGATGGTCAGCTGGTAGAGATTTACATTGAACGAGCACAGGATCGTCGGATCGTGGGAAATGTATACAAAGGCAGAGTTACAAGGGTATTACCTGGCATGCAAGCAGCTTTTGTAGACATTGGTTTGAAAAAGGATGCTTTTTTATATGTTTTAGATGTTTATAATAACCTGGAAGAATATGAAACAACCGGAGTAGGGGAAGAAGAGGACGCCGGAGTAGATTCCGGAGATGAAGATCTAGAGCCTTTTAAAATGTCTTCTTCCTCCACTTCTATTCAAGAACTCCTCAAAGAAGGTCAAGAAATCGTGGTACAGGTTTCCAAGGAACCCTTGGGAACCAAAGGGGCCCGTGTGACTTCCCATATTACCTTACCGGGTAGATTCCTGGTATACATGCCGACGGTGGAACATGTGGGGGTTTCTAGACGAATTGCAAGCGATGCGGAACGAAGTCGATTGCGAAAACTCATTAAAAAGTTTAAACCCCCCAACTGCGGCTTTATTGTGAGAACCGTTGGAGAAGGAAAGGGTGAAGAAGAATTCAAAAACGACATGGAGTTTTTGATCAAACTCTGGGAATCCATCAAAAAAAAGAGTGAAAATTCTACAGCCCCTTGCCTCCTCCACGAGGATTTAGATTTGGTTTTTCGAACCATTCGGGACCTCTTTAACTCGGATGTTGAAAAAATGGTACTGGACTCCGAAAGGGAGTATCAACGATGCCTGGAGTTTGTAGATACCCTCATGCCCCATCTGACCGACCGGGTTAAACTTTTTGTTAAAGATGTTCCTATCTTTGATCACTACGGAATTGAAAGTGAGTTGGAGAAAGCACTGAGGAAAAAAATTTGGTTGAAATCGGGAGGGTATATAGTTATCGAGCAGACCGAAGCCCTGGTAGCTATAGATGTTAACACGGGTAAGTATGTGGGGAAGAAAAATCTGGAGGATACCATTGTCAAAACAAACCTGGAAGCCGTTAGCGAAATCGTCCGGCAGATCCGTCTGAGGGATTTAGGGGGAATTATCATTCTGGATTTTATTGATATGGAGTTGGAAGAGAATAAGAAAAAAGTCCTTAATGCCCTGGAGAGAAAACTGCGGGAAGATCGCTCTCGGACCAATGTACTTCAGCTGAGCGAGCTGGGACTGGTAGAAATGACCCGTAAACGGGTTAAACAAAGCCTGGAAAAAACCCTTTGTGAACCGTGTTCGTATTGCGATGGAAGAGGGATGATTAAGTCCAGTGCCACGGTCTGTTATGAAGTTCAAAATGCGCTTCGACGCTTAATCAGCAATACCGATAGCCAAGAAATTCTTATCCGGGTCAATCCTTCCGTTGGTTCCTTGCTCCGAGGTGAAGAACGTCCCTTTATCGAGGAAATGATGGAAACCTATAAAAAGAAAATTAAAATCAAAGAAGATCCAAACCTCCATCAGGAGCATTTTGAAGTGACCCCTCTATGACAGGTGTTATTTTAGCAGGCGGAAAGAGCACCCGGATGGGAACGAATAAGGCTTTTCTGGAACTGGGTGGGAAAAAAATTATCCAGCGGGTGATCGACGTTTTTTTAACCCTTTTTGATGAGATCATCCTTATCAGCAATGAACCCGAATTGTATAAGAGCTGGGGATTTAAAGTAGTTCCCGATGTACTTCCCGATAAAGGATCCCTCGGAGGGATTTACACAGGCCTTGTTACGGCTTCTCAAGATCAGGCTTTTTTTGCAGCCTGTGATATGCCTTTTTTGAATCAGAATCTCATTCAATACATGATCGATCAGGCTCCTGGCTTTGATGTGGTTATTCCCTATGCACCTACCGAAGAAAATCAATCCTCCGAGGGCCTGCATCCTCTTCATGCCATTTACTCTAAAGCCTGTACCGAACCCATTGAACGCCTTCTGGAGAGGAATTCATTTAAAATCATCGGATTTTTTCCTGAAGTTCGCGTCAGGCAGATCCTTCCAGAAGAAATTCGGCTATTCGATCCGCACCTACTCTCCTTTTTCAATGCAAATACCCCTCAAGATCTGGAATTTGCTAAAAGTCTGATTAACAGCCATAGGTTGTAGCTACACCCCTTTGGCTATTAAGATAAGGGTTAAAGTCCCTGCGAAAGACCTTCCCACCCGGTCCCTTTCTTAGAAGGGTAGGTTTTTAAGAGCGAATGGAGACGAGTAATCCCCCCTCACCCTCGTCCTCCTCCCGCTCCCGCAAGGGAAAGGAAGCGCGTAAGAGTGTCTTTTTTATTTCGAGCGGATCCCGTTTCCCCTGAGTCCTTCGATCCAGCCCGTCTTGAGTTGATCGAAGGACTCAAGACGATAGATTATTCACTACCCCTTCTGCGGACAGTCCCCAGACCCCTCATTCTGTCTCCTGTTTTTATATGTTATAGTACGTTGCGTACATGCCTAAGACAAAGGCAATAACCCCGGTAATAAAGGTAAACCAGAGAATAAGCTTTGTGATGATTCCAGGGCGGAAGGGTTCAGGTAAGTACTTAGAGTTTACATAGAGAATCTGAATTGCTGCGACCCCTCGGAGTAAAACGGCAGATGTTGCTACAAATAACCAGAGGGCATAAGGGTCTTTAAAGGTAACAAAAACAAAATCTGCTGCTATGACAAGAATTACAACCAGGAAATAATAGAATCGGTAAGGGCGTTTTCCTTTGAGCCTTGGGGTAACGGCAATGGCATCAGATACGGTCCTTCCAATAAAGGTATCCAGGAAAGCAAATCCGGCATCGTAGAGGGTTGCAAAGACAAAGATCAGATAGACAGTAAAAGCGATTGGGCCAAAAACTCCTCCAACGATCGTTGCTATCTGAATAGGAATTTCCAGACCGCTTTTTACGATTCCTTGTTTATAGAAGTACGCATATCCGGCGGTAGCGTATAGATAGGTCATAACCATGGCACCGAGGATACTCCACCAGATAATCTGGCTCCATTTACCGATACTGATCCAGTCCTTCATTTTTTTAACCTCTTGGGGATCTGAAGTATCCCAGGGAAGGACTTCCGTGTTAATTTCCTCGGGTGGACGGAGAATTCCGGTGACTTTTCCGGTATAGCGGCCCATTGCCCAACCGGCTTCCAGTACCCACAGAGAGACCCACATCAGGCTACCCCCCGGCTGGTTATAAAGCCCGGCAATGTATTTCCAGGAAATCGGTTTATCGGGTTTAGAAAGCCCAAAATTAAAATAACCCCAAAGGACCGCTTTATAATCCTCCCAACTGGCTGTAATGGCCACGGTAATAATCATCCCGGTAATATTAATCCACATGAGCCATTGAAAGATTTTGGATATACTTCCATAAACGGTCTTGGAAAAAAGGAAAACCACTAAAACTACGATTAACGCGCCCCAGCACCACAAATAGTAGGTTTTAATACCCCCGATTGTCGACTCGGCAGTACCTCCAGTTACCTTGAGCAAAGCACTGGAAGCCCCGCCTAACCAAAAGGGCCAGGCAAAAGTAAAAAGAGATGCTATGGCCCAAACCCAGGGCCAGAAAATTCCCCGGGGTGGAATATCCTGGGTCATGGTGAAGAAAGATCTCCCTGTGATCATACTGTATTTAATACATTCAATCACAACCACCGTCTCCACGATGGTAGAAATGGTCATAATCCAGAATAAATTAACGGCTCCTTGAGCGGCTAAGTTGGGGATCAGCATGGTCTCTCCCCCTCCTACGGAAATACCAAAGTTAATCGCCTGAGGCCCCAGAGCCGCCAGTAAACCTGCCAGGGTAAGCGGATAAGGATCTGGTACCCGAAACAGTTTAGTTTTCTCTGCTTTCGCCATACAACACCTCTCTTCTTCGTATAGAGAACCAGAGAGACTTTCCTAAGGCAAGGTGGTACATGGGGTACAACCGAAAGATTTAAAAAGGGGAATTTTAAACCTTTTTGGAAAAAAGTAAAATTCACACTTCCCTGGAGAAAAGCTGTACCTTGTATGCCTTACACTGCCCTAAAAAAGAGGTCCCTGGAGTTAATAAGGATAACAAACATGGTCTCCTGTTTTCCATATCCTAGGATATGAGTTTGAAGGTAAAAATTTTTTTTAGTCAAGGAAATTTTCCATCCATCTTAAATGTTTCTCAGGATTGAGGGATTGCTGCTGTTCGGTCCGTGATGAGTCTCAAGATTAACCAAAAAGGGTAGAAATCTTGTGAATCCTGTCGGTCCAGAGTTGAACTCCGGGTTCATAGAGAGGAAACAGGGGAGGGGTTGGGATGGGTTTGAAAAAAACTCAGAAGGGCCTTCCGTTGAGGATCTCAAGGGAAGTCTCTATGGATTTCAATAACCGCTTCTCTGGATGGCTCCTTTCAACAGATGAAGGGTTCCAGAGCTGAGGTTTCAACCGATATGTTCAAAATCCACCAGGGTCTTAAATTCTCGAAACCTTGTTATAATCTCTTCTTCGCTTAATCTATCGAGCCGTTTTAAGCTAAAATCTTCTACATTAAAGGAAGCGATGGTACTTCCAAAGATAATAGCCTGTCGAATGCTGGCTTCATCGATCCGATCGACCTTGGAGAGATATCCCATAAATCCTCCGGCAAAACTATCCCCGGCACCGGTAGGATCAAAGACTGATTCTAGAGGATAAGCCGGAGCGGCAAAGACGGAAGAATTGGGGAATAAAGACGTAGACGTAGAAGAAGGGGAGTTTTCTCGTTCTTCTCTTCTCCCATTCTCCCATTCTTCCACTCCTCCATTCTTCTTAAACATAAGCACGCCGTATTCTCCCCGTTTAATAATGAGGGTATGAGGCCCCCAGGAGAGGATTTTTCTGGCGGCTTTGACGATGTTGGGCTCCTGGGCTAACTGGCGGGTTTCTGCATCGTTGATGATGAGAATATCGACCTCCCGGAGGGTTCGCTTCAAAGCTTCTGGCTTACCTGCAATCCAAAAATTCATGGTATCGCAGGCAACGAGTTTGGGACGTTCAATTTGATGAAGGACGTCCCGCTGCAGGTCCGGATCAATATTGGCCAGGAAAACATACTCGATCTTTCGGTATTCTTCCGGAATTTGGGGTTTGAAGGTTTGCAAAACATTCAGTTGAGTATCCAACGTATGGGCTTCGTTCAAATCATAATCATATTGACCCTTCCATCGAAAAGTTTTCCCTTTTTCCCGTTGCAATCCTTTGAGGTCGATATGATGGCGCTGGAGGAGTCGAATGTATTCTGCCGGAAAATCTTCGCCGATCACCGTAACCAGATGGACCTCTGTAAAATAACTGGCAGCTACTGAAAAGTAAGTGGCCGACCCACCGAGAACTTCCTCTACTTCTCCAAAGGGCGTTTTGACCGTATCCAGGGCAACCGTACCAACGACCAGCAGACTCATTTTTAGAAGTGTTTACAGTATTTCTAAAGTGCCTGAAGTTTTTAAGTATCCCTTAACTTTAGTTCACTTCAGGCACCTTAGACCTCTTTGCTACTTAGAACGGGTGCTTTAAAACTCAGTTGTCCGCTTTCATGGCGAGAGAGATAAGGTTTTGGTTTGGCTCCAGACTGTTTAGGAACCACTTTCCAGAATGAAGGTTGATACTGATCCCATTTGGCCAGAATATTCCGGGCATGCTGGCTATGGGTAAGCTGCACGTGGCGACTGATCAGGATCTGGAGGGTAGCCACATCCTCGCTATCCTGAACTTTTTCCAGGGTGACCAATTCCGGGTTGTATTTCTTTGGAAACTCTCCTTTGGGATCAAATACATAAGCCAGTCCACCGGTCATGCCGGCACCGAAGTTCCTACCGGTTTCTCCCAGAACCACCACAATACCACCGGTCATATACTCACAGCCGTGGTCTCCAATTCCTTCGATAACAGCTAAAGCTCCACTATTTCGAATGGCAAATCTTTCTCCTGCACGACCCGCTGCATAGAGACTCCCACCTGTAGCACCGTATAGAACCGTATTACCGATAATGGTGTTTTCGTGGCTACTAAAAGCAGCATCTGAAGGAGGCATAATGGTAATTTCCCCACCGTGCATCCCCTTGCCAACATAATCGTTCGCCTCCCCGATGAGGGTCAATCGCAATCCATCAATGCAGAATGCTCCGAAGCTCTGACCGGCACTCCCCTGGAATTCACAGTCAATGGTGATGCCATTGGGTAACCCTTTGTCTCCGTACCGGTAGGCAATCTCTCCGGCCACTTTAGCTCCTGTAGCCCGATGCACATTACGAATACGATAGGCAAGCTTAACCGAATTACGACCCTCCAATGCTTCTTTGGCGTCTTGGAGAATCTGGTCATCCAGAGGTGCATCCACTTCATTATATTCGACGGTATGGCGAAGGGGTTTTTTACCTGTGGGGTCGGCTGGAGCCAGAATTTTACTCAAGTTAACCAAAGCTGCTTTGGGGTGATCTGTGATCTTTATTTGTTCCAGAAGATCTGTACGACCGATAATTTCATCTAGTTTTCGGAATCCTAAAGATGCCAGGATTCTCCGCACATCTTCGGCCAGGAATTGGAAAAAGTGGACCACCATTTCCGGAGTTCCTTCATACTTGGCGCGTAGTTTGGGATCTTGGGTTGCCACACCCACCGGACAGGTATTAAGGTGACATTGACGAACCATCTTACAGCCGGCTGCCACCACGGCCCCTGATCCAAACCCATATTCTTCAGCCCCTAGCATGGCGGCAATTACGACATCCCGTGCGGTTTTGAGTCCTCCATCCACCCGCACGACAATTTGATGTCTTAATCCGTTCATAACCAGGACCTGTTGGGTTTCTGCAAGTCCTAATTCCCAGGGGCTTCCGGCATTTTTGATGGAGCTCAGAGGGGAGGCTCCGGTTCCCCCATCATGTCCACTGATCTGAACAATATCGGCCTTGGCTTTGGCGACCCCTGCGGCAATAGTTCCGACCCCGGCTTCAGCCACGAGTTTGACGGATACCTTTACTCTAGGGTTAACCTGCTTGAGGTCGTAAATGAGTTGAGCTAGGTCTTCAATACTGTAAATATCATGGTGAGGGGGCGGAGAAATCAGGGTAACGCCTGGAACCGAATGTCGGATGGCAGCAATCTCAGCAGAAACTTTATGCCCGGGAAGTTGCCCACCTTCCCCCGGTTTGGAGCCCTGGGCAATTTTAATTTCCAATTCCTTGGTGGCCGAAGCCAGGTATTCCGGGGTTACACCAAAACGACCTGAAGCCACCTGTTTGGTCGTACTATTGGCCCAATCTCCATTGGGACGTCTTTTATATCGGGCAGGATCTTCTCCCCCCTCCCCGCTACTCATCTTAGCTCCCAGACGATTCACGGCAATGGCCAGGGTTTCATGGGTTTCCCGGCTCAGCGCTCCATGGGACATTCCCGAAATACAGAACCGCTTCCAGATATTTTCGGCAGGCTCGACTTCTTCCAGGGGAATAGGATTGCCCGGCTTGAACCTTAATAAATCCCGAAGTGCCAGAGGTTCTCGGGAGTTGACCAGTTCGGTATATTTGAGAAACTCCTGAAAATCCCCCTTCTGTACGGCACTGTGGAGAGCCTTAATCATGGGAGGATTAAAGGCATGGGCTTCACCGCCTTTCTTAAATTTGTACTCTCCACCATGATCCAGTTCTAACTTCTCCACGTTGGCAAAGGCTTCCCGATGACGGGTTATGGCATCTTCGGCCAGCTCCTTTAAACCGATACCCCCGATCTGGGAAGGGGTCCCTGTAAAGTAGCGATTAATCATTTCTTCGCTTAGCCCGATAGCTTCGAAGATTTGACCCCCATGATAACTATTCAGGGTGGAAATACCCATCTTGGACATGACTTTAAGCAATCCCTTGTTAAGACTGGTTTTATATCGCTTGAGGGCCTGTTCCTCGTCTATATCTTTGATGACTCCTCGCCGGACCATATCCCGGATCGTCAGCAACGTTAGATAAGGATTAATGGCACTGGCACCATAACCAATCAGAACGGCAAAATGATGGACATCTCGAGGTTCTCCTGACTCAACCAGAAGACTGACCTTCATTCGGGTCTTTTCTCGGAGGAGATGGTGATGGACGGCCCCCACTGCAAGAAGCATCGGAATAGGCGCATGGGCTTCATCAACCCCACGATCACTCAAAATAAGCAAAGATTTCCCCTCGATGATGGATTGGCTGGCTTTTTCACACAGGTTATTTAGAGCCTCCTCCATTCCCTCAGGCCCTTTAGCCACTTCAAAAAGGGTCGATAAGGTAACCGACCTTAAAGAAAGATTTTTCTCTCCCACCTGTCGCAGGGTCTCCAGTTCGTGATCGAGTAGAATAGGACTGGATAAGTGCATGAGCCGGGCATGCTCTTCGGTTTCTTCCAGCATACTTTTGGTCCCACCCAGATACATGCTGAGGGACATGACCAGCTCTTCACGGAGGTGATCAATGGCCGGGTTGGTAACCTGGGCAAAGAGCTGCTTGAAATAGGAATAAAGCAGTTTGGGCTTTCTGGATAAAACAGCCAACGGTGTATCATCCCCCATAGACCCGACCGGTTCTTTTAATTCGACCACCATAGGGGTCAGAATGAGGTCCAGATCTTCCGTCGTAAACCAAAAGGCTTTTTGTTGCCGGAGGAGCTGATTTCGATCGATGTAAGGTGCTTTATCTTCCGGGGGTTGGATATGTTTATCCAGGCGGAATAAATGACGCTGGACCCAATGGGCATAGGGATTGCGATCTCCCATCATGGTTTTGATGTCTTTATTGGTTAAGAGTTTGCCTTTTTTGGTATCTACCGCGATCATTTCACCCGGTCCAAGACGTCCTTTCTTAATCACAAAGCGATCTTCCAATTCGAAGACCCCCACTTCCGAAGCCAGTATGAACAAACCGTTATCGGTAAGTTTATAACGAGCCGGTCTTAATCCATTCCGATCCAGGGTCGCTCCCACAAAAGTACCATCGCTAAAAGCAATGGCCGCAGGCCCATCCCAGGCCTCCGTAATGCAGGCATGATACTCATAAAAAGCCCGATGCTGAGGATCCATGTTGGGCATATTTTCCCAAGGCTCGGGAATGAGCATCATCTTAGAATGCAAGATATTCCGGCCCGACATGACCAAGAGTTCTAATACATTATCTAATTTCGCAGAATCACTCCCTCCAGGTTGAATAACCGGTTTAAGTTTCTCAATCCGATCTCCCCATATCGAGGACTCCAGCACGGCCTCTTTGGCATTCATCCAGTTTTCATTCCCTCGCAAGGTGTTAATCTCACCATTGTGGGCTAGCATACGAAACGGCTGGGCCAGGAACCAGGTAGGAAAGGTATTGGTGCTATATCTCTGGTGAAAGACGGCTAAAGCCGTTTCATAATTGGGATTACGAAGATCCAGATAATAGTGATCCAATTGAGAGGCTACCAAAAGACCTTTATACACAATAGTCTTATGAGAAAAGGAAGGAATATAAAAATCGTTTATATTGGCCTCTCGAACCCGCCGCTCGATTTCCTTTCGAGCCAGATAAAGGGTCCTCTCATATTCCATGTCATCCAATGACATGGCAATAGGCCTTCCAATCAGGAGTTGCTCGATATAAGGCTCGGTATTAAAAGCTTTTTCTCCCAAAGCCGATGGATCGGTTGGAACCGACCTCCAACCGAAAATATAAAGTCCATACTGCGCCGCTACCTCCTCGATAATCTGGCGACATTTTCTTCGACTTTCCAGCTCCCTGGGAAAGAAGATCATTCCTACGGCCAGATCCGAGTCTTTGGTGATTCGATATTCCAACCGTCCCAGGTCTCGTTGCAAAAGCTTCGTGGGGATCTGGGTGAGAACACCCGCGCCGTCCCCCGTCTTCTGATCGGCATCAACGCCTCCTCGATGGGTGAGGTTGCTCACACACCTCAAGGCATTTTCAAGTATGTCGTAACTTCGATTGCCTGAAATATCAGCAACAAACCCGACACCACAGGCATCATGCTCGTAGTCGGGTCTGTAGAGGAGATTTTGGGAGTAATACTCAGGTATTGAATTCATAGTCTGGTGGTTCCTTGCTTTTACAAGCTATTGTAGTAAATACTACCCACGCAATACACACTCTGGTGGCGTATTTATTTATATTGACTAATGAGTAGCCTTTAATTTATCTAAAATCGCCTATTTTTTGGGATAAGTTCCAAGGTATAGGTTAACTCAAAGCCTGCTACGAGGCCATTCTCTCAATCCAGGAGAGATCCTACCCTGGCTAATTTTGACAAAAAATAGACACCTTTCTAAACTAAAATAAAGTTATAAAATTTGTCAAGGGGAATTTCCAAGAAGACCGATTTTACGGTTAGCGATCTTGATACATTTTTTGGTAGTACTCCTGATATTCTCCCGATTTGATTTTATACCACCAGTCTACATGTTCGAGATACCATCGGATGGTTAACTTGAGACCATCGGTGAAGTCATAGTAGGGTCTCCAGTTTAATTCTCTCTGAATTTTACTGGAGTCTATGGCATAGCGCCGATCATGTCCAGGCCTATCCTTCACAAATCGAATCAGAGACTCGGGCTTATTCAATTCCTGTAATATTAATCTTACAATCTCCAGATTGGTTTTTTCGTTACCACCTCCGATATTATAAATCTCTCCGGGTTTACCCCTCTGCATAACCGCATCAATCGCTCTGCAGTGATCCTCTACGTATAACCAATCCCTTACATATAGGCCATCTCCGTATACCGGAAGCTCTTTTCCTTCTAAGGCATTGGAAATCATCAGTGGGATGAGCTTTTCGGGAAACTGATAGGGACCGTAATTATTGGAACAGCGGGTTATGTTCACATTTAATCCAAAGGTTTTGTAATAAGCCCGTACAAAGAGATCCGCCGATGCTTTGCTGGCAGAATAAGGACTGTTCGGAGCTAAGGGAGATGTTTCGGTAAAATAACCTTCTTTATCCAGTGAACCATAAACTTCATCGGTGGATATCTGAATATACTTTTTCACTCCATATTTTTTTGCCGCCTCAAGAAGAACCTGGGTTCCTAAGACGTTGGTCCGAACAAAAATTCCGGGGTCGGTGATACTTCTATCCACATGGGATTCTGCCGCGAAGTTTATGAGGTAATCCACACCTCCGGCAACGATTTCCCCCACCAGTTTTTCATCACAAATATCCCCTTTGATAAAGGTATAGTTGGGATGGTTCTCAATGCTTTTTAGATTATCTAAGTTGCCGGCGTAGGTAAGTTTATCTAAATTGATGACGTGGAATTGGGGATAATTTTTGAGGAGATACAATACAAAATTACTGCCGATAAAACCGGCCCCACCTGTAACAAGTACGGTTATATCCTGTCCTTTCATCTAATCTAGGGTAAAACATTCGTGGAGGTATAGGATACTCCATTTTGACCTATCCGGCAAATCTCCTGCTCTTCTTGAAAGTTAGATTCCATGGACTCAGTACCTACAGACAAATGCTTTACCCTTTTATTAATAATCCCGATTAACACCCATAGCAAGTTCCATAAGAAAATAAATTTCTACTTTAAAATAGAGAGTCCAGGCTTCCCAATCGGAAGATCCTGTTTGCTGGGATCCCACAGGATATAAACTTTGCCGTAAGTTTCTTCTATGCTCTTGACGGTTTTAGCAGCCTCGTCGGCCGACAGATCTGGAAGCTTAGCGTCTACCTTGGGAATCTCTGTTTTATGGTAGTGCCAGAGCTTTTTTTCCTTTGCATCGAACTTATTATAAATTTCTGGACCTACAATGACTTCCATGGCTACCAGCCTGGCATCTGGATTATCACCATCTTAAATCTGACATTGCGTCAGACCCCCGGCCACAGGCTTACAGTAATGATGGGCAATCATATCGGATTTACCCGGAAAATGCATTTTCGCATCAATGTGAAGAGTCCATCCATCACTGGGTTTTGTTGCCATGATGGGTTTGTTTTCTTCCATGGCTGCACCCACAGCCGTTTGGATAGAATAAATGAGAAAGAGGTTCAAGAACAGAAATAGAATGAACCCCGTGTTTGGTTTGAAAATCCCTATGCCCATAACTTCCCTCCTTCCTCCTTGAATGAAAAAAACAGCTCCTTGAATTCCACTCAAGGAGCTATCTCCTTCAGAAGATATTCATTGCAGACGACGAAGATATCTTACAACTCCTTCATCAAACCTTATCAGTTTGTTAATGTCAAGGAAAATTTAGATAATTTTTTACTTGCCTGAACAACAAGTGTGGAAAAGATAGTACTTCTCTGCAGAGGAAGGGTTATTTCCTTGAGGGAAGCTTGGGTCTTTGGGATCATTTTGGTATCTATTGCCAGTAGTAGGACTTATATTTTTCATAATATTCAAAGGTCCTCCGAAGACCTTCTTCAAAGGAGATTTTGGGTTCCCAACCTACCGTTTTCTTAAACTTGGTATAATCTGCTATATAGTCACCAATTTCTATGCGCTTGTGCTCTTCTGGAAAGGGGACCAGCTCATAACTTCCTTCCCCATAAACTTCAATCATTTTTTTGACTAAATCTTCCAGGCTGATAGGAAATCCTCCGAGGTTATAAACCTGACCGTTGGTTTCTTCACTGGCCATGGCCATTAGCATGGCTTCCACCACATCGTCCACGTAGTTGGTATCCCGGATTTGTTTTCCATCACCAAAAATTTTCACCGGTTGTTTATCCAGAATTTGCCGGATGAACCAGTTAATAACCCCCTGACGGGGATGCTTCATTTGATGGCGAGGTCCGTAGGTATTGGTGAGTCGCAGGGAAGTTGCCCGCAGGTTGTAGATCTCGTTATAGAGAATATGATACATTTCACCGGCAACATTGTTGATTCCGTTGACATCGATAGGATGCAGTGGATGGTCTTCGTCTATGGGCAAATACCGGGCACGACCGTATTGACCTCGAGTTCCTGCAAAGAGAATTTTGACTTCGGGATTAAATTTTCTACAAGATTCCAGAATGGAGAGTTGACTGACACAGTTAATCTCCAGATCCGTGAACGGATCTTTCATGCTATCGGTGTGACTGAGAGTTCCGGCCAGGTTAAAGATGTAATCTTTTTTCTGAACGAGATAGTTCATACTGGATCTATCCCGCACATCTGAGATGTTGACTTTAACCTTGTCTTCTATACCATGGATATTAAAGATATTTCCGCCGTATTCAGGAATGAGGGAATCCACCAGGGTTATACGGGCTCCCAAGGCAGCCAGTCGGTGAGCCAGGGTACTTCCAATAAACCCTAACCCTCCGGTGATCATAACCTCTTTGTCATGAAAGGCATTGTCGTAGTTCATGGGAAATAAAACGTAAAAGAGATCTCTTTATAATTTTTGGAATTCCCCATCTATTCTATGGGTCAGAGGATTTTTAATCTTTCCAATTATACCTCTTCTACGTCGGAATAAAATTTAAAAAGGGCGATTCCGGGTCTTCCTCGGTCTAGCTCTTTACGTTTTACGTTTTACCCTTTAATTTTGTCAAGGGGATTCTGGAGATTTGGTCTTAAACTTCCAGTTCTACATAAACCGGAACATGATCTGAACCCGGCAAATGCGAGGTATGAGGGAGAGTAACCTTCTTTGCCCGATGGATAGATTTTATACCTTTAGCCAGGATATGATCGGTTTTTTGGCGGAAGTGGAGTCCCAGGAATTTACAGAGAGTCAGAAAATGTCTGGCAGGGTCATCGGGATCGATATGGGAGAAAAGGTCACTGGTCCAGTCTATGGTCTCCGAGCAGTCTATATAACCTTGATTCAGGGCTACTTCGAGCACACTTCGCCTATTCTTCTGGGCTTTGGGAGAACAAAACTTACCTATAGTATTCAAATCCCCACAGATGATATCCACATCGACTTTTTGCTGAGAGTTTAAGAATTTCAAAATGTGTTGAAGTTGGGCCTGCCGGTGGAGGGAACCCCCGGCAAAATCCATATGAACGTTGGTAATCCGGATCAAATAGTTCCTCAGACCTTCTTCTCCTTCCCTTGAAGGAAAGGGAAGCGAAGGATCGGGTTGGGGGGTTACCCGAAAGGTTTGTACAAAAGCCGATTTGGTATCCGGAGCTCCCCCTTCGGTCTTCTGTTTTTCGTACCACTTCAACCGGCTAACCCGGGGAAGGGGAATCACCTCTTCGGCCATAGGAACCCAGTTTTCTTTAAATATGAATCCATTCCCATACTCTTTATCCGGATAGGTCATCACTTTCCGATAACTCCATCGATATCCTTTTGGAAAACCCCGGAAAAGTCTGGAAAGCGTATTCTCTCCATTTTCAGGTATACAGGCTTCCTGGACGGCAATAACGTCTGCCTGTTGAAACTCCGGAATGGAGGTGAAGTGGGAAAAGAGGCTATCGAAGGCAATACCTCGTTGGATGTTATAGGTAATCAATTTGAGAATCATACTCAGGGGTCTGGGGCCGGGAGCCGAACAGGTCTCCAGGCCGTTCAAAGAAATGTTTCAGGCCCTATCTGCCGGCTTCCCTAACGATCAAAGAAGGTAAAACGGTATTAATAGGCAACAGCCTCTCCGGTTTCCAGAATCTTTACGCGAATACCCTCTAATTTCTGGGGAATGACCCGTCGCATTTCTTGGACAGGTTTTTTGACATACACTTCGATGGCAACCTGGTCGGGTGCAACATCCGAGAGTCCTATTCCTATCCCAACAACGCCATCTTCATTAAGGATAGACTCTTCATAACGTTCTTTAATCTTTCTGGCTGCTTCTATGAGTTTGGACGGGATTCCATAAGTCGGCTCCCCGGTTTCCGGAGAGGTCCGTGACGTGCTACAAAAACCTCCTACCCCTACTATACTCACATTTAAGGTAGATAGAACACTTCCGATGGGATTGGCTAAAGTTCCAGTTCGATCCCCGGCGAACAGAAGACCTACGGCTCTTGGGGAAGACGAGCAGTCTTCCACGACAAGTGCGCCTGAATCCCCACTGGCACTGAAACTCCCCGGGGCAATTCGAATTTGATTGATAAACTTTGCAGATCTAAGAGGGAATCCAGAACAGTTTTTAGGGTACGAAATTTTTGCCGTTACATTCACGGCAGTAATCGTTCCGGTAGTTAAACCCGTAGTACGACCACTTTTTTTAACCGGCATATTCAAAGCCGGTGCGACAATGTAGCGGCTTACGTTTCCTATTCTAACAATGGAACCCGATTGATTAACTTTCCCATTTTGAACAGAGGCAATGGCAGCATCTACGGTATTTGGAGTACTTTTTGAGAAGAGAATAGGTACAAACCCCCAAAGGTTAGCCACTTCATCTGATGAGTCCCTGGAGCAGGTAGGTGTCTGGTCCAAAGATCCGGGTTGAATGATTATCTCGCCGGCTAAACCTTTGTTAATTCTCGCCAGAACATGATTGTTACTTAAAATATATTGGCTTCCAAAAATATCCTGGACCAAAGCTCCCAGAGTTCCGGCACCACAACAATCTTTGATATTTGCTCCAGAGGTACCCAATAAAATTGGACGGGACTGTTTATTCCTATCTCCCCATGTAACCTGGGCAAGGAGCAGAATTATCAGAATGGAAAACGATAAAGTGATTTTCTTACCATAGGGTTTCATAGTTTAAAAAACAGTATTGCCCGGACACATCATCCCGTTCAATTAGTCAGAACCGATTCTTAGGATCCTGGGATTATATAGGCTTTATCCGGCTAATTCAACGGAATGTTAAGTCCTGCATGTAATGATCTTAAAGTAGGGACAGGTCTTGTACCTATCCTCAAGGTCTCTCAAAATTATCTAAGCTCCTTATCAGATCCCTCCAGGATTTTTAAAACTCTAGAAGAGTATCTGATGGGTATTTACGGTTGAAAATTATCATTCCAATAGAGAATCTTAAATCCGGGGTTTGGATTTACATACTCCACAACCACTTTAATGGTGCGGCCGATGGAATCATTTTTTAGCTTGCCGGTAGACAGGATAGTAAAATGGGAAGACTTTACAATCCCTGCGTATTTAGGTTGCTTGAAATAACCTTCCTTTTTTCTTTCATCCAGGAGAAGGTCTGCAGTTGTTGATTTATACCTTGCACGGATGACAGGCTCACTGGCCGTATTGATATTAATTTGCCCTGAACTATCCGTGGTAAGATACTGAGCGATCCCCGTATAGGTAGGTTTCTTTTCATCTTTATTCTGGGAAGGCCCATTCGGATCGGTTCCATACAGAATTTCCCGGGTCATCCCTTTGACTAAAAGTAATTCCTCGATGGTATCAAAGTTGGCGTCTTTTGCTTCATAGGGAGGATCCAGCGTTTCATAGTAATCATCTTCAGCCCCGTTTAGCAGGTGATTATGGTCGGGATCTCGCCAATCAATAATAGAATCGGCAATGGTATCCCGAATCATTTGATCTTCCACCCCTGAAATGGTGAGCAATTCCACGAGAACCTGGCGGCTAACTAAATTAATATTCAATTTTCTCTCTTCATCTTCGATGGTGTACGAAAAAGTTCCCTTCCCCAAGGGAATCTCAGAAGAGTTCTCTGTGGCATTGACTTCTTGCGATGCGTTCCCGGATTTTTCCTCCGGCTGAGGTTGGTTCCGGAGCTTACCAAACTTCAGATGCCCATTTTCATCCAGATAGTGAAAATCTACTTCCCCGCCGATTTCTGCCAAAGCTCGATGAATTCCGGCTTCGGCTAAATAGTATCGCTCCATTTCCTCTTTAAAATTGGTGACCACATTCAACTCGGTACTCACATAATGGGAGAATTCGGAAGCCATGACCATGAGCAGAACCACCACCAGAAGAGATACGATTAAGGCCACCCCTGACTCAGACTGCATAGTCAATACCTCACCTCCCTGTGAGGACGAAAATGTGCAAATTATGTTCCCAATTATTTACTTTATTTTCACTTGTTTTGTCAAACAAGGATTTTGGCATAACTTCTGCTAAGTTTATTCTTGACAGATAACTGTTTCATTTTTTATGATTTTTTCTAGATTTTTATTGCTCTCTCCTATATAAGTAAATATAAACCGGGTTTTGGAAATTAGATGGATGATTTATATGGCACGTTCTACCTATCCAAATAAAAAGGGCCTTGGGATAAGTCTTGAAGATGGCCTTTTAACAGCATTTTATTGGAAAAGAAAGGGAAATACCGTTAAGATTATAGATTCCCTTTTCCTCTCCTCTCTCATTCTGGATGAATCTGTTACGTTAGGTCCCGAAGATTACCAGAAATTAACCGAGTTTTTGCACCAATACGGGTCTAAATCTGAGGAGGTTATCGTGGAGATCCCAAGGAATGCCGTCTTGGTTAGATATCTTAACCTTCCCTCACTCTCCGATCAAGATCTCGAACAAATGTTGAGTTATGAAGTCGAGCGGCATATTCCTTTCTCCAAATCGGATATCTATTATGACTCTCAAGCTTTGAATCGGGATGAGAAGGAAGCCCGGGTTCTTTTGGTTGCAGCAAAAAAACACCTGGTGGATGCCTGCTTAGACCTTGTTAAAACCGATAAGGTTAAACCCACGGCGGTTTTTGTTTCTTCCTTGTCCCTTCTAAATCTCCTGCTGGCCCAATATCCAGGTAAAGCAAAATCCGTTGACCGATTATTCTCCCCCCCTCCCACAGGAATTGTAGACATTACTTCCCATCATGTAGAAGTTAATTTCCTATCCGGTAAAAATTTGGAAAATTCCTTTATCATTCCGATCCGGGAAAAGCCCTGGCAGGAACTTCTCAAGAAGATGTCCGGTAAGTCGGGGAAAATCGGTAAGGAATCTGATCATTGGATTAACCTGGGAGATCTCCCTCAGTTGCGCGAACCCGAGGAGATAGGTGAAT
Source organism: bacterium (assembly GCA_030550175.1). GTDB lineage: Bacteria > Moduliflexota > Moduliflexia > Moduliflexales > JAUQPW01 > JAUQPW01. Next base: position 18,437 of record JAUQPW010000016.1, read on the forward strand.
TGCCTTCAGAAAACGGGGATTATCTTATTCAAAGTTTTATAAAATGGCTGGTCAGCGAAGTCGGTAAGGCTTTACTAAAGCATGAGTTCATGGGAAAGGGGCGGGTTGAAAAATTAATCCTTATTCAATCAAGAATCCTGGATGTAGAACTTGAACCTGTCTTTCGGCAATATTTGAATATTCCCGTGGAGGTTGCAGATTTCTCCGGAGTGATTAAAGTTAAGAAGAGCCCCCAGATGGCTCTCCTGTGTTCTAAGGCAGGACTTGCCTTAAAAGATACAGAAGCTGAGCATTTTAAGTTAGACCTCTTTCCTCGATTTCTAGAAGCTGTGAAGCCCCCTAAACTTTATCTAACGGCAACTCTGGTTACTCTGATATTCCTTCTGCTGGGGGGAACTTATCTGGGTAAGTCTTATAAAGATAGAAGAGCGCTTCATTGGGTTCAACAGGAAATAGTCTCTATGGAACCCCAAGTAAAAGCTGCTATTGAAATGAAGAACCAGTTCAAGGGTTTAAGGGAGCAGATCGAAACATTGGCCAATATAGAAAATCAGGGTCCCAGTATGCTGGATATTTTAAAAGAGTTAACTTTGAAAACTCCGGAATATGCCTGGCTAAAAGGGATCAAGGTTGTAGACACCAAGGTTGATATCTGGGGATATAGTAACCATAGCAAAGGAGGACAGGCTTCGGATCTTATTCGTCTTTTCTCGGATTCGGTTCTTTTTGAAAAACCCAGTTTTTCGGAACCGATTCAAACCATCCGGCAGGATACAGAAACCTTTAAAATGACCATGGAAATCAGTAAACTCAAACAGCGGCAAAAGACTTCACAAGACGCCTCCCATGGAAAATCCGGTAAGAAAGTTGAAAAAGATAAGGAGGATCGATCCGTTACTCTGACTTCTAATCCGGTGGATAAACCGGATACTTCCCTGGTGCAGACAACCCTACAGTCCGGTATAAAATCGGTTGCACCTACCCACCCAACGGAGTAGGAGCCTGGAATTTACGGCTAAATTCACCGGGGTTTTACCACTTTCCTCAGGGGATTGGGTACAAAGTAGAATGAAAAAAAGAACATATATCCTGAGAGAAAAACTATTTATTCTGGCAGGTATCCTGGCTGTGGGATATTTTGGCTATACTTATTTCCTGGAGCCGTTTTTAACTAAACAGCAGGAAGTAGAACGGGAATTGAAGGCCAATATGGAGATTTTAACTCGATACAAACACATGGTTGCAGAGAAACCAAAATTAGAAGCAGAAATTAAAGTGGCAGAAGATCAGTTAAAAGATCTGGATAAACGTTTTCTATCCGGTCCGGAGCCGGCTCTGGCTGCTTCAGAACTTCAAAAGCTGTTAAGGGAAGTAGCCGCTAAAGTTGGTATAGAAATACAACGGGAGAATCCCATCAAAAAGACTGAAGATGTAAAGATGTACCTCAAAATTCCCGTTAATATTCAATTCACCACCGATGTAAACAAACTCATTCGTTTCCTTTATGAGGTGGAGAATCATACCAAGTTATTAAAAATTTCCGAAATGCAGATTCAAGTACGTGATGAAATTAATGCTCGAGCTATCTTTGTAGATTTAACCATAGCAGGGATAGCCAAAAAAACCTAGATCCGAAAACCAGGAAGGCCATTTTAGAGGCTAAGCCTTTAGGGTCACAAAGACACCGAGGTCGGTGAAAAAATAAATTTTAATTTGAAATGGCCGGGTGTTTTCGTGGCTGCACAGAAGGGCTGCATACATAAGATGTTAAAGAAAAGTTACATCACCTTATTGAATCTTTTTCTTCTTGTTGTCTTTTCCTATGCTGCCGTTAAAGCTGCTCAAGTATGGTGGCCTTCTGAGCTTATCAAAGAAGAAAAGTTAGAAGAGAAGAACCTTCCGACCAAGATAGAAAAAACAGAGATAGCCAGGAAGGTTAAACTGGCCCTTTCAGATTATGAAGTGATAGAGGAGCAAAATTTATTTCACCATACCCGGAAAAAACTTGCAGAGGCTCCTCCACCAACTCCGGCTCCTCAGGTTGCCACGCTTCCGACCCCTCAGCCGACTCCTACGCCCCAACCAGAGATTATCAACCCTCCGAGTGTGGTTTTTTATGGGACGAGTCGAGAAGATGGAAATATGTATGTCTTGATTCAGAGTAAGTCCGAGCAAAAACCTCGAAAATACAGTTTGAATGAAGAAGTCGACGGATATAAGATTACCGATATTAAACGAAGTCAGGTGACGCTATCCCGGCAAGGGAAGGACTTTTCCATTAAACTTTGGGAACCCAATCCCAAGAAAAACGCCGGAATACCTCCCATGCAACAACCGGTAATACAACAGCCGAATATTCAGCAGCCTATTATACAGCCAGGAGTTATACCCGCTCCTATTATGCCCGGGATGACTCCCAACCGAATTAATAGGGGAAGACCGTTGCCTTATCCCAATCCGGGGCAACAGATCCCCCAACCGGCAAATCCTTATACCATTCCGCCGGGACAGGAAGGATATAACATGCAGCAACCGCTTCCGGAGCTGGACCAAGACTTTCAAGATACGGAGGAGGAAGAAGAAGGACCTTCCGGGATACCCTCGGGAATACCTAATGTACCGCCGCCGGTTTCTGTGCTGCCCAATGGAATATCCCCCAACGTACAGGGAGGAGGAATTCCCTATCCTGTGCCGACACCTATGGTCATTCCTCCAAGATATCATCAGTAAAAGAACCCCATGACCTGTTGTTCGTTGTCCATCAGGTATGAATGGATACACCGGACAAAGGACAAAGGGAGATGGAGAAGGACGAAATGCGATGGATCCTGGTGTGGTGTCTGTTGTTGGAGATGCTCTCCGGGTGCAATTCAGAAACAACTTCTTCAGATCCTATAGGACCTACTCGAATTTTAAAAGTTCCTTCAGAGTTTGCCACCATTCAGCAGGCTATTAATGAAAGCCGGAGTGGAGATACCATTCGAGTTGCCCCTGGATTCTATCCAGAAAATCTCACCATCGATTCCAAAGCTATAACCCTCCTGGGAGCCGGACGTGGCTTGAGTATCATTCAAGGATTCGTTATCTTTAAAACCAGTCAGGGGTCTATCAAAGGATTTACCGTTACGGGAGGAACTTCTTCAGGGATTTATTTGGTGAACTCCAACATGACCATTACAGGTAATGGGATAGATCAGAATACCCTTTCAGGAATTAAAGTAGAGAACTCTACTGGGTTAATCAGCGACAATCAGATTACGAATAATGGAGAAGAAGGGGTTCTGGTCGAAGATACGTCGGGATTGGTGATAGGAGGGAATACCATTTTAAACAATAGAACGGATGGAATTACCCTTGACAACTCCTCACCAACGATATTAGACAATATCATACAAAACAACGGAGCAGATGGGATTTCTATTCGGGGTTTTGATCGTTTTTCAGCCCCTTTGCTCACAGGAAATAAAGTTCATGCCAATGGAAGCGTGGGCAATTTTGATATTGTTTGTTTAGGGCCTCATACCAATCCGACAGGAAATGGAAATCAGTTTGGAAGTTGTTTTAATTGTTCGGAATGTGCGCAACTGGCGGCTCCAGGTGGAGGACTTTAACTGCTTCATTAACCCCATTCATAATGGAGGATTGACCGTATCCTTCTGATCCATTATGGAGGTCTCAAACCGTTGGAAACAAATATAAATCGGAATCGTTTTATTTTCAAAACCACAATTTGGTTTCTGTTGGTCCTGGCCGTACTGGCGAAGGGATGCGGGGAAAAAGAATTAAATCCCACTCAGCCGGGGGGGGCTGCTGCCGGAAGTGCAAGTTTAGGGGGGGAGGGGGCTGCTTCGATTCAACTTTTTGCAAGCCCTCCCAGTATCACAGCCACCGAGGGAAGTTCTCCCAGCTTTTCGATTACGGCACTGGTTCTCAATCAATTGGGTAATCCCGTTGTCGATGGAACCGTAGTTATTTTTACAACGACCTTTGGAACTCTCAGTAGTAATGTGGTAACCACTCAAGGGGGGACTGCAACGGTTACCCTTTCCGGTTTTACAGAAAGTGGAACGGCTACAGTCACCGCCCAATCGGGTAAAGCCACAGCCTCTATCAAATTACGGATCCAATTTGTTGAACCGACCCCCGGTGAGCCCACGCCGGTGCCTACAGAAACTCCCACCCCAACCAGAACTCCCACCGCCACACCCACTTCAACTCCTATCATCACGCCAACCCCTACTCCAACCCGAACTCCTACCCCTACGCCTACTCCTACTCCCACCCCTACACGAACTCCTTAGCCTTCTCTTTAGAAGGAGCTATCCTAAATCTGGAGAACCGTTCAAACCTTCAAACCCCGGGGATAAAACTTTTTTCGCTCCGCCATTTACTCTCTCCCGGTTATAAGCCTTTGTTCCGTTGTTTTTCTTATTTAGTCCTTCCAGCTTACAATATCCTGGTTATAGCCCTCTCCACCCGGTTGTTTATCCGCACCATAGGACAGAATATCAAAATCTCCATGTTCGCCGGGATATCTATACATATAATCCTGTCCCCAGGGATCTTTTCCCAGTTCTTTTTCCAGGTAGGGCCCTCTCCAATTATCGGCGTCGGAAGGTCTCTCCCTGAGGGCTTTTAACCCCTCCTCGGTAGTGGGATAACGGCCTGTATCTAGTTTAAATAATTTGACTGCCGTAACCAGCTGGTTGATATCATTTTTAGCCCGCAGCTGCCTGGCCTGATCGGTTCTACCGAGAATTCTGGGAAGTACCGTTGCCGCAATAATCCCCATAATGGTGATGACCACAATGATCTCCACCAAACTGAACCCCTTTTGAGATTTGAGGTTTAAGGTCCGGAACTTGAAATTTCTTAATTTATAAAAGATCTGTAGAGTAAACGCTTTTATCGGCCATGTCATCATATATCCTCCTGGGTAACACGCAGGACTTCCTCAATACTGGTCACACCTTGTTTTACCTTCTCCCAGCCATCCTCTCGAAGGGGAACCAGGCCTAAAGCCCGTGCTTTTTCTTTAATAACCGTACTGGGAGCTTTTTCCACGATAAGTTCGCGGATAGGTTCTTCGACGACCATGAGCTCAAAGATTCCAATACGCCCTCTATAACCCGTAAACCCACATTCTTCACAACCCTTACCTCGATAGGTAACGTAACCGGTGGTTTTACCTCGGGTCAATTCCATTTTTTTTAAAACCTCCTCGGTCGGCAGATAGACCTGTTTACAATTCTCACAATTTACTCGAACCAGTCTTTGAGCCAGCACCCCGATGACCGAAGAGGCAATTAAGAAACCTTCAATGTTCATATCCAGAAGCCGGGTAATCGCTCCGGGAGCATCATTGGTATGAAGGGTACTGAAGACCAGATGTCCAGTTAAAGCAGCATGTATGGCAATTTCTGCAGTTTCCCGGTCTCGGATTTCGCCAACCATGATCACATCGGGATCCTGCCTTACAATAGAACGTAATCCGCTGGCAAAAGTTAAACCAATTTTAGGATTAACCTGCATCTGGTTAACCCCTTCCAACTGATATTCAATGGGGTCTTCAATGGTGATAATTTTACGATCCCGGCTGTTAATCTGGCTTAGAGCTGCATACAAGGTGGTCGTCTTTCCACTTCCGGTAGGTCCTGTTACTAAAAGCATTCCATAAGGTTTTTCAATAAGACTTTTAAAAGCAAGTAAAGACTTCGGTGAAAAACCCAGGTGTTCTAAATCTAACCGGATGCTCTCCCGATCCAGGATTCGAATGACAACGCTTTCTCCATACAAAGTAGGAAGAGTCGAAACCCGAAGGTCTATGGTTCTTCCCATATAATTGTATTTGATACGTCCATCTTGGGGAAGTCTTTTCTCGTCGATTTTCATATTAGCCAGAATCTTGACCCGTGAGATCACAGCTTTTTTATGTCGTTTCGGAATATTCTCCCGATCATAGAGTAAACCGTCGATACGATATCTGACCCGAAGCGCCCGCTCAAAGGATTCAATATGAATATCACTGGCCCTGCTCTCGATGGCCTGATCAATTAAGAGATTAACCAGTCTTACGATAGGAGCTTCCCGGGCCAGATCTTTTAAATGATCGATATCGGTATCGTCTTCACTCCCCGGAACTGTACCTTCTTCAGCCCCTCCAATCCCTTCTATAATTTTTCCAACCCTGGAAGCATTGTCGCCATAGCACCGTTCCAGGGCAGATAAAATCGCCTCTTCATCACAGAGGTAAACTTCCGGATCATATTTTGAAGAAAACCGAATCGCTTCTAAGGTCGAATAATCAAAAGGATCTGCCATAACAACCTTTAGACTGTCTCCCACGACCTCGAGGGGAAAGAATTTATATTGCTTCATAAACTTAGGACTCAGCGGAAGTTTAACAGGAGAAAGTATTTTATACTGATTAAGATCCAGATAAGGAATTCCGAGTTGTGAGCTTTTAGCTCGAATTAAAGCCGCAGGAGAGAGAAAATCCATATCTACCAGGATTTCCTCTAAAGGCTTTCCACTTCTATCTCGTTCTGCTAAGGCCTCTTGAAGTTCCTTTTCTTCAAGAAAGCCTTCCGATAATAAAACCTGTTCTAAGGATTTTCTAGAAGACCCAGCTATCATAAAAAATCTCTGCCTTTGATCGGAGATATGGTCTACCGTTCAAAAACGTCTCAACAAAAAAATGATCCTTGAGAAAAGATCCTCACCCTGATCCCTTTCTGTGGCAGATTTTCGGTTAAGATTATCCACAAAATTGCCTCCGCTTTAATCTTTCCTCGCTTCCCAGGGAAGGAAATTTTGGAGTGAGATTTCTCCCCTGTAATATCCAACAGGAACAGGAGTGGGAACCTCCCCCCAAATCACTACCCTTGAAAGCACCCAGACTTTCCCCTTCGTTAAGTTTGAGGGCAGCTCCAGAAACTATCCCTCCCTCCGGTTATGGGGTCTTAATGTGGATCAGACTGATTAATATAAACTATTATATGAATAGTTCTATAGATTTCAAGTATTTTTTTGATTCGACGATATTCCCTTCAAAATATTTGCCATTTACCTCTGATCGGTAACTTCTACATTTTCTTCCTTGACAACTCTATAAAAGTCGTTTAGCATGAAACACTTGTAAATGCAAGAACTGGATCATCCTGAAAAGGACTTAGATTATAAATTCTTATGCCAAGATTGGAAATGAACGTGAAAAAACTCATTGTTTTAACACTCCTTCTTTCCTTGAGTACTTCTTGTACTACCAAATCTCAAAAAGTGCCCCAAACTTCCTTACCTGTTGGGGAAAAAACTTCTGCATCTTCCCCGCAAGTTTCTTCCTCAACTCCCTCAAAATTAAACCCTGAGGCTTCGAACGGAATCCCGGCAGCTCTTTCTCAGTTGGATCCGGAACAACTCTCGGCAACTCTAAAGAATCCTACGGAAAATAAAGAACCCTCACTCCTATTGTCCGAAGCTTCCCAATCTCCCCGACCTTCTCCGGCAGATCGGATGAAACCTAAAATAAAACAATTAGAAACCCCTGAAGTTCCTCCTCCCGTTGAACCCTTTCCTTCTCCTCAACCGGCCCAACCTCAACCGGTCCAACCTCAGCCGGCTCAACCTCAACCCCAACCGGCCCCCCCACCCGAAGCAGCTAAAAAAGAAGCAGGTACTGTAGAGGATCGAGGGGTGGCTTTTAATTTTGACAATGTAGACATTAAAGATTTTATCGATACGATCAGTGAACTTACCGGTCAGAACTTTATCTTATCTCCTGGTGTGAGTGGGAAGGTCAGTATTATAACTACGGGACGTATTCCCAGGGAAGATGTTTTTGATGTTTTGGAGTCTGTTTTGGAAGTAAATAATCTCACAGTAGTTAAATCGGGACAGTTTTATAAAGTCGTGCCTATTGCCATAGCCCGGCAGAAAACAATCCCTGTAGAGACCGGAAAAGAGGTCAAGGACGGAGATCAGGTCGTGACCCATATTGTTCGTCTAAAGTACATCTCACCTGCCGAAGCTATGAACGTCTTGGGGCCTTTTATCTCCCAGACCTCTGGTAATCTTCATCCTTATCCCAAAGCCAATATCCTTATCATCACAGATTTAGCCTCTAATGTTCGGAGATTACTGGATATTCTGGAACAGATCGATGTAAATATTTACGAGAGACTTCAAATTGAGATCTTCTATATCCAGAATGTGACATTAGAAGATCTGGTTAAAGAGTTGGAACAAATTTTATCGGCTATTCCAGATGGGGCCGCTGCAGCCGGACAGGGGGGAATAGTTACTAAATTTGTTCCCATCGCTCGATATAATGCGCTCATGCTTATTACCTCTTCTCCCAAAGTAACCCAGTTGGTGAGGGAATGGATTAAAATTCTGGATCAACCGGCTAAAGAAGTGGCCCGTCGTAATTATATCTATTATGTCAAGCATTCGAAGGCTGCCGACCTGGCCAAAGTTCTGGAAGAACTTTATCGAGGGAAAGCCGGAGAGCGGGCCACCGTTACGACAGCACCCCCGACCACCCGGAGAAGGGAGGAGCGGCCTACGCCACGATCCGCGGTACAGCCTCCGGGCGCCCAACCCGGTCAACCCGGACAACCTCAACCTCCTCGTACACCTCAACCAGGGCAACCTTCGGTTCCTACCGAAGGCCAACCTTCTGCCGTACGGGAGGGAGAGGTTTTGATTGTAGCCGATGAGTTAACCAATTCTTTAATCATTCGTACCTCTCCGGCTCAGTATCAGGCGATTAAAGAACTTCTCGACGAACTGGACCTGAGACCACCTCAGGTTTTAATAGAAACCCTCATTGTCGAGGTTAGCCTGGATAAAAGTACCCTCTTCGGCATTCAAGGAACTCTTCTGGGCCAAAATCAACTGACCATAGGGGGGGAAACCAATTCTTTTCAATCCCAGAGTCGAACGGTATTCCCGGACATAACTTCCTCCAATACAGGCTTTACCTACGTTCTCGAAGCCGCCGGAAGGCTTGCGGCCCAATTACGGGCCCTGGCCACGGAGAACAGAGTTAAAGTTTTATCGAATCCCCATATCCTGGTACGGAATAATGAAAAGGCCACGATCCAGGTGGGTGAGGAAATACCTATTTTGTCGGGGGTTTCTACCGTTCCTACCACGGGAGCTGAAGGGACTGTGACCAATCAATTCATCAATTCGGTTCAGTATCGAGATATAGGAATTATTTTACGGGTAACACCCCGCATCAATAAAGAAGGAGCTGTGGTATTGGATATAGAGCAGGAGGTCAGCAATGTGCAATCCGCCTCCTTTGGAGATACGCGATCTCCTTCCTTCGGAAAACGTAATTCATCGACTTCTGTAGTGGCCCAGAATGGACAAACTCTTATTATCGGAGGGCTCATCCGGGAGAATCGAAATCGTAACGAGCAGGGGGTTCCCGGAGTATCCCGAATCCCTCTGTTGGGAAGACTATTCAAAAGTGAAAATGCTTCTTTTAGTAAAACCGAATTGCTCATTTTGGTTACCCCTCAAGTCCTCGACACCGTTCGAGATGGAGATAAAATGACCTATGAGTTTTCACAAAAGATTCAGGCCCTTCAGAAGTTCTTTGATAGAAACAACGAGAATGATTTAACTAAACTCCTTAATTTCTTAAAATTGAAAAATGAAACTTCCAGGACTCCTGTACAATGATATTTTATGTCCAACTGCATTTCATAAAATAACCTGTCATTGTAAGGTATCCGTATCAATTTAGTAGATAGAAAAAGAAACACCCCCCTGGCCCCCCTCCAGGGGGGACTTCAGCAGCAACTCCACGTCAGTCCCGCCCCCCCTTCCCCCCGTATACGGGGGGAAGGGGGGGCCAAGGGGGGTTCAGACAGAAAAAGTGACACTTACTAAATTGTTACAGTTACCATTGTAAGGAACGAAGGGACGCGGTAATCTGTAGATTGAAATTGCCCTGCGGCGTTCCCTTGAGGGATCCAGGAGCCTGCAAGGACATTTTATACATTTAATTACGAATCTGTGTTAGAAGATGTTTAGAAAATTATTCCTTTATCTTTGTTTATTAGTTCTTTCTTCCAAACTTCTGACGGGTTGTGGAAAACCTGGTGGGGAAAATAACTTTACCTCTTCCCAGGTAATGGTGGTTTCGATTACCGATACATCCGGCAAAGTTCCCCTTCAATCCGATGTGGTGACCAACGGCTTTCTGACCGATGATGTTGCTACCATCACCGTTCGAAGTCAGTCTGTGGATCAGAATGGTCCCACAACGCCCTTTGAACCGGGTCCTTTGGACAATATTGTCCTTAACCAGTATCGGGTTGATTATTTTCGTACCGATGGCGGTGCGGTTCCGGCTTCGTTTAATGGAACCATGAATCTTTTTCTGGCTCCCAACACCGAAGCCTCCACCAATATTGTCATTGTAAGGGCTTTTGATAAGAACCGCTCTCCGCTGGTAGAATTAAGGGAGGGGGGTGAAATTTTTGCGACGGTCACCATTACTTTGTTTGGAGAAGACGGATTTGGCAATGATGTATCTACCAGTGGTTCTATTAATGTTTCCTTTGGTAATTTTCCAGATCAAGGGGGGGTAGGACCTGCACCTGTTCCCACGCCGAACCCTCTTCCAACAGCCTCACCGACAGCGACTCCGACCCCCTAAAAATTGATAAAGGGGTAAAGTCCCGCAGGGACGGCCTGTTTATAGCTCCGACGCAAACCGTAGGGCCCATACCGGAGAAACATCCAAGCTCCCTAAGAGGGATCGGTAAAGATTCTATAAACCATCGTTCTATTGGAGCTTGATGGGATGATTACTTCCTCTTCCTCTGGTTGCTATCAGGGCTTACAAACAGGTTGTCCATTGGGGCTTTTGAAAGTTGGCCGAATGGATACAAAATACCTCTCCGGGATTTCTGAGAGGATTACGCCATTTGATACGGTCAAGACCCGAGCTTAATTTCCTGATTTTCTTGTCTTTCCCTTTTTAAGGAGTTGCCAGGACTTCCTCAATGGCCTGTTTTATACGTTTTTTGGGATGCGCTCCGATAAGCTGTTCGGCGACCTCACCATTTTTAAAGATCATCAGAGTCGGAATACTGACAATTCCATAGCTTTGGGCGGTGATGGGATTATCATCTACGTTTAATTTCCCAAATTTAACCCGGCCACTGTATTCCTCACCCAGTTCTTCTATAATGGGGGCTACCATCCTACAAGGTCCACACCAGGGTGCCCAGAAATCCACAAATACAGGAAGTTTCGATTCAAGAACTTCCTCCTTAAATCGGGCATCTGTCAAAGTTATGATTTTATCGCTCATATTTTCCTCCTTTTAGGATAACTCCCTATGGACAATTGCCGGTTACTTTCTTTTATATTCTGCAGTTACAATAGATTTAATTCCACCTCGAACATTAAAGTCCCCCACAACTGTCATGCGAATAGGTTGGCAGGCTTCGACTAAATCATCTAAAATTTTATTGATAACATGCTCATAGAAAATCCCTTGATTTCGATAAGAAAAAAGATAAAGCTTCAGAGATTTGAGTTCAATGCATTTCTGGTCAGGGACATATTCAATCTTAATGGTCCCAAAGTCGGGTTGTCCGGTTTTTGGACATACCGAAGTAAATTCAGGACAGATCATAGAAACCGTATATTCTCGGCCCTTGTATTGATTTTCAAAGGTTTCTAACATGAATCAATCTCCTTATTTTTTTTAACAGATATTGAACTCCCCCAGTACGGTAATAATATAACAACTTTTTGGCATAATAGCCAAGGGGTCTGGAAAGGGTTGGATAAGCTGGAAGTTGATCCCTGAGAGTTTTATCCGGCGCTCTTTCCGGCCTTTCACAAAAATGCTCCAGGGGGGCTATAACTTTTTCCCATCTGAGTTGAGAAGCTATGTGGGACAGTTGGGCTTTACAATGCTCTCGCAGCGAGGGTTCATCTGCCATTCGAAGAATGGCCTGTTTCAACTCCTCAATGTCCCCAGGACTTACCAGAAGACCCAACTGGTTATTTTCTATCCAATTTCCTAAGAGATCTCCTCGGGTTGCAACAATGGGTAAACCCGCCCAAATATAATCTAAAATTCGGGTCCTAAAAGAGAACTCGGTTTCAATGGTATGGGTATGAATACTGATCCCGATATCTGCTTCCAAGAGGTAATTCTCCCTTTCCTGGTAGGGAACCCAATCATTAAAGAAAACAAACCGATCATATAGATTTAAACTTTTGGCCAGTTCTATGGCCTCTTGAGTCTTTTTCATCTCAGAAACTTCCAGGGAGGGATATTTAACTCCCATAAAGAAAAGTTTAATATCCTTTCGTTGTTCACAAATGCGTTTCATGGCGTAAATCAAGGTAATTGGATCAAACCAATTCCAGAGACCACCACCCCAGAGAACTACAAAATCGTCTTTTCCAATGGTTTTATAGACACCCTTAAGAACCCTTCTGGAGAGTCGAGGAGGAGATGAAGGAATACCGAAAGAAACCACATCGATCAGGCGACGAAACGTTTTATCCTGTTGATAGGTTACCGGATTTAGTCGATTAAAAGCCCCTAACATCCCGAGCCAGAAATCCCTTTGCTTTTCACTGGCACAAAGGAAAAAATCCCCATGCTGCAATTGCTGAATTTGGGTTGCTAAACTGAAATTGTGAAGAGCTAAAGTCTCTCCTTCCTTCAGATTCGTATAAATTTCCAGGTTTTCCAGGAATACCGGATCATACAAATCAATAATGAGCGGAGCTTTTTGTTTAAGGAGGAAAGGATGGTGATAGGTCACCAGGCCTTGAAGGAGGATGGCATCTACCTCCCTTGCTATCCATTCCAGGGTTTTTTTTTCAGATGGGTATAATTGGACGGTAGGAGGTAATTGGGGGAGAAGGGAGGATATTTCCAGAGTCGGGGCAGTCAGGAAAATGGAATGTTTCAAGGCAAGCTGTTTGGTAAATTCCCAATAGCGAATGGCTGGCCCGGTCATATTCGCGCCGATAGAAATTGGAGAAATAATAAGGATTTTGGCCATTTCAGGTTTTTTTAAACAAAAAAGCCTGAAGGGTTATAAGCAATCCTTCAGGCATCCCTTAAAAAGGGTTAGTACCTCGGCGGGGGATATTTACCCTCATCTTATCTCACGCGTAAAGTCTCCGGAGTGAAAATCGTAGGGCCAGATCTCTGACCGGTAATGGTAATATCATCGGTACGTTCAATTTTAAGCTTTTCCAATTCGGCTGCCATAATGGGAGAATCTTGCAGGAGAATAATTTTGCCTTCCGTGGTTCTGACAACATGGAAACGGTTCTTAGTCTCTTTTGCACAGACCCCCGGCTCAAGTTTTAACTCGGTCCCTTCCAGATGCGCGCAATAGAGTTTCCCTCTGATGGTTTCCTTTTCTTCTGCTGCCATAATTTTTCCTGCCACAACGACCAACATGACAACTACCAGGATAGATATAATCTGCTTAGAACTGAATACCATACTTCACCTCCTGTATTTACTTAGATAAAGTTAAACTCTTATCTTTCACCTGTTTGACCCTTTCGCCTTACCTACCCCTTACCCCTCTTAAACACCTACAAATAGAAAAGCCCAAAAGCACCCCTCTTCTTGGCTACTTTCAGGCTTTGAACTTCAGGATTTAAAAGAAAACTCCTTATCATCTTACCCGAAGAGTCTCCGGGGTAAAAACGGTAGGACCTTCTCTCTTACCCGTAATGGTTACATTTTTCTTCTGTTCTGCAGTAAGTTTCGGCAAATCTTTCAGAGCCTCGGTTTCCTGCAAAAGGATAAGCTGGCCATCCGGGGTTTTGACCACATGGGCTCCATGATCCTTACCTCCTGGGCAAACTCCAGGTTCAAGTTTTACCCCATCAGCCGTCGGCAATACACAATAAACGTGTCCTTGAACCACATCTTCTTTCTTCTCCTCCGCGGCTCCGACAAGACCTGCTGTCAGCACGAGCAAAATGACTGCAAAAGCAATGGTATAGGCATTACGATAGAACATAGTTAACCCTCCCTAAGTCTGTAGCAGATCCTAAACTCTTCTTATCTTCAGGATCTGTCATTTCTTTATAAAGCGATAAACCAAAAAGCCTATCAAAAGTTCTCTTCCACCCTCTCCAGGCTTTTTAAGTTTATCTCTTTCAAACTACCTGTTGAGCCATGGCCATTTAACGGCCTCTGGGGTAAAAGTAGTATTACCGGTCATTTTACCCTCAATGGTCACATTTTTCTTTTCTTCCGCTGTAAGCTTTGGGATATCTTTCAGGATAGAAGACTCTTGCAAAAGAACCAACTTACCATCCTTTGTTTTAAGAACATGAGGATGGTCCCCTCCAGGGCAAACACCCGGTTCGAGTTTTACTCCTTCAGCCGTCGGTAAGACACAATAAATGTGCCCTGTAATGGATTGTTTTTCCTCTGCTGCTCGGGCGACTGTGGTCGTAAGTACAAGAAGAACCATAACTCCTACGGCTAAAGTCCGTTTAAAACTAAGCAGCATGATTTACCTCCAGTTTACGGTAGTAGGAATGATAAGGTAGAAAAAGACCATCCCTCAAAGCACTCGTCCTCTAAGGTTAAGAGCCTTTCCCCTTATTTTATTTACTTTACACGACACTATAAGCTTACACCGAAGACCCTAGGTTGTCAAGTTGAAATTTTTCAACGAAAAATAACCCAAGTAGTCCGTAAGCTATCCTTCATACTAGTAATACGCATATTTGGTACCACTTCATAAAAAGTCCTAACTTACAGTAGGGGATTCCCAAGGGCTTACAAAAGGTCCATCTTGCTAAACCCCCCATTTGTCTCTCGAATAGAGACAAAACAGATCGACACTTCCAAACTAACCGCTTAGATCTTAACGAATTATTTGTGTCTCCATTTCCGAGACATAATATCTCTACCAGAGAGACGCTAAAGAACACTAACCTTTTGTAAGGGGGATCCAAAGGTGGGTATAATGACCATGCCCGATTCTACATAGGAGCGCAAACCACGCACCTCACCTTCAATCCCATTACTTATCCCTTACTGCGGTAGGGGCGACCCTGGGTGGTCGCCCTGTTCCCGGGTGACCTCGCACAGGGCGACCACCCAGGGTCGCCCCTACAAACCGACTACATATTTATGGCTTAGAAGTTGTAATAGATGGAAAGGCCTCCTTTAATACCCACGTCATCGCCAATGGCAGTATTATCCACAATAGTACCCGTCAGGGGATCCACAAACGTGCCATCTTTGCCAGTTATCCACTCGCCCGGGATCATGAAATCGAATTCACCATTGAGCACCGTATTATCGTTAATCCGGTAAGTGAAGTAAAGATCGATTTCATTGCCGATAACCTTATCCTCGCTTCCATCGAAGAACCGGCCTGTATCGGGATCAATACCAAAGAAGTGATCTTCCACAGCCCGGATATGGACGAACTCGGCACCCAAGCGGAGCGGGGTATCCGCAAAGGGTTCCGCAGAAGCAAAGACTTTAAAAACCATGCCATTAGCCACATTACCATGTCCGGTGAACCCGTTCACGCTGTTGTCAAAGAAGAATCGGGAGTAAATATAATCTGAATTGACCACCTGAAGCTCTTCGTTCTTATGCCGGGTCGAAGGGTCATCCCCACTGGCATAAGTAAACTTCGCACCCACATTGGCTTTAGCAGCTTCGAGGTCAAGGGAACCTGTAAGGTCGACAGCAAAGCCGCTCAGATCCACATTGCCACGGAATTGATCATCGATACTACCCGTATTGAATACTCCTTCTGCGATGTAGTTGAAGTTACCGGATTTACCTACGGCATTGACGTCAATCCAGAATACCTTCATCTTATCCCCACCGTAGAAGCCGTAAGCCAGAGGATCTTGAACAGTACCGGGAAGCCCATTAGGAAATTCGTTAGCATCATTAATCCCGTCGTTGGGATTTCCACCTACGAACTGCCTACCGCTTTTTCCGAGGGCTGTGCTGAAATTACCGAAGGTAGCACCCCCAGCAATGCCGCTCTTATTAAGCTCGTATATAACGTACCCCCCAATAGTCAGGTTAGGATTAACCGGAATTTTGGCGTCAAAACCATAAACGTCCGCGTCAAAATCTGTGAATCCAGCCCCTTCCTGAAGTTTTGCAGTGAAGAAGTATCCATTGAATTTATCCGGCACATCGATTTTGAGCTTGGTACCCGGAGCGTCCACAAAAGCCATCACCAGGTGGTTCGGTCCCAGGTCAAACCCAGGAACTCCCGTGACAACCGAAAAATTTGGGGAAATCTGCGGGATTTTAACATCCAGGTAAGCCTCCTGGGTGATCAGGTTGACGACATCCCCACCGAAACCACGACCTTTCCAGTTGCCACCGAACAGGATATCGCCACTGGAATCTGTAATAGGAAGGCCGACATTGCCAGGACCGATCTCCTGGTTTCCAATAAGCCCAAAACCTGGGAACTGGCCAAAGTCTCCGCTGCTGCCTGCAAGACCAAGATCACTGGTCCTTAAGAACAGAACAGCCTTAACATTGTCACTGGCCTTGGCTGTCATGATGGATTGAAACCTCAAGTCCATAACCGTCCAGGTATTATCATTATCCCGGTTAAAATCCGGATCCCAAAACCACCACCTGGTTCTAAAATCTCCGCTGAACGTAACCTCCACCGCGAAGGACTTAGAAGGAAGAAGTAACAGCACGTTAATCACTAAAAGTGCTAAAGCCAGATACAGTTTTAAAGATTTCATAATGACCTCTCCTTTTTCCTTAGAATTTACATTAGAACCATGAATTAATTACCTACCAAAGTTACCTCTACTGCGTATCTTAACCTACATACAATTCTGAAGATCTGTAACTAACTCGATGTAAACTTTATCTGTACCCGTTTCCCGTTATCAATCACCCCCTTTTCATAGCAATCAAAAATTAACTAATAAACATTCAATTTAAAGAACATAATTAGAGATTGCTGGTTGGGAAGGAAAAAGCCTTCATCTTGATTAAGTCCTACGACCAGCAGGTCAGATCCGGCTATTTCTCCGGGTACCAACTGATAATCTGAAATATAGCTATCCAGGACCGGCGTTGCATATTGCTCCTGAAAAGAGATACCGTTCCATTTTAAAACCATCATCTGTCCTTTTTGATAGGACACAGCCCCCCGGAGTGGGCGAAACGGAGCGATATTTTTCCGTAGAATTACTTCAGGAATCCCATCCCGATCCAGATCTTGGGTCAAAATTTTTTCTTTAACCGTCAGACGCCAGACCCCTTGAAAATCTTCCCTTGTTTCGTTGACCTGCAGAATGGTATCTGCCATTTCCTGGTTCCGGGTCTGGAGAAACTCAAGCCGAGATCCTCCATAGAAATCCTTACTTCTCCAGATGAGCTTTCCTCCCGTTCCATAGAACTTTAGATGATCTTCCTCATCTAAAAAGAGAACTTCAGGGTCTTTCCCATCCTTCAGGTTAAACCATACGGATCCATAAATATCTGCCTTGCCCGGTAGAGAAAGATCGCGGACCATCTGGTAACGATTATCCTGCCATTCATAGACCATCAGATTTCCAAAAAAAGGTCGGTCGGTTCCCAGATGTTGGGCCAAAAGTTGAGGAGGTTTCTTTGGGTTTTTCAAAACTCGAAAATAGAGATTTTGGTCTTGAGCAATCCGTTTAAATTCCCCCTGCTGATGTTCTAAAACAAAAGAAGTTAAGCGCCCTTTCCTCAAATCGGTTACGAAGATTTCATCCTTTCCATTTTTATTAATATCTCCAACCCCCACAGAGATATAATTGGCTTCACCAGGTCCCCGGTCTATATAAAGCTCCTCCAATTCAACCTGATTTCCATTAAAGACGTCAGGCAACCGATAAACCTGGACCGAATTACGTCCGATAATAACAATTTCCTTACGACCATCTCCGTACAAATCCCCCACATCTAACCCACGGATTCCAAAGGGAAAGGCCTGACTTCGACCAACTTCCTCAATCTCACCTCTTTTACGGAAATCTTGTTTAGAGGATTCAGGTGTTTGAGGCTTTACCGAAGAACTGGATACTTCAAATTTTATCTCGGGGGCTTTCTGAGCCTGGGAAGGTACAGAAGCAGAAGAAAGGTCTCCACCTTTCTGGGTTTCTGCCTCTCCAGGTCCTTCTGTAGCAACCTGTTCGGTAAGAACCAGAGGTACAGAAGCCTCCAGTACAGTAGTCCCATCCTGCGCAGAAAGAAGTCGGCTCATTAAAATCCATTTCTCTCCTTCCTGCTGAATTACCCCATCCAACAGATAAGCCGATTTTAGCTGTTCAGCCAATTCCTTAATACCCTTTTGATCCAGGATCTGGTTAGGACGAATCCCTTTTTCCTTCAAAGCCTTTTCAACCTCTGCGCCCTGGATGACCTCAACAACTCCGGACATCTGCAATTTCGCAGCTATCTCTCTTTGCAGAGGGGTAAAATCAACCGAAGATAACCTGATGGAAGAGGAAAAGAAGGGGAGAAGAGCCAGAGTCATTTTACCCGCAAGGAGCTCGACCCGGTCTTTAGGCTCAACCGTTTGACCTTTTTCGATGGATAAAATGGTAGCTACCGAATAGTTCTGTTCTACCTGGGTTACCTGGAGAGTCCCAATGTTCCGTTTGGGCGTTCCTAGAGTTTGCCCTGTAACGGGATGTTTCAACTCCTCTTCTTCGCGATATACCTTTAATTTCGAACCTATCTGAATCCCATCTTTAGCGGTCAGATCTATGTAAACTGCCTGATTCCTGACAGAAACAACGAACCCTGTTGCCGTAGATTCCCGACTCGGAAGTCTTGAGCGAATTTGAGACACCAGGGTATCTGTAATCTCCTGGAGGTTTCCTATGGAAGGTGTTATAGGTGTACTTTGGACAGGTTGTTCCTCTGGAGAGGAAGTCTGTTTCTGGGAAGAAGAGAGAGATGATGGGTATTGCACCTTGCCGGATTCTTTACTTTCCAGAGTACTCCTCGAGCAAGAAGCAACTCCTAAGATACCTGTTAATAAAAATAGAATAAACTTTTTGTTCATATTTTTTCGGTTAATTATTCACCATAGAGACCTGGAGATACCGTCGTAGGAGACCGCGATTCTTGATGAGTAAGCTTATAAACTGACTCCCATCCTCTGAATCAGGTTGATATTCCATCTTCCTACAGGCAGCCATCATCTTCTTCAAATTTTTCCCCTGTATCTTTGTGTATGTCTCTAAGGTTCAATCATAATTGCCCGTGTAAGTGGGTATCCTGTTTTTGTTTTTAAGTCAAGTACAAAATTAAAAATTTACACAAAAATTTATCTTTGAATGCTGCTACCCCCTCCTGCCAGAACCTGTTCTAATTCTTCCCTGGTGATGAACGCCATATCGCCTGGAATGGAGTATTTTAAAGCGGCCAAGGCATTCCCGTACCTCAAACCTTCTGGGACCCCACCCCGGGAATATCCATACAAGAACCCGGCATTGAAAGCATCTCCACCTCCCAATCGTTCGATGGGTTTTGCTTTGAAAGGTTCTCCCCGAAAGAATTTTCCTTCCTGGAGGGCTACTGCTCCTTCTGCACCTACTGTCATGGCAATGACCTCGCATTTAAATCGCTCCATAAGACGCTCTAGAATTTCTTCATAGGAACCTGTAAGCTTGAAAACGGTTCGGGCGTCATTGTAAGTTATAAAGAGGATTTGGGCCCTGGCACAAAAGCCAGACAAGACCCTTTCGGCTGCTTCAGGGAACCACAATCGGGAACGGTAGTTAAGATCAAAAGAAGTTTTGATCCCGGCGTCTCTGGCAAAATCCATCATTCGAGACGTAATGGTATAACAGTTCTCACTCAAAGCCGGGGTGATACCCGAGAGGTGAAGGAGTTCACCTTGGGTAAGAAGGTTATAATCGATTTCATCTGGGGTCATCAGGGCAATGGCCGAGTGATTTCGATCGTAGATAATTTGGGAGGGTCTGGGCTCTTCACTGACTTCCAAATAAAAGACTCCCACTCTTCCCTGGGAAGTCCAGCGAACCTGAGACACATCAACTCCATGAAACCGGAGCTCATGGGCAATCCTTCGTCCCCAAGGATTATCGACCAGTTTAGAAATCCAGAGCACCTTCCACCCCAGGCGGGCCAGGGCTACTGCTACATTGGATTCGGAACCTCCCACATATACATTTAGAGAGGTGCACTGCTCCAATCTCTGCCCCGGATGGGTGGAGAGCCGGATCATAGTTTCGCCAAAAGAAATGAAGTTGTATAATTTCATAACCAATAGTATATCTATCCTATTTTGAGCTTTGTCAAGTATTAAGAAAAAAATCTTGACGGTCTTGGAAAGTAATGTTAGAAACAATAAAAAAGAGACATAAAACTTAACAAGAAATTTACTTCTCCAGAACCAGAAGAAGGAGGATAACTCAATGAGCTATGAAGCTGCAAATATCCGAAATGTCGGATTGGTCGGTCATGGACATTCTGGGAAGACCTCTCTGACAGAAGCGATGCTATTTGATGCCAGAGCGATTGACCGATTAGGGAAAGTCGAAGAGGGGACGACAACGACCGATTATGACGAGGACGAGAAAAAACGTCAGGTCAGTATTAGTTCGGCCCTTGCTTATTGTGAATGGAATAAACATAAAATAAATATTTTGGATACTCCAGGTTTTGGAACTTTTATTGCGGATACCCGGGCCTCTTTAAGAGCCGTGGATAGTGCTATTGTCGTGGTCAATGCAGTAGCCGGGGTAGAGGTCATGACCGAAAAAGTCTGGGGGTTTATCAACGAATATGATCTGCCAAGGTTAGCGTTTATAAACAGGCTAGATCGGGAACGGGCCAGTTTTGAAAGAACTTTAACCAGCATGAGAGATCTGCTTTCAAAGGATATCCTGCCGGTACAAGTTCCTCTAGGTGAAGAAGAGGCTTTTAGAGGGGTCATCGATCTCATCCGGAATAAGGCCCTGGTTTATCAGAAGGATTTATCTGGAAGTTATAAAGTAGAAGAGATTCCACCCGATTTAAAGAATCAGGTTGAAAAATATCGGGGTGAGCTCATGGAGAAAGTTGCCGAACTAGATGACGAACTCTTGGAGAAGTACCTGGAGAGTGGAGAACTCTCGGAAGAGGAACTTACAACCGGATTACGTAAAGCTATCTTAGCCAGACAAATCGTTCCGGTCTTTTGTGGCTCTGCAACCAACAATATAGGAGTTCAACCCCTTTTGGATGCTATTATTAAGTGGTTACCTTCTCCTTCAGAAAGACCTCCCATGGTAGGGGTTAAACCGGGAACCGAAGAAAAAGTTGTCCGACACGTAGATCCCAATGAGCCATTCTCGGCTCTGGTTTTTAAAACAATTGTAGATCCTTTTGCAGGACGTATTTCCCTGCTTAAAATGTGTTCCGGTAGACTTCAGGTAGATTCTCAAGTATATAATTCTTCTAAACGAGAACGGGAGCGGGTTGGGGCCATTGTTTGGTTACAAGGAAAGAAGCAGAAACCCGTAGAATCGGCAACCGCTGGAGACCTGGTAGCAGTGCTCAAACTGGTTCATACGCTAACTGGAGATACGTTGTGTGATGAAAAGAACCCCATTGTATATCCGCCCATTGAGTTTCCACAACCGGTTATTTCCTTCGCCATCGAACCCAAGTCCAGAGGAGATGAAGAAAAAATCAGTGCGGCCCTTGCCCGAATTAATCAGGAAGATCCGGCCCTGAGATATCATCGGGATCCCCAAACAAAGGAACTTCTCGTATCCGGGATGGGGCAACTCCATGTGGAGGTCGCTATCGATAAGCTCAAGAACCGTTATGGGGTGGAAGTAGATCTTAAAACCCCCAAGGTCCCTTATAAGGAAACCATCAAATCGAAAACCGAAGTCCAGGGTAAATATAAAAAGCAATCAGGAGGTCGAGGACAATACGGAGATACCTGGTTAAGACTGGAACCACTACCCCGTGGAAAAGGATTTGAATTTGCCGAAGAAATCGTCGGCGGTGTCGTTCCCAAGCAATATATTCCGGCTGTTGAAAAGGGGCTTCTTGAGGCTATTCAATCCGGAGTCTTGGCAGGCTACCCGGTCACAGACATCAAAATTACCCTTTTTGACGGTTCCTATCATGAAGTAGATTCTTCGGAAATGGCCTTCAAAATCGCGGCTTCCATTGGATTTAAAGAAGGCATGAAAAAATGCAATCCAACCCTCCTGGAACCTATCATGCTGGTGGAGGTAACGGCTCCAGAAGAATACATGGGGGATATCATCGGAGACCTCAACAGTCGAAGAGGCCGCGTTCTGGGAATGGATTCTCAAGGTGGAATCCAACGAATTCGGGCTCATGTACCCCTGGCTGAGATGTTAAAATACTCTCCCGCCTTACGTTCCATCACCGGTGGGCGTGGAGACTACACCATGGAATTCTCCCATTATGAGGAAGTCCCCAGTCACCTCCAGGCGAAAATCATTGAAGAAGCGAAACGAGAGAAGGGCGAGGAATAGCGTGGGAGTGTAGGAGTATGGGAGTATGGGGGTAGGGAGTATGGGAGTATGGGGGGTAGGGAGTATGGGAGTATGGGAGTGTGGGAGTATGGGAGTATGGGGGTGGAGACTCGCCCACACTCCCACACTTCCACACTTCCACACTTCCACACTCCCATACTTCTTTTTTAATGCGATACGGTTTTGTCATAGATCATCGTAAATGTATCGGTTGTCATGCCTGTACAGTTGCCTGCAAAGAAGAGAATCGAGTTCCTTTGGGAGTGAATCGGACATGGGTGAAGTATATCGAAAAAGGAGAATTTCCGAACACCCGTAGATATTTTGCAGTTCTTCGCTGTAACCACTGTGATAATCCTCCTTGCGTTTTTATCTGCCCCACCGCCGCCCTTTTCAAAAGATCGGATGGGATCGTTGATTTTGACCAGGAGCGTTGTATTGGCTGCAAATCCTGTATGCAAGCCTGCCCCTATGACGCTCTTTACCTGGATCCGGAAACCCAAACGGCAGCAAAATGCCATTTCTGCGCCCATCGTGTGGAAGTTAACCTTAAACCGGCCTGTGAAATCGTCTGCCCGGAAGAAGCCATAATTTCAGGAGATTTAGATGACCCCACCAGCAAAGTTTCTCAAATTATAGCCCGAGAAGTTGTACAGGTAAGGAAACCGGAACAGGGAACCTATCCTAAACTTTACTACCTCAATGCCGATAGTACCCTCCTCACTCCAGGTACGGCTCCGATTTCCAATACTTACCTGTGGGCAGAGATACCCGCTAAAAAGGACCTGGAAAATTCAAGACCTTCAGAGACTCGGAAACGCGGAGATAGGGAAATGGAGGGATTTTCCGAGATACAAGGGCAAAGGACGCCTGTTGGGGAAGAATCGGATCTGGCCCGAAAAAAGTTTCTGGCTAAGTTAATGGGAGAAGATGGGGGGAGTCCGGAATCGAGGGAATCCGACGGATTGGATGATAAAACCCCGTTGACGGCCCGGACCGTTTATAATGTGAACCATCCTAAACCCTGGGGTGGGAAAATCTCCCTCTATATCTGGACTAAATCCATTGCAGCAGGTACCTTCCTTTTATCGGTGTTCCTTCCCTACCTGTACGGGCGGACGGAAGGATCGGCTTTATCCGAAAGTACCTTGTTTAAATGGGGAGGACCCTTGCTGGCCCTCATTTTTTTGGCACTCACTACGGTCCTTCTCATTGCGGACTTAAAACGACCTGAGCGGTTCTTCTTCGTTCTTACAAAACCACAATGGCGGTCCTGGCTAACCCGAGGCGCTTATATCCTGGTTATTTACGGGCTCATTCTATCCCTCTGGTTTTTGGCGACTCTGATTGGGGGAGAGGAAACCCGACAATTCCCCTGGACCGGACTTAGAGCAACGCTTTTCTGGCCTGGGATCATCTTAGCTATTCTCAGCGCAATTTACACCGGATTTTTATTTGGTCAGGCAGAGGGAAGAGATTTTTGGCAAAGCCCTCTGATGCCGATTCACCTTCTGGTTCAGGCCGTGTTGGCAGGAGCTGCCATGCTCCTGTTATTGTCGGTAATACTCCCAACCTTTTCGACCGGTTCCGTAAAGGTTTTGGGATCGACCGTTCAAACTTTGAACATCATCCTGATAGGAAGCCTGCTGATAAATGCTTTTATCATCCTGGCAGGTGAATTGCTGATGCCCCACTCCAACCGGGATATCCAGAGGGTGGTTCGCCTTATTGTAAAGGGTCCTTATAAATTTCTCTTCTGGGGAGGGGTCCTCTTTATGGGACATGTACTGCCCCTATCCCTCCTCTTAGCACCTACAGAAGCCTTGACTCTGCTTGGCTTGCTTCTCTCTATCTGTGGAATACTGGGCGTTTTATCAGAATGGGCAGGAACCCCACGTCAACCCTCTTCAAGACCTTATAAGGTGATATATTGGATAGTTTTGATTCTCCTGGGTTTTATACCCCTTGCTTTACTACTTTCAGGAAACACCTCTATGTTTATCTCCCCGGCCAACTTTCTTGCACCCCTGTTGAGCTTAGGGGGACTTCTGGCCTTTGAGCACGTTCGCGTTATGGCAGGTCAATCGATACCTTTGAGTTAGTAGGGGAGTGTGGGGATGTGGAGGTATGGAAGTAGGGGAGTATGGAGGTATGGGAGTAGGGGAGTGGGGGAGTATGGGGTGTGGGAGTGTGGGTATAAATCCCTCCCTACTCCCATACCTCCATACTCCCCTACTTGTCTTATGAATCAATTATGGAATGCACCACCGCCGGAGAAGTGGGATAATTGGGTCGAGTATGATTCTACCCGGTGGCCAAAGAAAGTTCAAAAGAATTACCTGCTTATTCCAACGGCTTGTTTTAACTGTGAGGCGGCGTGTGGTCTTTTAGCTTATGTAGATAAAGAAACCCTGCAGATCACCAAACTGGAAGGGAATCCTTTCCACCCTGCCAGCCGGGGTCGAACCTGTGCCAAGGGGCCGGCTACCATCGATCAAATCCGGGATCCTGAAAGAATTCTCTATCCCCTTAAACGGGTAGGTAAGCGCGGAGAAGGAAAGTGGGAGCGAACGACCTGGCATGAGGTTTTAGAGGTTTTTGCCACGCGAATTCGAGCGGCTCTTCAGGAAGGTCGTCGCCATGAAATCATGTACCATGTGGGGCGTCCAGGCCATGATGGGTATATGGATCGTGTTTTGCAGGCCTGGGGAGTAGATGGGCATAACAGCCATACCAATGTTTGTTCGGCCAGTGCCCGGACTGGCTATGCCCTCTGGCATGGCATGGATCGACCGTCTCCCGATCATGCCCATGCTAAATTTATCCTGCTCCTCAGTTCCCATCTGGAAACAGGCCACTATTTCAATCCCCATGCCCAACGGATCATCGAGGGAAAAATGCGAGGGGCTAAACTGGCCGTCATCGATACCCGCCTCTCCAATACGGCCTCCATGGCCGACTACTGGCTGGCTCCCTGGCCCGGAACGGAAGCAGTCATTCTGCTGGCCATAGCTAACATCCTTTTACAAGAAGAACTTTATGATCGGGAATTTTTACGTCGTTGGACAAATTGGCAGGAATATATGCTGGACCTGGAGAATGACAGTGTGGAAGTACAGGAGGATGGGAGTCGGAGAGCATCTCCTACCTCTTCACCCTCCCATCCTCCCACCCTTTCCCACCCTCGTACCACGAACAAAGGGGTAACCTTTGAGAATTTCCTGAATAAGCTCAAAGAAATTTATGCCGTCTATACCCCTGAGTTTGCCGAACAAGAAAGCAAGGTTTCGGCTCAATTGATCGTCCAGGTCGCCCGAGAGATAGGAAAAGCAGGATCGGCTTTCTCTACCCACATATGGCGCAATACTGCGGCAGGCAATCTGGGAGGCTGGCAGGTTGCCAGGGCTTTAGAATTCCTCAACGTTTTAACCGGAAGCGTGGGAACCCCAGGAGGGACCTCCCCTAACACGTGGGATAAATTTGTTCCAACCCCCTTTATCAAACCTCCACCCCAGAAAATCTGGAACGAGCTTCTCTGGCCCAAAGAATATCCCCTGGCCCATCATGAATTGAGCTTCCTGCTTCCCCACTTTTTAAAAGAAGGACGCGGGAAGTTAAGTGTTTACTTTACCCGGGTCTATAACCCAGTCTGGACTAATCCCGATGGGTTTAGCTGGATAGAGGTTCTATGCGATGAAAGTAAAATCGAACTCCATGCCGCTTTAACTCCCGTTTGGAATGAAACGGCCTGGTTTGCAGATTATATACTTCCCATGGGGGTTGGAGCAGAGCGACACGATATCCAGAGCCAGGAAACCCATGCAGCTAAATGGATCAGTTTCCGTCAACCTGTTCTTCGAGTCGCCCTGGAAAAACTGGGCCAAAAGATAGAATATACCTATCAGGCCAACCCGGGTGAGGTGTGGGAAGAGGACGAGTTCTGGATCGAGCTTTCCTGGCGAATAGACCCGGATGGAAGTCTGGGAATTCGACCTTATTTTGAATCTCCCTATCGACCCGGGCAGAAAGTAACCGTTGAAGAATACTACCGCTGGATTTTTGAAAACAGTGTACCCGGTTTACCGGAAAAAGCCCGAGCTGAAGGACTTACACCCCTGGAATACATGCGGAAGTATGGGACTTTCCTCGTTGAAGATAAGGTTTATAAAGCCCATGAAAAGGAATTGAAACCCCGGGAATTAGGGGTAGTAGCTATAAATACTAAAACCGGAGTTATCACCCGGGCCGGACAACCTATCGGAGTTGAAATCGATGGGAAAGCCTACATAGGCTTTCCCACACCTTCCCGAAAGTTGGAGTTTTATTCCAAAACCCTGAAGCAGTGGAAATGGCCGGAATATGCCATTCCCGGTTATATTAGAAGCCATGTACACTGGAGCCACATAGACCCTAATAAAGGGGAATACGTTCTAATCCCTACCTTTCGATTACCAACTTTGATCCATACCCGATCGGGCAATGCCAAATCCCTTTACGAAATCTCCCATACCAATCCTGTTTGGATTCATCCTGAAGATGCGCAGCGGTTAGGAGTAAAAACAGGTGATCTGATTAAAGTGAATACCGAGATTGGATATTTTGTTAACAAAGTCTGGATCACCGAAGGCATTCGCCCCGGTGTGATTGCCTGTTCCCATCACCTGGGACGGTGGCGACTGAAGCCCGATATGGGAGGCGAGCGTTGGTCTACGGCCCTGGTTAGTCTGGAAAGCGAACCCGGGGGAAAGTGGCGTATGCGACAATTGGAGGGGATTCGTCCCTTCAAAAGTGATGATCCGGACTCTGAACGGATCTGGTGGAGTGATGCCGGGGTCCATCAAAACCTGACCTTCCCCGTTCATCCTGACCCTGTCAGTGGACAACACTGCTGGCACCAGAAGGTTAAAGTAGAAAAAGCCGGACCTGACGACCGCTACGGAGATATCTTTGTAGATACCCAAAAAGCCTTCCAGGTTTACCGGGAATGGCTCAAGCAGACGCGCCCGGCTCCAGGGCCCAACGGCCTGCGAAGACCTCTCTGGCTGACCCGAGCGGTTAAGCCGGATCCCGAAGCGTATAAGTTTTAGATAGGAATGACAGAATTAGCAGGATTTAGAAAACAAAAAACCTTACTAATCCTGTTAGTGGAGAAGGATAAACTCAGACTCAGGAGGTTAATCTATTATGTCTGTAACGACTCAGGTCATGACAGCAGAGGACCTGCTCAAGATGCCAGATGATGGTTTCCGATACGAGCTTGTCAAAGGAGAGTTAAGAAAAATGGCACCACCTGGATATGAATATGGGAAATTGGCTGCAAAAATAGTAGGATCACTTGAACAACATGTTACAGCAAACAATCTTGGAGTCGTCTTAGTAGAAACTGGGTTTAAACTGGCTTCTGATCCTGATACGGTTCGAGCACCAGATGTTGCTTTTATCAGTCGGGAACGAGTTGAAGCTACGGGGAATGTTTCAGGATACTTCCCAGCTCCAAATCTAGCTGTCGAGATTATTTCACCTAATGACATTTATAGTAATGTTGAAGAAAAAGTCTTCGAATGGCTCAGCTCTGGAGTTCAGATGGTTATTGTAATCAATCCACGCAAACGTACCGTAGTTGTTTATTACTCCGATAGCCGCGTTATATATTTGACTGAACAAAATATGCTGGAGGGTGGAAATGTAGTGCCGGGATGGGGAATCCAGGTTAGGGATTTATTCGTATGAAGGTTTATGAAACTTCTCTTTGATAAAGGTACCTTAATTTTAGATGAGGTACCGGCTTCTTTGTCGATTCCTCCGGAGTTTATTTTCGACAACCGGGTTGACAAATACCGCACCCCGGGGTATCGGTACCGTTGGGTGGTAGAATATTTTAAGAAAAACCGAATTTCTTTTGAAGATCGTGTCCCGGCCTATCAAAAACTTCAGCTGACCAGCCGACTCCAGTTTGATCCCCATCCTTTTCAGCGAGAGGCTATTGAAGCCTGGCAGGCAAACAAATTTTTAGGTATTATTGAGCTTCCTACGGGAGCCGGGAAGAGTTATGTGGCGCAAATGGCCATCGAACTGACGCAACGCAGTACCCTGGTCGTGGTACCGACCCTGGATTTAATGAATCAATGGTACGATCTTCTAAGTGCGACTTTTGGGGGTAATCAGGTTGGTCTTCTGGGAGGGGGATACTACGAGCTGAATTCTTTAACGGTTACCACCTATGACAGTGCCACCAACCACATGGAACGTATCGGTCATCGCTGGGGGCTTATCATCTTCGACGAGTGTCATCACCTTCCTGGACCCATGTATGCCCATGCGGCAGAAATGTGCATAGCCCCCTATCGATTGGCCCTAACGGCAACCCTGGAACGGGCAGACGGTCGGCATGTCCTCCTGGAAGATCTGGTAGGGCCAGTTGTTTACAGAAAGGGAATTAAAGATCTGGCCGGAGAATATCTGTCCGATTACGAGGTAAGAAAGATCCGAGTGCGCCTTTCCTCGGAAGAACAGGTCGAGTACAACACCGCCCGGCAAGAAATTGACAGTTTCATTCGGGAACACAGTTTGTCCTTATCCAGTATCGAAGGATGGAAACAATTTATCATTCATAGCTCCCGGACTCCGGAGGGCCGTCGCGCTATGCTGGCTTATCAAACCTCCAGGAAAATTTCCATGGGAACCTCCTCCAAGCTCAGGGCCCTGGAATCTCTTCTAAAACAACATGCCAGGGATCGGGTGATTATTTTTACCGCAGATAACGAAACGGTTTATACCATCAGTCAGACTTTTCTGATCCCGGCTATTACCCATCAAACGGATACGAAGGAGCGAAAAGCCATTCTGGAAGCTTTCAACCGGGGAGATTATTCCGTTCTGGTTACTTCTAAAGTACTCAATGAGGGTGTTAATGTGCCGGAGGCCAATGTGGCTATCATTCTCTCCGGATCCGGAAGTGTCCGGGAACACGTACAGCGGTTGGGTCGGATTTTAAGGCGCCGAGAAGGAAAACATGCAATCCTCTACGAGGTAGTCACGAAAGGAACCGTAGAAGAACATATCAGTCAGCGCCGGAGTAAACACGATGCCTATCAATAAGGGCAGTTTTTAACTATTAAGCCAGGAAGGACCCTGTTTGGGATATGAGGTACTGGGACGCGGGGACACAGGGACGCGGAGACACGGAGACATTTTCCTGCGTCCCAGAACCCCGTGTCTCAAATATAGCTCTTCGTGGATAAACCAAATCAATAACTTACGAAAAAATGCAAGGGGGGAAAATTCTACGTCTTAGGTCGGGCCTTCACCCCCTCGGCCAATACATTATCACCAATACCCCCACGAGGGCTATGCAACCTCCGATGATATCAAATCTGTCTGGAGTTATCCGATCCACCTGCCATCCCCAAAGAATAGAAAGAACAATAAAAACACCCCCATAAGCCGCATACACGCGACCAAAGTTTGCAGGTTGCAAGGTTGGGATGACACCGTAAAGAAATAAAATCAATGCCCCTATAAACGCAAGCCAGGGACTCTTACCTTCTCGCAACCAAAGCCAAACCAGATACCCCCCTCCTATTTCACACAGGCCTGCGATTACAAAGTATAACAGAGATTTAACAACGTCCATGAGTCATTTTAAAATGAATCCCAACTCCCCACTAAACTGACCGACCGATATACCCCCTTTTTAGGATGAAATCTCCCACCTATTTTCTTCTATCTCGGAATCCAATGAAAAGACAGGTGGAAACTGAAGTGGGAAGGAATTTTCATCTATAAATGAGGTAGCCCAGTGATGAATTCGAAGAGCCCCCGATTTCCATCTATAATCCTTGTATTGAGTTTGAAGAAGGAGATCTCTTTCAGCCTTTTCTAAGTAGAAGATCGAGGGTGGAACGGCTTTATAATCCGTCCATATTTTAGACGGTAGAAATTCGTAGGTTTTCTCTTGTTTATTGATAAGAAGTCGTCCGATTTGTTCCCATTCCCCCAGGGGATTAAAGTCGAAGGATTGGACGATATATTCTACTAGGATATCCTCATTTCTCACTTGAATCAGCTTAACATGACTAATACCCATCCACTTGGCTCCCACAAAATTAAAAGACTAAAAGGTTTTTACCACTACGTACTATCTAAGATAGCTGCAATTTTCATACTCATCCTTTTATTTTTTATTTTTCATAGCGAAGGGTTTGATCGGTGGGAACCGTACCTATTTCTCTCCGGCTATCAGGACTGACCGCTTGGGGATCGGTTTTTACGTTGATACAAGAGGGAAGTCCGGAGGAAAAGGCTTTTTCTAAGGCAGGTCGTATCTCTTCCGGTTTTTCCACGTAAATCCCGAAACCTCCCAGTGCTTTGACCATCTCTTCGTAGTGGGAATATCGTAAATCGGTTGCAATGGTCCTTTTAAACTCCACTTGCTGGTTATACTTCTCGATGGCCCAGGAGGCATTGTTGCTGATTACCACGACAATGGGGAGGTTGTGTCGTACTGCGGTATCCATCTCCATGGCGTGAAATCCAAAGGAACCATCCCCAACTAAAAGGAGGACTTGTTGATGGGGTCGGGCCAACTTGGCAGCCAGGGCAAAGGGTAACCCTTGACCCAAACAACCGAATGTTCCAGCATCCAGCCAGTGATTGGGTTCGTAACTTTCCAGACTGATCCGGGCAAAGGAAAGGATATCTCCCCCATCTACTACAAGGGTGGCATCGCGATTCACAAAATTTCGGATCTCTTTGCATAGTCGAAGGGGATGGATGGGAACTGCCGGACTGTTCAGTGCGGCTTCCAGACTTTGTCGAGCGGTTCGGTCTTTTTCCCGAAGAGCTTCAATCCAGGTGGTGAAAGCCTCTCGACGAGTTAACGACCTTTCCTCCAGGGCTTGAAGGAGCTGTTTGAGCACTGCCCGGGCATCCCCCACGATCCCTACTTCTACATCCCGATTATGGCCTATTTGTTGAGGATCGATATCCACCTGGATGGCTTTTGCTTTTTCATTAAAACGGGGTGGGCGCCCATAGGCCAAAACATAGTTAAATCGGGCTCCGATTACCAAAATAACATCGGCATTTTTCAATGCGAAGGATCGTGCTGCCGGAAAGTAAAGCGGATGACCTGCCGGCACGAGACCCCGCCCATTATGGGTGAGCCATACGGGAATTCGAAATGCCTCTACAAAATCCCGAAGTTCCTGGGTGGCTTGCGACCTCCAGACCCCCTGACCTGCCACCAAAAGTGGTCTTTGGGATTCGGATAAAAGTTTTACGGCTTTTTCTACAGCGGAGGGATCTCCTTGAACCCTCGCTTCCGGCTTATAGCAGGCAGGAAACCAGACGTTTTCCGGTTTGACCCGATTTCGTAAGATGTCTCCCGGGATATCTAGAAAAACAGGGCCGGGTCTTCCGGTAACGGCAATGCGAATCGCCCGGCTTATAAATTCAGGAATACGCTCTGTCTCCAGGATCGATTCAGACCACTTGGTAATGGGCCTCATGAAGGCTATTTGATCCATTTCATGAAACCCCCCCATCCCAAATTGCTTCAAGGGTGGGCGCCCTCCCAAGAGAATAACGGGATTACCCGAAGACCAGGCATTGGCTACTCCGGTTGCCGCATTGGTAACTCCCGGACCTGCCGTAACCGTCGCAAAACCTATCTCTCCTGTAGCCCAGGACCAGCCATGGGCCATATGGACGGCGGCCTCTTCGTGCCGGGTATCGATCACGGTAATCCCTTCATCGATACAGGCATCTAAAATAGGACCAATGTGCCCACCATTTAAGGTAAAAAGATATCGAACCCCTTCTTTTTTGAGGGTTTTAGCCACTAAAACACCGCCATGGATCTCACTCATCCTTGAAAGGAGTCATCTGGCCACCGGAACATTCTAATAAACCCAGGGCCTGAAAAGGAAAAAATTACCTTTTCCTGCTCCCCTGTTTCTTAAAGTGCCCGGGTAGCTAGACAATTAAAAAGCGTTTTGAATATGGTCTATGCGAGGTTTCTGGCTTTTTGAGTCAGACAGGTAAATCCCGATCACATCGAATCGAAACTGGGTATTTATCAGGTTATTCTGACTGATATAGTATAAAGCTACCTTTTTAACTTGCTGCTGTTTAGGATAGGTCACCGAATTGTAAGCCGGACCCAAAGCTTCGGATTTTCGTGTTCTTACCTCTATAAAGACAATGACCTTCCGGTCCTCTGCAATGATATCAATCTCTCCGAGTTTACATCGAAAATTGACGGCTCGAATCTGATACCCTAACCCTTCGAGATATTGGAGGGCCATCCCTTCTCCTATTTTTCCCAGATTTTTTGGATTGCCCATGTTATATCCCTTCTCCCTTCGCCCCCGACCTCCCATAGGCACCAAGGTAAGAATTATTAGCCCCGGCGGGGCGACCTGTTGATAGCTTTTAGAAGTTCTTGATGTTCATTACGACGATCTTTTCATGTTGTAGTATACCTTCGAGGTTTTTGTCAAATGGAATCGTAAGGGTGTAACTGTAACAATTTAGTAGGTGTCACTTTTTCTGTCTGAACACCCCCCTGGCCCCCCTTTAATCCCCCCGTATACGGGGGGAAGGGGGGCGGGACTGACGTGGGGTTGCTGCTGCTGAAGTCCCCCCTGGAGGGGGGACCAGGGGGGGTGTTTCTTTTTCCACCTACTAAGTTGATACAGGTACGTAAGGGTTCTTCTTGACATGTTGTTTAAGTATTCTTAGTATTTTATAGATATGGAAAACAGGGTTCAAAAATCAGAACAAGAGGAGATTCCCTTTTTCGGAGGGAAAAAAAGATATCGGGCTTTCAGTGATCATTTGAAGGAACTGTTTGGGGAAAAGGTTTATCGGGTGACCCTGGATGCCGGATTTACCTGCCCGAACCGGGATGGATTATTGACCTATGGCGGTTGTACTTTTTGCGATGAACGTGGTTCCGGGCCTCGAGCTTATGATGCAACCGTAGCTATCCGTGAACAACTTCAACAGGGAATGGAAGCCATGCGGCGCAGGTACAAAGCTCAAAAATTTATTGCTTATTTCCAGGCCTTTACCAATACTTACGCACCGCCCGAGGTTTTAGATAAGATTTACAGCCAGGTCACCGATCATGAAGATGTTGTGGGGATTTCCGTAGGTACCCGACCAGATTGTGTTCCAGAGCCAGTTCTGGATGTCCTGGAGAAATACGCCGAACGATTTTACTTCTGGGTAGAGTATGGGATTCAATCGGCCCATTTTAAAACCTTAAAAATGATCAACCGGGCCCACGGTCTTTCGCACTTTATCGATGCCGTACTGAGAACCAAGAAACGTAAAGGTATTCGGATCTGTATCCATGTCATTTTGGGGCTCCCGGGAGAGAGCCGGGAGGAGATGATGGAAACGGCCAAAATTATTGCAGCCCTGGGCCTCGACGGCATCAAGATTCACCTCCTTCATATCCTCAAAGGAACGGCCATGGCCAAACAGTACGCACGAGGTGAGCTACGGGTCCTGGAGTTAGAAGAGTATGTGGATCTTGTTTGTGAGTTTTTAGAGTACCTGCCGCCGCAAATGCTTATCCACCGATTAACCGGCGAAGGTCCCCGGGATATCCATATAGCCCCCGACTGGGCCCTTGACAAAGCCAGGGTCCTTGCCCGTATCGATCAGGAACTGGAACGTCGTCAGACGTACCAGGGAGCAAAATACGGCTTTTCGGTTGATCTGCAAGGGGTCCCTCCACCCTCCCCTTATCCCTCTACTTCCCCTGATAAATTCATTGACAGGGAACCGGGTTTATGATTAGGGTTTAAGGATATAGAGAAGCAAAATCCAGAAGGTGAGTTTTTAATCGTCATCCTCAAGAACTTCAGACAGGATTAACAAGATCGGCAAGATACAAGGAACATAAAAATCTTGTAAATTTTCGTTACTCCTGTTTCTATTTTAAGAAATGCCTATCTTTAAACCTGAAGAACTCAGACAGGCGAGCTCCGATGTTTTTCAAGCTGCCGGAGCTCCCAAAGCAGAAGCTGATTTAGTAGCCGATTTTCTGGTTAGAGCCAATCTGGCCGGTCATGACTCCCATGGGGTGATTCGGGTTCCCCAGTATGTTGGGGAGATCAAAGCTGGTCATCTGGTTCCCGGAGCACCCATTCAGATAGTTCAAGAAACCCCTTCTACCGCCCTTATTAACGGAAACTGGGGATTTGGTCAGGTCATAGCTAAAAGAGCCACGGAGATTGCCATTGAGAAAGCCCGTGCTCAGAAAATCAGTATTGTAAATGTTTACAACTCCAATCACATTGGAAGACTTGGGGATTATCCCCAGATGGCTGCCCAGCAAGACATGATCGGGATTATTATGGTAAATGCAGGAGGTGCGGGTCAAAGCGTGGCCCCTTTTGGAGGAACGGCCAAAAGATTGGCTACTAACCCCATTTCTATCGCCGTCCCAACGGCCGGAGAGGTTCCCCTTATTTTGGATATGGCAACCAGTGTGGTTGCAGAAGGAAAGGTACGCATTAAAAGAAATCGTAAACAGAAGACACCGGATGGCTGGCTTATTGGGATTGATGGAAATCCTGTCAACGATCCTGAGGCTCTCTACGCAAATCCCCCTCGTGCCGCCATTTTACCCTTGGGAGGACTTACGGCAGGCCATAAAGGCTATGGGTTAGCCTTTATGATAGAAATTCTTACCGGAATTCTGGCCAGGAACGGTTATAGTAATGAAAAGGCATCCCGGATCAGTAACGGAACGGTCGTCAT
This sequence comes from bacterium, assembly GCA_030550175.1. GTDB lineage: Bacteria > Moduliflexota > Moduliflexia > Moduliflexales > JAUQPW01 > JAUQPW01. Next base: position 53,750 of record JAUQPW010000016.1, read on the forward strand.
CGTCATCGACGTGGCCACCTTTATCCCGGTTGAAGAATTTAAACGTCAAGTCCTGGACTTGATCCGATACATCAAAACTTCTCCGTGTATGCCGGGAGTTGATGAAATTCTGGTACCCGGAGAACCTGAATATAGGGAAGAGAAAAAACGACTTAAAAAAGGAATTTTTGTGGAAGATGAAACCTGGAATCAGATTAAAAGGTTAGCCGAGGAATTTGGCGTCAAATCCTTTATCTCTAAATAATTTGTACAGATCGATTGTAACGACTTTAGTCGTTACCTGTAGGGATCTCTAAGAACGACTAAAGTCGTTATTGTTTTCAGTAAACAAGAATACGTCCGCAGTATTCGCAGAAAGTGAGTTCTCCTCGATTTTTAAGCGCATTGAGAGAAAGACTGGATATTCCTATGTTACAGGAAGAACATGAATTATCGACGACCTTGGAGAGAACTCTTCCTTTATAGCGGGTTTGAAGCCTTTCAAAAGCTCTCCGGAACTTCTCATCGATTTGACCTACGATATCTTCTCGATTTCTCATGAGTTCAGATAAAAGCTTAGGCGTTTCCCCATTCCTCGAAGGATTCTCTTGCAGAGATCCAATTTGCTCATCGATTCGATTCAATTCAGATAACAAAGCTAATTGATGCATGGTTTGTTTCTCCTTATGATTATTTGAAATCTAATAAATCTTGGATTTCACTTTCTTAAAAATTTTATCGTGCAGCCGGCTTTTATCTGTTTTTTAGCTTTTCTAACCTTCGCCTTCTTTCACCCTTCCCCGGAATTTTGAGTTTGAAAATCATCGGATAAAAATTCCTCCTCCCAATAAGATCCCCTTTCTGCTGAAGGGGAATTAAAGATTCTTTTTAGATCTCTTTTCCTTACAATCTACTCGGAACCCCTCGTAAGGCTTTTGTATGTATCAAGTCTGGCTGCACTTCTTAAGTGTAGCAAGGTTAATACCAGGATTTTTGTTTCAGATTGGTATAAGATTCAAAGCCTGAAAATCAAATTCTAATAGCATAGAACCGGAATTAACGATGCCAGAATGGGTATTTTTTCTTTCCAGAAGAAGTATGCCATAGTGACATACTCCTTTGAAAATCTCCAGAAGATCGTGTCATTTTGACAAGGTTTAAAAAGAAAATTTCATAGTAATCGGAGAGTTATACCTTTTTGACACGGTTTTAAGCGTGGAAAGGATTTAGAAAAAAATATTGACTTTTCAGCAAATTTATTATCAAATAAATACAAAAGTTAGGGAAAAGATCTCAAATAAGGGAATCAATAAAAGAGGCTTAATAACTTTAATACCGTTGCGTCGATGAGCGGTTGAGTCGATGGAGAGATGGGGGAGAGCAAGTTATGTTAGACCTTATTTTGGAGAAAGGAACTATTATAGATGGCTCCGGGCGTAGTCGATATGCGGCTGATGTAGGAATTGATAGCAATGAAATTGTCGAAATTGGAGATCTATTTGAAGTCGAAGCGTATCAACGTATTAATTGTACAGGATTGGTTATTTGTCCAGGATTCCTGGATATGCACAGCCATTCGGAGCTCATGCTCCTTAAAAAGCCTTCCGCCTCACCAAAAATCAGACAGGGAATCACCACAGAGCTTCTCGGGCAGGATGGAATCTCGGTAGCCCCCGTGAGCGAGAAGACCATTCCTCAATGGAAAGTTCAGCTTGCGGGGATTCTTGGCGATGGGGGGGTGGAATGGACGTGGCGAAGTATTGATGATTATTTGAACCGATTAAACCGGAGAACCGCCGTAAATGTGGCGATGTTGGTACCCCATGGTAATTTAAGGGCCGAAGCGATGGGAATGGAAAATCGAGAACCGACCGATCAGGAACTGGCTACCATGGTCCGACTGCTGGAAGAGTCTCTTCAGCAGGGAGCTTTTGGTCTATCTACAGGGCTCGTTTATCCTCCTTGCTGCTATGCCAAGACCCCGGAATTAATCAAGCTCTGTGAAGTAGTAGCCCGACACGAGGGGATATTTGTTGTTCACCTCCGGAGTGAATTCGATTTTATTGTGGAGGCAGTTAAAGAAATCCTGGAAGTTGGGATGGCCACCCAGGTTCCCATTCACTTCTCCCATATGAAGGTAGCCGGTCCGGCCAACCGACCCAAGCTGGGGGAGGTCCTCCGGTTGATCAATGCCCATATCGATAAAGGAATGGATATTACCTGTGACCAGTACCCCTATACAGCCGGAAGTACAACTTTGGGAGCTGTTTTGCCACCCTGGGTTTATGAAGGGGGGGTTCAGAAAGCCATTGAACGACTTAAAGATCCAAAGTCTCGGGCAGAAATTCGAGCGAGTATCGATCAGAAAGGTCCTTCTCCATGGGATAACCTTATCCAGGCAGTAGGATTTGAGAACATCTTTATAAGCGATATCTCCTCTGAAAAAAATAAAAATCTGATAGGAAAAAATCTCATCACTGCAGCCCAGATGCTTGAAAAAGATCCCTACGATTTTATTTTTGACCTCCTGGTCGAAGAGAACCTGGGAGTTTCTATGATTGTCTTTAGCATCCACGAAGAAGACATTACAACGATCATGAAACTTCCTTATCAAATGGTCGGAACAGACGGGCTTTTAGGGGGAAAACCCCATCCAAGAGCTTATGGTACCTACCCTCGAATCCTGGGGAGATACTGCCGGGAGAAAGAAGTTCTAACTTTGGAGGAAGCGATTCGTAAAATGACTTACCTGCCCGCTAAACGCCTGGGTTTAAAACATGAAGGGTTGATAGAGGAAGGAATGCGGGCTAATATTACTGTTTTTAATCCAGAAACGGTTATAGATCGGGCAACTTACGAAGATCCTGTCCAATATCCACGAGGTATTGAATATGTGATTGTGAATGGAACTTTGGTGGTAGATGAAGGGGAGCAGCGAGAGGTTCTACCGGGTCGGGCCTTTCGAAAAGGCTCCGTCTAATAAAACTTGCATCTAGGAATCCCTTGTGGACGATTCATGAAGTTCCATAGCCCTGAGGACGGCTCCTGGGAATAAGATCCCGTTTGATAGGGACCCAAGGGATCAAGATTTTGTTCTTCAAATGCTGGATGGGTAAAATATTCCGGTTCCCGATCTTCTTCACAGGAGCTGGTCCTGAATTAATCGAAGGCAGGGAAAGGAAAAGAGGCCATTTTAAATGGAATATTTTGAAAACTCTCAGTTTACCGATTTATCCCAACTACCGGAAAGTCTTCCCTTGTTTCCTCTTCCCAATGTGGTTTTATTTCCAAACATGCTTTTACCCCTTTATATCTTTGAACCCAGATACAAGAAAATGATTCATGATTGTCTAAAGGGTAACAGGCTTCTCGGGATTATTCTGCTCAGAAAGAATTGGGAAAAAGAGGAGGACCCTACACCTTATGAAGTAGGTGGAATGGGGCAAATTATTAAATCCACAAAACTCCCCAATGGAAACATGAATATCCTGGTTCGAGGGGTGAGTAAAATTAGAATCCTGGAGTATGTGGAGGTAGATGAGCCGTATCGGGTAGCCAGAATTGAAAGCATAAGGGATCGGTTTGAGTCCTCAGAAGACTTGACGATCCTTACCCGGCAACTGGTTAAAATGTTTAAACAAGTCATTTCTTTTCGATATAAACAGGCCGATCGTATCCTTTCCTCCTTAGATCTCCTGGTAGACCCACAAGATATTACTTATTTTGTTATATCCATCCTGGCTTTGGATGTCCATGAAAAACAAATCCTTCTGGAAACCTTTTCCGGAGAAGAACAAATTCGCAAGTTGATTCGATTTTTGATGCGGGATCTGGCAATTTGGAACTGAAAGACAGGGAGCTGCAGGTGGAAGGCAGGGAAACGGCAAGAAGAACTGTTTCCTCTCCACTACCTCTGCCTCCTGGCTATTGACCATGCAATTCAAAAATGACACAGAGATGTTCGATAGAATGACGGAAAAACTTTACTCCTCGGTTATTTCCGATATTTTAGATGGATTAGGAATTCGGCAACACACGTTGAGCCGTCAAATTCGTCCCCTTTATGACGGAATTGTTCTCACCGGAAGGGCCATGCCGATTTTGATGGCGGATATTTTTGAAATTTATCAGGAACCCTATAAACTGATGATCGAAGCCATGGACAGCTTAAAAGAAGGACAAATCGCTCTGGTTTGCGCCAACGGATCTACCCGAGCCGCCCTCTGGGGGGAATTATTTTCAACAGCTACCCGAGCCCGGGGTGCACGGGGTGTGATCATCGATGGGCTTTGCCGGGACGTTCGAGTAATCCGGGAAATGCGTTTCCCGGTCTTTGCCATCGGGGTAAGCCCCTTAGATTCTATGGGTCGAAGCGTCGCCATTGCTTACAATTGCCCTGTGGAGTCCGGAGATGCCACCATCCATCCCGGGGATATTCTCTTTGCCGATCAAGATGGGATCGTTGTGATTCCGAAAGCCCTTGAAAAGGAAGTGATTGCTAAAGCTTTTGAGAAGGTGGAAAAAGAAAACCTCGTACGGGAAGAACTTCAACGGGGGATGTTACTGGGAGAAGCCTGGAGAAAATATAAGGTTTTGTAAAAAGTATCTTAGAGGTCGTTTCAGGGACCGAAGTTTTTAAGCGTTTAAAATACCGGAAGTGTCTTTTCACTTCAATCCACTTCAACTATACAAAGATAATCTGGTCCCCTAATCCAAACTCCTGTTCCAGATTATAAAGTTTTCCATGGACTTCCCCTTCTCCCCTTGCGATGGTCAACTTACGAGATCGAACATCCTCAACCCACCTGGGATTTGCGGCTTCAGCTCGCTTATGGGCAATGATTTCCAGGAACTCCCGTTCGATGAGTTCTCTTCCCAGGGAAGCTTCTTTTTTTTTACGGACTTCCAGAATCTGAAATTTGGTTTCTTCAGCGATACTTCCATTCTGAACCACAATATCAAACATTAAAGATAAGCCCCGCTCGGTTTTAAGGTTGTATTCCTTAAAAAAACTTTTGGCTTTGTTGAGGAGGGTTTTGGCGAACTCAATCTGGACATCTTGAAATTCAGGTTCTTTTCCCAGGGCTTTGAATCGGCTACGCCACGGTTCCAGGATCCGGCTTTTAGAGTCATTCAGGGATCTGGCAAACTGGATTTGGGCTCCAAGGTTGTTGGAGTTGAGGACGGCTAAAAGCAGGTCGGTTCCATCCTTAAAAATCCCTCTAAATTTCCCTGGGTTTTTGGCAAACATACTCTTCAAGAGAGGTTGTAAACTCCCCTTGCCAAAATTCCACTGGAGAAAACCAAAAGAGAGGCCCTGACCGTCAAAATTTCCGGCTAAATTAGAAAACCCCTCCCCTCCCTCAAAGGCTCCGGTGATATTAAAGATCTTTCTTGTAATAACAGCCATGGCATCTGTATCCGGCAGAAGTATGGGGGGTTCCGGCGATAAACTGAATCCCAGGATCCATCCCTTACGGCCATCATCAAGTTGTACCTGATACCAAAGCCCTTTAACCCTGGTAAATCTGACATGGGTTCCGTAAGGTAAGATGGAGAGGATGGATTTCTCGACAGGATCCGACCAGAGCTCTACACTTTCTTTGGTTACATAAAGATCAGTAGGAACCTCCGTTTGGGATAATACCAGTCCAGAGATCCAACCTTCCTGATGATCTTCCAGCCTTGTTTTATACCAGATTCCTTCCCGTTCACCTAAAGAGGTAACCTTTGTTCCGTAGAATAAGATTCCCAGAATATTATCCGGGCCGGTCCTTGGAGTCGAACGGAAATTCACAACCCTGACTTTTACATAGAGAGATTGGATCTGGGTATCCGGTATATCTTCTAAGGTAAGGGTGAGGGTATATTCTCCGACTTCGAATCGGATCGGTTGTTTTGCAAGGATTTCCAAAATGGTTTGTAAAACAGAGCCGGTATATCCCAGAGTCGGAAGGATTTTTTCAGGTCCTGGAATTTCTACATCGATGGAACTCAAAATAGAACCATCGGAGGCCAGAATAGGAATCGTATAACGTCCTGGGGTGAGTTTTTTTAAATCTCCGTATTTTTGTTCGGCCGATAGGAGAAGCTTTTTTATGGCGCCAGCTTCATAACCCTCCTGTTTTAAGACTTCTTCCAGGGAAGGAATTCTAAACCGGATAAAGACTTTCTTCTCAGAGGGCATAAGCTTTATCCTTTCTGCTCTGCCATCAACCCTTCGATGGGATTTTTACTGACGGTTACAACCTCCTTAACCTGGTAGATACTTCGGATGACCCGATCTAAATGCTGACGATTTTTAATGCTAAGGACAAATTGAAAGTTGGCCTGTTGGATATCCTCGATGGTTTCACTTTTCACGCTGATAATATTAGTATTTGTTTTAGCAATGGCAGTGGTGATCTCGGCGAGTAAACCGGGTTTATCTCGAGAGGTAATATAGATCTGAGTCGGATAAGTGATTTCTGTTTCTTCCAGATCCCACTCCACATCGATTTTTCGTTCCAAATCAAGTTGAATAGCTTGAGCATTGGGACATTCCATGGTATGAATGGTAATTCCTCGTCCTCGGGTAATATAGCCGATGATCTGGTCCCCTGGAAGGGGATTACAGCACTGGGCAAATCGGATTAAAATATTTCCAACCCCTTTAACTTTGATGGCCCGGTCTTCCTTTGCAGCCTCGATCTTGGGTTTATCGGAAGAAGGCGTTTTCAGAGGTTTTTCAACTTTACTGACCGCCTTATTTTCTTCTTGCTTTTTCTTGAGTTCTTCTTCCGGGAAAAGCTTTTGGACCACCTGATGTGCGGTGGTTTTACCAAACCCGATGCTGGCAATCAGATCCTCCTCGGTATGAAAACCTAATTCTACCGCAACATCCTTCAGCTTTTCCAGTTTATCGATCCGAGAAATTTTATATCCGGTTTTCTGAAGCTCTTTAACCAGCAGTTCCCGACCTATGACGATGCTTTCTTCTTTTTGTTTTAAACGTAACCATTGCTTGATCCGATTTTTTGCCCTGGAGGTTTTAACAAAGGATAACCAATCTGCGCTGGGGAAGTGATTCTTTTGGGTTAAGATCTCTACTGTATCTCCGGTTTGAAGTTCATATCTTAAAGGAACGATTCGACCGTTGACCTTTGCGCCCACGCACTGGTGTCCCACCTCGGAGTGAATCGCATAGGCAAAGTCTACCGGCGTGGATCCCTTGGGAAGTTCTTTAACTTCCCCTTTGGGGGTAAAAACATAAACCTCATCTGGAAAGAGGTCTATTTTAAGGGTTTCTATGAATTCCCTGGAATCGTTGGACTCGGTGAGAGATTCTTGAAGCTGCTGGGTTAAGCGCTGCCGTAATTCAGCTACCTTCTTATCATACTCTTCGTCGGGTTTTTTTCCTTCTTTATAACGCCAGTGGGCAGCGATTCCCTCTTCAGCCGTTCGGTTCATTTCCCAGGTCCGAATTTGAAACTCAACCGGTTTACCCTGAGGTCCTATGACGGCCGTATGTAGGGATTGATAACCATTGGGCTTGGGGAGAGCAATGTAATCATCAAAACTACCCGGAATGGGTCGCCAGATGGAATGAACGATCCCTAAAATACTATAGCAATCACTTACCGTTTCGGTGATAATCCTCAAACCAACGATATCCAGAATCTCATCGAAACCGACCTTTAATCGGGTCATCTTTTTATAAATACTGTACAGATGTTTAGGCCGTCCCGTTATTTGGGCTTTAATTCCCACCCTGGCCAGTTTTCCTTCGATGATTTGCTTACACTTTTCGATGGTATCATAGCGATACTGCCGTTTTTCTTGAATCTGTCGTTCCAGATTATTATAAACTTCCGGTTGAAGATATTTGAGGCAGAGATCCTCTAATTCCATCTTGATCCGGCCTAACCCCAGCCGATTTGCCAGGGGGGCATAGATATCTAAAGTTTCCTGGGCAATCCGAATTTGACTGGCTTCTGGGGCATATCCCAGAGTCCTCATATTATGGAGCCGATCCGCCAGCTTGATGATGATGACCCGGATATCCTTGGTCATGGCCAGCATCATTTTGCGAAGGTTCTCGGCCTGATATTCCTCCCGGCTGGTAAACTGAATCCTACTAAATTTAGTTACCCCATCGACCAGCAAGGCTATTTCTTGACCGAAGATATCTTCGATTTGTTGAATGGTGGTATCGGTATCCTCTACGACATCATGAAGCAGTCCGGCCACTACAGAAGGGATGTCCATCTTCATTTCGGCTAAGATATAGGCTACTTCTAAAGGATGAGAGAGATAAGGTTCACCGGACAAACGAACCTGTCCTTTATGGACTTTTGCTGCAAAGACATAGGCCGTATCCAGCAGGCGGGTATCCGCCTGGGGATAGTAAGATTGGACAAGCTCGATAATATCCGTAATACGACGCATAGGGAATGATAAACGATCCGTAAGGGAATTTCTAAGGGTTTTTGTTATAAGACTTTTGCAGTTTTGTATACTACTTCTCTATCTTACTTTAAGGTTCAATTTTGCAAAAATCCAGTTGTTAATATTCATTCTAAATTACCGGCTTGATGGAATTAATGACTGGTTATGAAGGGCTTTAAACTTCTCTCTTAGCTTTTTCTCTACGATCTCCGGTACAAGCCCCTTGACACTTCCCCCAAGGCTACTGACTTCTTTGACAATCCGGGAACTTAGAAAAGAGTATTCCCCATTGGGCATCATAAAAACCGTTTCTACAGACGGATTGAGTCTTCGATTCATAAGGGCCATTTGAAACTCATATTCAAAGTCGGATACGGCCCGGATTCCTCGGATAATCGTTGTAGCCTTACGCTGGACGGCATAATTAACCAGGAGTCCCTGGAAAGAATCAACTTCAAAGCGTTCCCAGGTTCCAATGGCCTCCCTGATCATTTCAATCCGTTCTTCAAGGGTAAAGAGCGGCTTTTTCTCCGGGTTATTAGATACTGCCATGATGACTTTATCAAAGATATTTAAACTTCTCTGCACCACATCGATATGACCATTGGTGATAGGATCAAAGGTCCCTGGATAAATGGCTATGCGCTCCATGCTTCGGCCTCCTCATGCGATTTTTCTCTATAAAAAGAAAGCACCGTATCTCCGAAATACTTTTGACGAAACAAAACGATCCTCGATAAAACTTCAGGTAAAGCCACCCTTTTAGAATGCTCTATAATGATTTGACCCTCCTTAGCCAATAAATCCGACGAATCTAATCTCCTGAGGGTATCTTGTACCAGCTCAGGGTTTCCATACGGGGGATCCGCAAAAATAAAATCGAAACTTTTTATCGGGGCTTCCGAACGGGTAGGGTCCTTCCGGTGGAGACGACCGACTCTACGAAGGAATTTTAAAACATCTTCACAATAAATATCGGCATTTTGGGAGAACTTACACCGCTCCAGGTTTTTACGAAGAATCTCCACATGGTATGGATTTTTTTCTACAAACACCCCATGTCGGGCCCCCCGGCTCAGGGCTTCTAACCCTATACTTCCTGCCCCGGCAAATAAATCCAGAAACTCAGCACCTACTATATTTTCCCCGATTATATTAAAAAGAGATTCCTTAACCCTATCCTGAGTAGGGCGTATGGCCAGGCCTTTAGCGGTCAACAAACGCCTACCTTTAGCGGTCCCACCTATAATACGCACAGCCATCTCTGGGGATCAGGCAGAGGATAGTAAATCTCTCAATGGCTACCTCCTACCCCATGCCCGATACCTACTATTTGTATCGGACCACCCGGAAAGTTACAGTAGCTTCTGCTTTGCGGTCCCTGGGAACAACCGCTAAATTTTTTGTTATTACTTTATTGAACTCTGAACGGGTACCTTTAATCCTTGGAAAGTCTCCTCCTCGATCAATTAAATTATCGGGTAAAAGACTCACATTATCTATGGTACAAATAGCCCAAATCTTTTCAATACCCGGGGGCCCTGTAACCAGGAGATCAAAAGTATCCTTAGGATCTGGAATTTGATAAGTCAAATTAGCCTGAATTAAATTATCTGAAGCAAACCGATTTGGAAAAATCTGCGTAATACTATTGGCAGAATTAATGTCGTAAAGGCTGAGATAGCAATCCTTGGTACTCTGTACATACACTTTTGCCTTTTCATTAATTGCATAAACAGGTTGATCTACCTGCAGACTCAAGAAAAAATTATTGTAAGGAGGTGGTGGAATCGGTGAAGGCGAGGTCGTTGCACAGGCTGTTAACAGGCCGGCCCATAGAAAGGGCAGAATCTTATAAAATTTCCTCTGAAGTTTCATCGAGACACCTCTCCATTAGTTCAAATTAGGTCAAGTCTTAAAGGCATTCCCGTGTTAATATTTATCTAACAGGAAATAAGAGTTCTGTCAAGGCATTTATCTGAATTCCATCTTGAGTTAAGAAGTCTCTACAAAAAATGCTTGCACCGGAAGAAAGGCTGTGATACATAATAACTTATAAAATAAGAAAACACTATGAAATTAGCCCTTACCCTTCTCATAGTATTAAGTTTGTCCTTTATCACCGTTGCGGGGGTTCAGGTTTATCGGTTTTTGCATACCCGTCCTGACCCGTCTGGAAGCGCGCGTACGGTCCATATTCCCCATGGAGCTTCCTTATCCAAAATAGCCCAGATCCTGGAATCTGAAGGAGTTATCACCGATAGGCATAAGTTTCTCATTGTAGCAAAATTCTCTACCCTCGGTCGTTCCATCAAGGCGGGTGAATATAGTCTGAATACTTCTTTATTACCTCTGGAAGTATTAAATATCCTCAAGGAAGGTAAGACTTTATTTTATGCGGTGACAATTCCGGAAGGTTATACGATTAAGCAAATAGCCGAATTATTGTCTCAGTTACATCTGGTCAATGAAGATAGATTTCTAAAACTCACTTCGGACGCGGATATGATCAAAGCAGTGGGCGTTGAGGCAAAGAGTTTAGAGGGCTATCTGTTCCCGGATACCTATTATCTCGATAAAACCATGTCAGAAGAAGCGATTATAAAAAAAATGGTTTCGAGATTCTGGGAAATCTTCAATGCAGATTTGCAAAATCGGGCTAAGGAAATGGGTTTCTCTTATCATCAAATTGTAACTCTGGCTTCTATCATTGAAAAAGAAACAGGGGTAGAAGAAGAGAGAAAGCTGATATCTGCCGTTTGTCATAATCGTTTAAAAAGAAAGGAACTTCTTCAGAGTGATCCTACGGTGATCTATGCTATTAAAGATTTTAACGGTAATCTAACTCGAGAAGATCTTAAAATAGATTCGCCGTATAATACCTATCGTTATCCTGGATTGCCGCCCGGTCCTATTGCCAATCCTGGTAAGGCTTCTCTTCTGGCTGCCCTATATCCGGCTGATGTGGATTATCTTTATTTTGTTTCTAAAAATGATGGGACTCATCAGTTTTCTTCAGATTTAAAACAACACAATACAGCAGTCAAAAAGTATCAATTGAATGGAAGAATTAAAAATGATAAGCCCTTCGGTGCCGGTAATTAGAGCTTATCTAAAAGGCTTGGATATCCCTGGGAGAGATCTTCTCAGGGTTGATCCCCCAAGGGGGTACTGGGGTTGTCTACACCGGGTCGTTAATTCTTCCTTCATAAATTTCTGTTTGTATCCTTGATATAAGGGGGTTGTATGATACAAAAAGTATTTAGTCGGTTTAAACTCATGGGTCTTGGAGTTATGGTAGTCTATTTTTCCCTGTCCGGAGTGATGCTTTCGGCGCAGGAGGAATCTTCATTTTTAGAAGTGAAGGTCCGGGGGGTTGCTATGCCGGAGTCTTCCGAAAGTCCGGTGGTAGTTTTAGAAACAAGGGAGCATGATAAAGCTCTTTTTATCTGGGTTGGCGTTCCGGAAGCTACTGCCATTGAATTGGAGCTTAACCATATCACCCCGCCTCGACCCATGACCCATGATTTGTTGAAAAACATTTTGGAGAAGC
>JAUQPW010000124.1 GCA_030550175.1 bacterium
TTCCATATTTGGTTACAACCCCTTGGGAGGTCGCAAGTTGCATAAGCAGTTGAGCAACGCGTCCATACACCTGAAGAAAGGCCAGATCCCCTATCTTTTTATCTGCATTTCGTAACCTTCTACAAAGTTCTCTGGCAACTTTCAAAAGTATGGCGGGATGTTTTTTCATTTGAGCGGTAAAATCTTTTCGTTGGATGCTAATGGTTTCGGTATCTTCCAGGGTAACTACATTGGCAGATCGGGGTTCTTCATCCAAAAGGGACATTTCTCCAAAAAACTCTCCCTGTTTTAAAACTGAAAGAATGATTTCCTGTCCCTCTTCTCCCCACAGGGCAATTTTGACTCTTCCGGTCAGAATGACATAGAGCCTATTTCCCGGTTCATCTTCACTAAGAATAAGGGTATCCGGAGGGTAGTGTACAGTCCTCGAAACCTGGTAGATCAGATCGATCTCCTCATCTTCCAGATCTGTAAAAAGAGGAACTTGTTTTAAAAACTCTTTTATTCTCGTGGTTTTTTCCGGTTGCTCTTTCATAAACAAATCTGAGGGTCACCCTATCAAACTTCCTTTTGAGTGTCAAGAACGAAAGAATATCTCATTAAATTTCTTGACTTTCATTAACTTGTTCGATTTACTTAGGGTATTCCATGACGCAGCAGAGGCCCTCACCATTAAAACTTTACCTAAGTTTGTTTCTGGGAATTGTCAGCGTTTCCTTTGCAGCCATATTAATTCGCCTCGTTCAAGTTCCTCCTTTACAAGTTCCTCCTTTAATTATTGCAGGGTATCGAATGGGACTGGCCGCTATCATTTTACTACCTGTTATACTTACAACCCGTCTTAAGGAATTAAACCGATTATCCTTCGAGCAAGTCCTTCTATCTCTATTATCCGGATTTTTCTTGGGATTACATTTTGCCCTCTGGATTACCTCTCTGCAATATACCTCCATCACCAGATCCGTGGTATTGGTTACAACCAGCCCTATTTTTGTCGGAATAATTTCCCATTTTATCTTAAAAGAGCGGGTTTCTCGGCGGTTAGCTGTAGGCATCGTTATGACCCTGGGGGGTGGAATCCTGGTAAGTACAGGGGGATATTCTACAGGAAAAGGAAGTTTATGGGGCGATTTCCTGGCCCTGGCCGGTGCAGGAATGATGGCCCTTTATCTCCTGCTTGGAAGGAAACTGAGGCAGCAACTCTCCTTGTTAACTTATATTTTTCTTGTCTATACAACTTCTGCGCTCCTCTTAATTTTTCTAAGCCTATGGCTTAACCTTCCTTTACGGGGATATTCTTTGAAAACCTATTTTCTATTCCTGCTTCTGGCCCTCATTCCGACTATTATTGGTCATTCTTCCTTTAACTGGTCCTTAAAATATCTCCCAGCCCCTGTGGTTTCGGTAAGTATTCTAGGGGAACCTGTCGGTGCTTCCTTATTAGCCTATCTTTTCTTAAAAGAGGTTCCAACCTGGATGGAAGTTTTAGGCGGAAGCTGTATCCTGATCGGAATTTACATTTCTCTGAGTAAGAAATAGCCCCTATAACCCGAAAGGCCGGTCGCCTAAGATCAGGAGAGCCGGCCTTTCGGGCTATGTCCGATTTAAATCATTTAATAGCGAAATACGGCAGCCAAGGATCCATGATGGTGGTCATCGGGAATCTCTTCCCGGGAGACGGCATACACCCTTCCTCCGTGGAGGAAGGTTTGAACGGCTGCTAAATCCAATAGATCTTCATCGCCGGGCTCCGGATTAGAATGTAACTGAACGGTATGGGTATTTGGATCAAAAGTACCCCATTGCTGGACATTTGTGGCAACAAACAAGAAGTCGACTCGACCGTAATAAGCGGCCGGAAGAACCACATGAATATCATGGGAAGCTCGTTGGGTACCTGCAAATTGTCGGTACTGGGCAGCTGCTGCGTTGAGAGCCTTCTGAAAATAGGGTTGAACGAGGGTCCAGGCCCGCTCGTGGAGTTCTTCGGCATGTAATCCTTCCGGATTCCCGGTTATACCTTCCTCCATCAAATGGGGATAGGTACTTACTTCCCTATAAATGGGTAGAAGATACTCAACCCCGGCTAAAACCAATGGTGCTCGTTCTTCCTTAAGCAGATCATGGAGCCCGACGTCGATCTGGAGAAAATAACGGCGGATTTCATCCCGGGGCTCCCGCTTGTCATCATCCCCGCCAACCCCATGACCTGCAAGCGGCGTTATCTTACCACTGGGTCTACCCTGGGAACCCGGGTAAAAGTGGGTTAACTTGCTGTAATCGTCATATTGGAGGGCCTCGGCAAGACTCTTAGGTACCCCCTCTAAATTGACTTCTGTAATACTATAGCGAGAACCCTTAAGTAATCGGACATCTTTTTGGCTAAGGGCAAGAACATAGAACTGCCCATCTCCGTTAAATAAGGAAAAGAGCGGTTTAACGTGAAAGCGATCCGCAACGACTACCAATTCCTCAAATCGAGTTGGGAGAGGATAATAACGAAAAAGCTCCGAAGAGCGGAACACGGCCAGACCATCCCGTTGATGTTGCCAAAAATAGCTATCCTTTAACAATCCTTGGACCGGACCTAATAGCCCCTTCGTTTCAGATTCTCGCCAACCCCTCGCATGGAGAAGTTCCTCGGCCTTCCGAAGCATATTCTTAAATCGAATGGTATTTTGCTGAACCTCCGTCCGATAAGCAGGCATAAAAATTGAGATGCAAGGTCCTTTATGCTTCTGCATCAGGATTTCCAACTCATCTTGAGGTAAGATAGGCGTTTTAAGTAATGCTTCCATAAACTTCACTCCCTTCTAGTCTTTAAGGTACCAAAGGTCTATCCTAAAAATATCGAGTAAAGCCAACCACTCCCTTACTCCCGGCCAGGGACCGGATCCGGTCTATCTGGGGCACTAAATGATTTTTTGCGGTTTTGGGGAGGGTTCATACTGGGTTTCGTAGTAAGTAATCAATCTTGTGCTACGGTTAAGACCCAGGTAGGCCCAGGCCCATTGGAAGAGTACAAGAAGACGATTATCGAAACCGATGAGGAAGTAAATATGGACAATGAGCCAGGCCAGCCAAGCAAACAATCCGGAGAACTGAAATCGACCCAGATCGGCAACGGCGGCCGCACGGCCAATGGTTGCAAGCTTACCTTTATCCTTATAAATAAAGGGTTTCCGAGGGAGTCCTTTAAGATCTGCTTGAATGTTTTTAGCCGCATGGCACCCCATCTGGATAGCTGCAGGGGCAACACCTGGAACCTTTTTACCTTCAGCATCGGTAACGGCCGCAAGATCCCCAATGACGAACACTTCCGGGTGATTTTCAATAGACAGATCAACTTTTACCTCCACCCGTCCGTTTCTGTCTAAGGGAACCCCCAGAGTCGCACCAAGTGGAGAGGCCGCCACCCCGGCCGCCCAGAATATATTCTCCGTCTCAATTCGCTCCTGACCGATAAGGACGGCACCCGGTTCGATGCCCGTAACCCTGGTATTGACCCGGACTTCAACTCCTAGCTTTTCCAACTGCTTCTTTGCACTCTCAGACAAGTTTTCTGGATATGCAGGTAGTACCCGAGGTAAACCTTCCAAGAGTATCACACGAATACTGCCGGCATCGATATGTTTAAAATCCTTTACTAACATGCGCCGGGCTACTTCTGACATGGTACCAGCAAGTTCAACGCCCGTTGGGCCACCTCCAATGATGACAAAAGTGAGAAGTGCCCGCCGTCGCTTTGGATCTGGCTCCCATTCTGCTTTTTCAAAGGCCAATAAAAAGCGACGCCGAATTTCAATGGCATCCTCAAGAGTCTTTAATCCAGGCGCTACCTCGGCCCATTCGTTGTGACCAAAATAAGAATGAGTGACACCGGTGGCTACAATCAGATAATCGTAAGGAACCTCCTCATGATTGGAAAGCTTTACCTGACGTGCAGTCACATCTATCCCGATAACCTCTGCCAGCCGTACACAGGTATTACGCTGACGACGCAGAATATGGCGAATCGGTTCGGCAATCTCACCCGGAGAAAGAGCAGCCGTCGCTACCTCGTACAGTAAAGGCTGAAAGAGATGGTGGTTGTGATGGTCAATCACGGTCACTCGTACGGGTGCACGACGTAACTCTCGAGCAGCATAAAGTCCACCAAATCCGCCGCCAATAATAACTACATGGGGTAAAGAATGACTCATAAGAGATCCTCAGAGTAAAAATCTTATATTACCGTAAAATTTACCCAAAAGCCTGCAACCTTTATCCGGATTGCTTTTACGGTATTGTCAAATTTAATATTCAGGTTTATTTACTCTCTGAATTCGAAAAATGTAGTTTTTAGAAAATACTGCTTAAACATAAAGTACATTGATAAAATCATATATCAACTCTTATTTCAATTTTACACTAAAATGTCTTACAACACCACTCCATTATGAAAACACTGCATAATTGCGGAGAGGCTACCCCTGGGGTATCATACCAGGTCGGTATTGAAATGGGGTGTAAAATAGGAACCGCCCCACCCTAACCCTCCCCGCATGCGGGGAGGGAAGGGGAAGGAGAGTCATCAGATGAGGGATTTTTCAGTTTATTTAAAAACCCTTCAGAGTACGTTATCATTAACTATCCATACAGAAGGAGCCGTCCAACACGCGGATTTTGTGGAAAGTTCCCTCGTTTATGGAGGTTCCAGACCGTGGGAAATCGTTTTGGAGAATCTGGAACCTATTCTGGAGCAGGGAGATGATCGGCTGGGGTTAGGGGCCGACCATGCAACTTTTTCCATTGCCAGGGTTTTGATCCAGGATCGAGAAAAAATCCAGGATAAAGTAGTTTGCGAGGTAGGATGTGGAACCGGTTTTTTATCCATCTTATGTTATCGATTAGGAGCCAGAAGAGTTCTGGCTACGGATATAGATGAAAAGTGCTTAAAATATGCCCGGAAGAATGTAAAGTTAAACCGGGCAGATGTTCTGTTTTTCCAAGGAGATCTTTTACAAAGCATTCCAAAAGCGGAGTCCATTAACATCATCTTGAGTAATTTACCCCAAAAACCGGTTTCCGACCCGGGTACTTTTTCTATAGCCTACCAGGGGGGCTTTGATGGGGCAGATCTTTTGCGAAAGTTTATTTTTCAAGCCTCCGAGAGGTTGAATCCAGGAAATCGCCTGTATTTGTTTTATCACTCCCTTGCGAATCCCCAGGTGCTCCAAGACTTGGGTCAACATTTCGAAGTGTTTCTCAGGGCCTGGAAACGTAGAATTTTTACCTACTACGAGCTGGAAAAGATTTTTCCCCACATCTCTCAATTGAAAAAGGAGGGAAAATCTTTTTTCGATATCTATGAGGAGAGAACCCGGCGGTACTTTTTTTATGGAATGGTATTGGAGGGAGTGAGAAGATAGTGGACAGTTTACCATCTCTTTATTAATTATCTCTGGACGTTTACTGCCCTTTATGTTTATGGGACTACTACAATCTGTCCGGCTTCATGGATAACTTCTCCGATAATTCGGGCGGCGGTAATCCCACGCTCCCAGAGCTTTTTCAGAAGCGCATCGGCCTGGTCCGGAGAGATGGAGATCAGAAGACCTCCGGAGGTTTGGGGATCAAACAGAACATGAACAATTTCTTTTGAGATGGATTCATCGATGGTATAGTTACCCTGAACGTATTCCCGATTGGTTTTATCCCCCCGGGTTAGCATGCCTTTCTTAGCAAGGGGTAGAGCTTCTTCGAAGATAGGAACCTGGGAAGCCCAGATTTTCAGGCCCAGGCCACTCCCCTTGGCCATCTCCCAGCCGTGGCCCATAAGACCGAAACCGGTGATATCGGTACAGGCATGAATGGTGAAATTCTGCATCTCTTCTGCGGCGATTTTATTAAGTTGGGTCATACTGCGGCAGATTTCCTCTTCGGCCTGTAAGGAAGCCTTTCGTTTCTTAATTGCAGTGGAAATAATCCCGGTTCCTAGAGGCTTTGTCAAAATAAGCTTATCTCCTAATTTTGCCGTAGAGTTGCGTAGAACCTTTTCAGGGTGCACAATGCCGGTTACCGACATTCCATATTTCAGTTGATCATCATCGACCGTATGACCTCCCACAAGTACTGCACCGGCCTCTGTGGCTTTATCCTGGCCTCCTTCTAAAATCAGGCCTATAGCTTTAGAATCCAGTTTATGAACCGGGAAGCATAAAATATTCATGACTGTCAGGGGCCTTCCACCCATAGCATAGATATCACTGATGGAATTGGCTGCGGCAATCTGGCCAAAAAGATAGGGATCGTCTACGATGGGCGTAATAAAATCCACCGTCTGAACCAAAGCCAGATCGGAGGTCAATTTATAGACCCCTGCATCGTCGGCCGTTTCAATGCCCACCAGAAGATTTTCGTCGGCCGGTCTGCTTAATCCTGCCAAGGCGTGACCCAACACCGTTGGGCTTAACTTGGCAGCTCAACCCCCGCACTCAACGGTTCTTGTCAACTCCCATCGGTCTTTCTTGCTCATAATTCCTTTAATGCATCCCCTAACCGGTTAACCCCTCTACCTTTTAACTCCCGTGGGGATATCCTGAAGGTAGAAATCCTGTATTCAAGATCTTCCTGTATTTAACCTAATAGCAAAACCCCTCCCTAGGCAAATAGAAAATTTCTATTTAACCAGAACCTTTGGTATAAGATTTTTCTATGGTCCAGGGGGTTTAAGGATTCTCCGGTTTATTCAACGAAAAAACCAAAAAGAACTTGATTTACTTCGGGTAGGTTTGGGTAAACGATCCAGGGGTTCTCCCCGCAGGATCTTCTCAGGAAATAGGCTCACCATATTCCAGGCTGCCTCCTGGCCGATTATTTTCCCCACCGTTTTAACTGCTTCGGTCAATCCAGGAGGCCTTAAATCGGGGGAATGGGTATCAGAGGCAATAATATGGGTCAGGTTCTGTTCAATAAGGCGGATGGCACACTTTCTTGCCTTCGATCCAAACCTGCCGGTAAGACTGGAAGCCGTTATCTGAGATAAAGCGCCTAGAGAAATAAAATCGTACAATTTGTTGGGATCTTCTTGAACTTCAGCATTTCTTTCGGGATGGGCAATAATAGGAGTTATCCCATTAAGCATGAGATCAAAGATTACTTCCTTTGTCTGGGGAGGAATCCTTTGAAAAGGTAGTTCCAGAAGAATGTATCGACCGGTATGATTAAGCGTTAATACTTCGCGGCGGATGATTTTTTGCACCAGATTCGGGGTGATATGAATCTCCGCACCGGGTAAAATTTCTAAATTTATTCTGGCCTTCTTTAAAAAACTGGTCAATTCAGCAAATCTCAGAAGGATGGTTTCAGGACCAAAGGAGAACTGACCGTCCATCATATGAGGAGTTGCCACCATGGTTTTAACCCCATCCCGCTCCGCCATTCGACACAGTTGGAGGGCCTGTTCTATGTTTTTAGCTCCATCATCTAAATTAGGTAAAATGTGGGAATGAATGTCGATCATTATGAAGTAGAATAGGAAAGGAAATATCGACTATCCAAAGTTGGTTTTGCACCAAAAACCTGGGCTGTAAAGACATAAATTTTCGTTTCGGGATCTTTCCAGGCGTCTGCTGGCAACCAGGCTTTTTTACAAGCGTGTTCTAAGAAAGTTAGAACATCCCATCCCTGTTCCACAGCCACTTGTGGAAGAAGCAATCCACTAAAAGGACTTTTTTTGACGAGGATCCCATGCTGACCTATTCGAATGCAGGTTGGATCTGAAATTTTTTCAAATGGGGATAACACGGAAATTTCTATATGGATATCCTTCAATTCCTCTTCGGCCAGCGGAGGAAACCTGGGGTCTCTTGTAGCTGCGGCAATAACTATTTCCTGAGCCGACTGCCATAAACTACGCTTCCCATCAATATCTCCTATGCATCCTCGCAGGAGATCCCCTTTTTTAAGGGTCACAAAAACCCCTTTTTTCATCTGTAGCTCCGGTTCTGTAACCACTATCTCCGGTATCTTTTTATGGACGAGATAAACCGACAAAGTTTCCCAGGCAA
Organism: bacterium; assembly: GCA_030550175.1. Taxonomy (GTDB): domain Bacteria; phylum Moduliflexota; class Moduliflexia; order Moduliflexales; family JAUQPW01; genus JAUQPW01. The sequence goes on from JAUQPW010000124.1 coordinate 8,052, forward strand.
TATGCAAGAGTTTTTGTTGTAAGTCAAAACTTAATACTTCCTCTTCTTTCATAAATTCCTCCGGTCTTCAAAAGGCTTACTGACACAAGCTAAGGGTATATTATAGGCTAATCCCTCTATCAGGTCAAGTGAAATTCTTGTCCTTAGGTTTTGATATCAGCGATGAGCTCCTTATTTTTAAGGGTCTAAACTTTCATAAAAACTGTTGTCAGGCGAAAAATTTATTGACAGATTCCCACGATGTGAGTAGGATACTTTCAAACATCAGGCCTGAAGGCCTTAGGTTTTTACCTTCTCAAAAAAGAATACCTTAACAAGGATACGGATGGTAAAAGCTAAGAGGGAGATTTGAGTTGTCTGAATAACATCAAGATAAACCTCCCATCCAGTTAAAGGATTGGATTTTAAAAGATGAAATCTTTTGGAAAACTCTTAAAAGAAGAGCGAGAATTGAGAGGGATTACCCTGGAGGAGGTTGCCGATTATACAAAAGTGAATTTGCGTTATTTGAAAGCCATTGAAGAGGATGATCTAAAATCTCTTCCGGCTGCAACCTTTATCCGAGGTTTTCTAAAATCCTATGCAAAGTTTATCGGTTTGAATCCCGAGGAGACGGTATTTAACTTTGATCAATTTGTAAGCTCCTTATCCAGAGATCCACAGCCTCCTTTCCTTCAAACCTCTCCTTCCTCAAAAAAAGGCACCAACGCTTTCTCGATATTTATAGCAGTTTTAGTTCCCCTGCTGATCTTAATTCTGGGTTATTCGTTTCAGGTAAAGGGATCTATTTCTTTTTTTTCTCTTCTTAATCCCAAACGATCTCTCATCAAAGAAGGGTCTAAGAAACAGGAACTATCCGGCAAAAGTCAAGATCTTACTGTCAAAAATCAGCCCGAGGCTAATCATTCCATATTAGAATTAGCCTTGGGTAGTCCTCCGAACTCCTCCTCATCCTCTCAACAAACTCAACCGGCCAAAAAAAATGAAGTTCCCCTTAAAGAAGAGGCTGTTTTGGCTAACTCCCAGGATTCCGGAAGTGCCCCGATGAAAAATACTTCTATGGAGAGCCCTCAAGCCGGCGCGTCTCCTTCTTTTAAGGATGACAGGCCGGTGATTAGTTCTGCTCAAACTGTCGATGAGAGGAGTAGAGAAAAAAGTACCTCCCTGAATACCCAAAATAATAATGAAAAGGGCATAGGGATTAATTCCAATATGGCCGATAATTCTGCTGGAGTAGTCAGTTCACATACGGCTACCAATGCAAAGAATGTAAATATGACTCCGGCAGAAAAATCCCTGACCGGTGAAGGTAAAGAACATATCCTGGAAATTACCTTTATCGAAAAAGCCTGGGTACGCATCTATGCAGACAATGAAAAGGTATTTGAAGGAATTTTAGAACCTCCCACGATAAGGACTTGGTATGCCAGAGAAAAATTTGCCATTAGTGCAGGTAATGCGGGGGGATTAGAGCTTAAGCTAGATCATCAAAAGCTACCTCCTCTCGGTAAGAGGGGTGAAGTAGTTACGGGGGTGACGCTTCCCAGAATCACTTCGTTATCGGGAGCTGTTAAAAACAAGCCTGCTTCCAACGTCCTGGAATAGGATAAAAGAAAACGTATCCCATGTCCATGCAATCCCAAGAACATAAAAACAAAATGAGGGTTTCTAATCCTCTTAATGATCTGGCTGCAAATCTTGGAGTGACCCTGAAAGTACTGATCCAGTTGGCTATGGGACCTGATAAGGAGTTTAGGGAAATGGTCCGGATGCTTTTAAGTGCCCTTCCAGAAAACGAGGTGGTAATGATTGCAGAGGACCCGGAGATTGATGCACAGTTCTTAGATTACCTCAGCCGGATTTTTGAAACCAGTACCGCCGTTCAGCAGGCCCTTCTTAAAAATCCCTCTGTTTCAGCCACTACCCTGGAGCGTATTGCAAAACTGCTGCCGGGATCAGTTATAGAGGCTATTGCTGCAGATTCCAATGCCCGACCCGAGCTACTGGAACAATTTGTTAAAATCTTCGGAAGCAGTCAGGTCAATTTGATGAAGCTGATCGCCCAGAATCCGGCCACGCCGGCTCCCCTCCGGAAGCAACTGGCCGGAGATTTGCTTAAAAAAGTGGGAGCTGAAAAGTCGGCGGAGATTGCCGCAGAAGGCGCTTTTAAAGTCGGAGAAGCCTCATCGGCCGGCTCTATCGAACAAATTCCATCCGAACCTACCCTTTCTGATTGCGTGGGACAACTTCTGGAGATAAATTTTAATATCGTATCTGATTTCATGAAGCGGATTAATGAGCAGATTATCAAGCAACTAGAACGCCTGGCTGAAGCAAACAAGCAGATTTTACAGGTCATTTCCAAAAATGCAGATTCTCTGGATCCTAGAACCCTCCGATTAACTCCGGAACTGGTCGCTTTCGTTATGCGAAGGTTACCCGCTCTGGTCCCCGAACAAGAGATTCTGAAATTTCTCCAGGATCAACGGGCAGATCAAAAAAAAACGGCTGAAGTAGAAGAACCCCTTGAGGAAAAAGAAGAGGAAAACCTTTCTCTTCTGGATCAGATCAAGAAAATGAATGTGGGACAGCGCATCCAATTGGCGCGGAAAGGGGGGATAGCCGAACGGAGAATTTTAATTCGGGATACTGACCGAGATGTTGCTTTGACGGTGTTAGAAAATCCCAAAATTACCGAATCCGAAATTGAAGTCATAGCCGGGATGCGGGAAGTCTCCGAAGATGTCTTGAGGGCTATAGCTGCCAGGAAAGAATGGATAAATAACTATAACATTCTGGTTAGGCTGATTAAAAATCCTAAGACGCCGGTGGATATATCCCTAAATTATTTAAATCGGCTGAATAAAAAAGATCTGGATTTCTTACAGAAAAGCAGGGCTATTCCACAGGTCGTCCGAAATGCGTCCAGACAAATCTTGCTACAACGAATTCAAAGCAGGAAATAAGGAGGAAGTTTATAAATTATGCCTATCTACGAATATGATTGTGCTATTTGCAAGGATAGATTTGAAAAATTAATTCGCAACCCCAACCTTACAGAGGTCCAGTGTCCAAGTTGTGGAAGTACAGAGGTGGTCAGAAGGTTTTCTGTATTTGGAATGAAAAGCACCGGCTCCTTTTCAACCTCAACCTCATCGGAATCGGTTGGGAGTTGCTCGCGTGGAGGGTGTGGTAACTGCGGCTGTCATTAGGAGAAATAGACAGATGTCTACATTCATGCAATGGGTGCATATTACATCGGCCGTAGTCGCCTTAGGGGGGGTTATCTTTGTCCGTTTATTTTTAATCCCTTCTTTAAAAGTCCTGGATCGTTCCCAAGTCCCTGTTTTACTGGGTAAGATTTCAAGTCGGTTCAACACCATCATCTGGACCTGTATAGGGCTCATCTTAATCTCCGGGGTCTATAATATATCCAGCACCAACCCCCCTTTTTCCAATTGGTATACGGGGGTCCTTTCCTTCAAAATTCTTCTAGCTATATCCTTATTTACCATTTCCCTTATGCTAACCCTCCCGATACCGGCCTTTTCCAATATTCAAAAGAATCGACCAACGTGGTTAATGGTAAATGTGATCTTAGGAGCCATCATTATTTTCCTTTCAGCTTACTTGAGAAGGATGTAAAAGGTCATACGTAATAGGTAAATGAAGGGGTGTTTTCCTTTTTTACGTATTACGTATTGCGGTTTTCTGTTAATGGAAAATCCTCGTCCTGCGGAGTATGATGTGGTGGTGACCAAGAATATCATGGTTCCCATGCGAGATGGGGTGCGGCTGGCAACCGATATCTATCGACCGGCCCGGAATGGAGAACCTGTACCGGAGAAACTTCCGGCCATTTTGGAAAGAACGCCCTACGATAAAAGTGACCCGGAGCGGGTTAAGATGAACGGGGAATATTATGCCAGTCGAGGTTATGTGGTAGTGATTCAAGATGTTCGAGGGCGTTATAAATCCGAAGGAACTTTTTATTTTCTTAAAAACGAAGGCCCGGATGGGTACGATACGGTTGAATGGATTGCCAGGCAACCCTGGTGTAATGGATCTGTGGGGACTATTGGAACCTCCTATATGGCATGGGCACAAAGCTCTCTGGCTGCCCTTAATCCACCCCATCTTAGAGCCATGTTTATCAATCAAGGCGGATCCAACGCCCATACCAGTTCTGTAAGGCACATGGGGGCCTTTGAAATGAGATTTTTATGCTGGGCTTTAGGTTTTCAAGGACCTAAAAGTAAAGAGGCTCTGGAAAATCCCATTATCGGCAAGGCCCTGGCTCAAGTGAATATGCGGGAGTGGCTTACCCGAACTCCCCTTAAAAAAGGCTGCTCTCCCCTTAAATTTATCCCTGACTACGAAAAATGGGTTTTTGATCTCATTACCCACGGAGATTACGACGAGTTTTGGAAAGGAGAGGGTTTTAATATCGAAGCGCATTACGAGCAACACGCCGATGTCCCTACTTATTATTCGGGGGGCTGGTATGACTCCTATACCCGATCGACCTTAGACAATTTTGTCGGTTTGTCGAAGATCAAGAAGCAGCCGATCAAATTAATCATGGGCCCCTGGACGCATGGATGGAAAACTTTAAGCCTGAGCTATGCTGGGGATGTAGATTTTGGACCTGAAGCCGTCATTGATTATAATGCTCTGCGTCTCAAGTGGTTTGATCAGTGGCTGAAAGGAATTCCCACCGGCATCCTGGACGAGCCGCCTATAAAAATCTTTATCATGGGTGGCGGAGATGGAAGAAAAAATGGACAAGGGCGGATGAACCACGGAGGTCGCTGGCGCTACGAATATGAATGGCCCCTGGCTCGAACCCGTTATACCGAGTATTATCTACATAGCGGTGGTCGCCTGAGTACCCAAAAACCACCTCCAGAAGATCCCCCGGATAGTTACCTGTATGATCCTAAAAATCCGGTTCCAACCATCGGAGGAAATATGTCTTCCCTGGCAGGATTAATGCCGCGACTGGAAGGTGCACGGGAGATCCCGGTAGAGCAACGAGAAATAGATATCATCGGAATCCCAGGAGCTTTCCATCAGAAAGAGCATCCTCAATTTTTTGGCTGCAAATCTCCTTACCTCCCCCTGGCCTCCCGGCACGATGTGTTAGTCTATCAAACTCCTCCTTTAGAAAGGGATCTGGAAGTTACAGGGCCTATCACGGTTAAACTTTGGGCCTCTTCCTCCGCCCTGGATACGGATTTTACGGCTAAACTCATCGATGTTCATCCACCCAACGAAGACTACCCGGAAGGATATGAAATGAACCTGACAGATACCATTATTCGAGCCCGCTATCGAAACTCCCGAGAAAAAGCGGAATTGATGAAACCCGGCGAGATTTACCTCTTTACTTTAATTCTTTATCCAACCAGTAATCTTTTTAAGGCAGGACATTGTATCCGTCTGGATATCTCCAGCAGCAATTATCCACGATTTGATATAAATCCAAACACGGGAGATCCATTATGGTCCAATGGAAAAACCGTAATCGCCGAGAATACCGTCTATCATGATGCGGCACATCCATCCCATATTATTTTGCCTGTTATTCCCTAGCGTCATGCATAAAATACCCGGAATGCCGGGTTATGCATGGCATAGCCCCTAGGGCATTTTCCCATGCCTTCAAATCTTAAACTCACCTTCCTTGGCACCGGAGAAGCCTTCGATGAAGAGCTTCCCAATACCTCTATACTCTATGATACCGGACAAACCCGGCTTTTGATGGACTGTGGGTATAGTATTCCCCATCAAGTCTGGAAACAGAGCACAGATCCCAATTTCCTTCACGGTATTTTTCTCAGCCATCACCACGCCGATCATGCCTTTGGTCTACCGGCCGTCTTAACCCGAATGTGGGAAACTAAGCGATCCCTTCCTTTAACCATTATAGGGCATGCAGGTACCCAAGAGTATGTTCACAAATTGATGGAAATAGGTTATCCCACTTTAATATCGCGGTTAGAATTTCCCCTGGAATTTATAGATGTCCACGCAGGAGATCAAATCCGATTTCGAGAGCTGGAGTTGTCTTTTGCTCAAAGTATCCACTCCGTCACTAACTACTCAATCCGAATCTCTTATCAAGGAAAAACCACGTGTTATAGCGGGGATGGAAGTTTTTCAGAAGCCACCAAAGCCCTTTTTAAGGATTGTGATTTTCTTATCCACGAATCCTTCTCATGGGAACGAGTAGTTTATCTCCACGCTTCCATCCAGGAACTCCTAGAAATGGTCAAAGAGCAGAATATCAAAACTTATTGCCTGATCCATATCCAACGAGATTTCAAAAAAAAGGTCTGGAATTTTCTAAAGGATTTTCAACAAGAACCTTTCAAACTGCTTGTTCCAAAGCCGGGAGAAAGCGTTTATCTGTGAGGAGTCCAGATGATCCCTATCCCTGCCTCCGGGTCTTACGAAAAGTTCCATAAAAGTCTTA
>JAUQPW010000184.1 GCA_030550175.1 bacterium
CCTCATAAAGGGGGTTTATTGGGTTTTTCATTTACCCGATTTGATGATGTGGATAAGAACCAATTTGACTTTAACCGTTTTATCTTCGAAGCCAGGCAATTCCTGCCACTATTCTCAAGATCCCAGATACTGGCTTTACGTTTTTTCACATCATTGAGTGATGCGGACAAGGGGAGCCAGGTTCCCTTCTACCTTCAAGAAACGCTGGGTGGAAGCGATACGCTCCGGGGTTTTCCGAGCTTCCGATTTCAAGATAACGACCTGTTGTACCTTTCTGCAGAATATCGCTTTGAGGCTGACTCGGCTTTAGAACTTGCCTTTTTTTATGATACGGGAAAAGTCTTTCCCGACCGTTCAGATTTTAATTTCAAAGATTTAGAAAACAGCTATGGTTTTGGAATCAGAATTAAGGCACCTTCTGCTGTCATCTTCAGATTCGATATAGGTCATAGTGACGAGGGTACCGAGTTTCATTTTAAATTCGGATCTTCGTTTTAACTAAACTTTTATGATTCCTCAGATCTCCTCAGAGGGGGAAATGAGGTGACTTCGGACTTTTGTATAAATAACAATGGCAAAGAATACAAAGAATAAAAAGTATAAAAAATGGTTAAAACGACCTTTTAGAGTAATCAGCCTGATGTTAGTGTTGTATACAATGAGCCATCCGTGGGCAATCGCGAAAAGTCAGAAACAACCGGCCACACATCTTTCCCCTCAGCTTAGGGGAGACAGGCAACCTTCAACAACCGATAAAGGCCCAAAATTCTTGCCGGACGATCCCATCTGGGTAGATCCTGATCGGCTCTCCCTCCCTAAACCGCGACAAATCGAGTTAAGCCAGATCTATGACTTCCTGGAAAACACCTTTGCAGACCCCGGAGGTGGCTCTAACCGGCGGGCTCAAAATATTAATACTTTGGGAGAGGTTCCTGATTCCAGCCGGTTTACCAACCGAATCGGACTTCATCCCATGACCGTGGAGCAACTGGTTCGGGGTCCCAACCGGGGAGATGGACCCGACAGGTCCCGGCCCTGGACGATTATTAAAGCTAAATCTGAAGGAATTACGCCCGGGTTTGTAATTCGGGATGGACGAGGAGATATTTACTTTATCAAGTTCGATCCTTTACAATATCCCCAGATGGCCACCTCCACCGAGGTAATTAGCACCAAGTTTTCTATGCCTTTGGATATAACGTGCCTGAAAACTATCTGGCCTTTCTGCAACCGGATCAACTTCAAATCGATCCCGAAGTCATGATCACCGGAGAAGATGGTAGGAAAAGAAAGATGACCCTGCAGGATGTCACAGAGCTTCTCAAGAAGACCCCTAAACGTCCGGATGGGACCATTCAAGTCGTTGCAAGTCTTAAACTTCCTGGAGAGCCGTTAGGGCCTTTTAAATATTACGGAACACGAAGTGATGACCCCAACGACATTTTCCCCCATGAAGATCGACGGGAGTTACGGGGACTACGCGTCTTTGCTGCCTGGTTGAATCACAACGACTCTCGCAGTATTAACTCTCTGGATATGTATATCACCGAAGAAGGACGGAGTTATGTTAAACATTACCTCATCGATTTTGGTGCTACCCTGGGCAGTGCCTCTGTAAAACCCAATGCACGTCGTGAAGGTTTTGCCTATCTCCTGGAGTGGGACCCTATATGGAAGTCTGCTTTGACGTTAGGATTTAAAGGTCGTCCCTGGCAGTACATCAAATATCCCAATTATCCCGAGATAGGACAATTCGAGTCTTCCTTCTTCAGACCGGAGAGTTGGAAACCCAACTATCCCAATCCTGCATTCATTCGGATGCAGAACGAAGATGCCTTTTGGACAACCCGTACCGTTATGCGTTTCAATGACGAAGCCATTCGAGCCATCGTGAAAACCGGACAAATCTCCAATCCAGAAGCCGAGAATTACCTGATTAAAACCCTTCTTCGAAGAAGAGATAAAATTATTCAGTACTACCTGAGTCAGATTAATCCCCTGGATGATTTTCAATTA
>JAUQPW010000125.1 GCA_030550175.1 bacterium
CTCCCCGATCCAGAGTTATCACTTCAAATCCCTTTGGAGCCAGAGATCGGATGACTTCATACAACTCGGGATTGGTAACACTAAAATATAAAACCTTGAAAGGGCCAGAGTTGCTCATACTTTCCACTTTGTATACCTTGAAGTTTTGGTTTTGTTTGTAATCAGATTCTTTTTATTTCTTTTTCTATTCAGATCAAATTAAAGGTATTTTCTACCCCGTTCCTCCTCCTGCCAGTTCGACGGCAACCTGGATGGCTTCCCGTAAACTATTGGGGTTTGCGATTCCCTTTCCGGCCTTATCATAAGCCGTTCCATGTTCTACTGAAACCCGGATGATGGGAAGCCCAATGGTTACATTCACCCCTTTCATATCGATCCATTCTCCGGTCTCCGGATCCACGACAAACCCCAGGACTTTGGAGGGGATATGCCCCTGGTCGTGGTACATGGCTACCACCCCATCAAAGACCCTTCCCCGTAAATGGGTAAAGATGGTATCCGGGGGAAGGGGACCCACCACCTGAATGCCTTCTTTTCTTGCTTCCTCAATGGCTGGGGTAATCTCCTTTATCTCTTCATCTCCGAATAAACCATGTTCTCCGGCATGGGGGTTAAGCCCGGCAACCCCAATTCGAGGAGATTCAATTTTAAGCTGCCGAAGGGTATTGTAGAGTAACCGGATAACCGTTAAAACCCGGGGTTTTTTAACCCGATCACAGGCTTCTCGAAGGGAGCAATGGGTGGATACATGGGCTACCCGGAAAGTACCGTTAACCAGGAGCATGGCATAATTTTTGGTATGGGTCAAATCGGCCAGAAACTCAGTATGCCCATTGTATTTATATCCCCCGGCTTGCAAGGCTTCTTTATTGATGGGACAGGTCACTATGGCATCTATTTGCCTGGCTAAAGCCAGATCGACGGCTTTTATAATGTAATCTCCGGCTGCTTTACCTACCATGGCACTCACTTTTCCATACTCGAATCGGCTCATATCTATATTATCCAGATCCAGGACGTCCATGGTTCCATACTCAAACTTTGCCTCGGACGGTTGTTTGAGGGAATGAATAGTCAAGGGGACGCCGGTGATTTCACAGGCCTTCTTCATGATCTTACTATCTCCGATAACCAGGGGCTTACAGATCTCATAAACCTCCTTGTGGGCAAGGACTTTAGCCGTCACTTCGGGTCCGACCCCGGCTACATCTCCAATGGTTATTCCGATGATCGGTTTCTTTGACATGATAGAAAAGCAGGATCCAGGATTCAGGAATCAGAATTCGGAAGATTTTCCTTCTGACCTCTGAATCCTGTATCCTGATCCTTGGTTTTTAAATATTCCATGCACCGGGCTATGGCTTCTGGACGACCAAAAGCGCCTGCTTTGGTAATAATGTTCAACCCTGCATAATTTCCGCCGATTAAACGACCGGCGGGAATTCCCGGTAATACCTCCTCCACCAGATGAATACCCCTGGCCCCCAAATGCTGACACACACTCAAGGCAATGTCTCCTCCGGTTAAGAATAAACCCGAAATTTGTCCCATCTCCTGGACTTTACAGCGGGTGGAGTTAAGTAGCTCCATTGTCAAATCTCCTAAGGCCTGAGCTACCCGACGGCTATGCCTTAAAAAAACCTCCGAAGGGAGTTCTTTTCGGGGGTTGTCGGTGGTTACTAAAATATCTTTACCCTGGGTAAGGTAGGAAAGGGCCAGAGTAACGAGCCTTTGAATCTCCCCTGTCTTTTCTTGCTCATTCACCATTTTATCTGATATAACTTCTAAAACCGGTATTTGCAAATTTCTTGCGGCGTACTCTACCTGTTCCCGAGTCACCGGGCTCAGACTTCCACAAATTCCCACTACAGAAAATCGAGGGGGAGAATTGGAGAAAGGGAGGAAAAAGCTTTCTTCTTTTTCCCTTCTTCCCTTCTTTTTTTCCTTTCCCGTTGTTCCCTCCAGATGAAATGCTTCCGGAATCTCGGCAGCCAATCCTGCGGAACCGCAAATTAAAACAGGCATGGAGAGCCTGGCGATGGTCCGAGCCGCTATTTTCAGGTCATCCTGGACTAAAGCGTCTAGGACAAAAATCTCGGTACCATCCTGGATAAGCCGATGAACGTTTAGGAGTAAAGTCTCTTCCCCCTGGCGAAGGGTTTCTAAAGAAATTACCTCTATCTTCCGTCGGGTCTGTCGGGCCAGCAAATCCGGAATAAAGGCGTTTTTCATATAAAAGGTGGGATCTGAAGCCACCGCCGTTTTATGGATGGGAACTCCATTAAGATAGAGACTTCCATTTTGAACCGTTCGCCCATAAATTGGAAAGGCCGGGGTCAGAAAACAGGCTTTAAGGTTTAAAATCTCCATGAGGGCATCAATCTCGGTTCCGATATAACCCCGTAGCGTGGAGTCTATTTTTTTATATACCCGGGAAATCTTTAAATTTTTCAAAACAAGACCCATAGCCCTGGTTTGGGCATAAGCCTGCTCGGGGGCCAGGGAACGGCTATCGGTATTCAGCACCACCACCTGGGTGTCATTGACCAACCCGGGCTCTATTTCCAGATCGAGAATCACTAAGGTCTTGAGTCCCTTCTTCAAAAACTGAATTCCCGTATCATTGGCTCCGGTGAGATCATCGGCAACGATGGCAAAGGTTTTTTCAGGGTTTAAATGTAAGTCCATGTTGGACTTTAATTTAGCGTGTTACCTGACCGGTGTCAACCCTTTAAATTTCAACAGGAACAGGCCCTTGATAGAAGTAACCTTCTAAAGAGACTTTAAATTTGATACCGAAAAGCCGGACACCTTGTTGATGGGCATCCTTCAATAGGGTGGCGAATCGGGGATCGGTATCCCAATTGGGGCGAATGCAGAGGAGATCCTCTCTCTGGGCTACAAATAAAACTGCTGCCTGTTTTCCCTGTCGCCTGAGGTCGATTAATTCATGGAGGTGTCGGACTCCGCGCAAAGTAGGAGCATCTGGAAACAGGGCGATTTGATTTTTTACCAGGGAGACCGATTTAACTTCCAGAAATAACTCATGTCTGTCCTGACGAAGGTAAAAATCCAACCGACTTTCTCCGATTTTGTATTCTCGCCTGAGCTGCCAAGAGGTTCCTATAGGAGAAAACTGGGGGTGGTTCAAAATTGCCTCGGCGAGGCGATTAGCAGAGGGAGTATCCAGAGAAACCAGAGGATAAGGGGGATCTGAAGCCCGGACCAGAAGAAGTGTATAGAGGGTTTTCCGGTTTCGGAAGGATGCTTTCGAAGAGGTCAAGGCTGCTACACTTACATAAACTTCGACTCCGGGTTGAAGTAATTCCAGGAGTCGTCCGGGGTCAGGTACATGGGTTATGACAGGTTCCTGCGTCAGCCCGGTTAAGGTAAGAGGATCAAGACCGGACTCCCCGGCACGGGATAGGAGATCTTCCAGGTCCAATTGGACCTGGGCGGCAAAGCGATGAGACCGCCGGATAAACCGTCCTTTTAGAAGTGGACCCGGGTAACGGTGGGGAAGAAAAAGACTTGAAAATGGCCGAGAAATCAGCATAGAAGAAGGCAAATAAATGGACAAAGGTTTTCAGGGATTTTTAAGGATTTTCCTTGACGATGAGTAAAACTCTTGCTAATAAAACATTATATGTTATCTCTTCAAGAGAAAAAAGAATTTTTACAGAGTATCGATCTCTTTGCCGTTTTAAAGGAAGAAGAATCCCTTCGACTGGCCCTGGCCGCCAAGGAAGTTTTTATTCCTGAGCAGACCCATGTGTTTGAGGAGAATAGTCCCGGGGATGCTATCTATGTAATTTTTCGAGGTAAAGTTCGGGTTTACCATCACGATGCCGAGTTGATGATTGGGGAGCGTGGAGATGTACTCGGTGAAATTGCCGTTGTGGATAGAGGATTGCGGTCTGCATCGGCCCAAACTCTGGAAGATACCCTCCTTCTCCAAATACCCTGCGATACTTTCCACGAAATTCTGGCCCATGACCCACCTTTGATGCTGGCCGTATTCAAGCTTTTAAGTCTTCGACTGCGTCGAAACGTAGAGATTTTTGAGCGGCAGCACCTGGAACTTTTAAAGGTCTACAACCAGATAAAGGCTATTAAAGAACGATTGGCGGAAGAGAATATTTATCTCAGGCAGCAGCTTAAAGAAAGCTCAATTTTTAACAGTATCATAGGAACCGATGAGAAGCTAGTTAATATCCTGAACCTGGTAGAGCAGGTTGCCCCGACATCTGTTCCGGTTATTGTTTGTGGAGAAAGTGGAACTGGGAAAGAGCTCATCGCCCGGGCTATTCATTATGGTAGCTCTCGATCCGAGTACCCTTTTATTACGGTCAATTGTGGGGCCATCCCTGAAAGTTTACTGGAGTCCGAGCTTTTTGGACATGAACGGGGATCCTTCACAGGAGCTACCTATACTCGAATCGGAAAGTTCGAGGCGGCTAACTATGGAACGCTGTTCCTGGATGAAATCGGGGATATGAGTCTGAATCTTCAGACTAAGCTTCTTCGGGCCCTCCAATTTGGAGAAATCCAAAGGGTAGGAAGTAGCCAGTTATTGACCGTCGATGTTCGTGTTATCGCCGCAACCCATAAAGATTTGAAACGGATGATTGCGGAAGGAACCTTCCGTGAGGACCTTTATTACCGACTTAACGTTGTTAGCCTGGAACTTCCTCCTTTACGAGAACGGCGAGGGGATATTCCTTTACTAATTAATTCCTTCATAAAGAAATTTAATAAGGAGTTTCGTAGACGGATTCAGGGGATAGAGCCTGATGCTCAAGAGCGCTTGTTGGAATATGATTATCCCGGAAATATTCGAGAATTGGAAAACATTATTAAAAGGGCCATTGTTTTAGCCAAAGGAGAAACCATCACGTTAAAAGATCTTCCTCCGGAACTTCAACAACCTCAGCGCTTTTTGAAGCGACCCTACCCGGCCATTCCAGAGAATTACAAAGAACTCAAGGAGGTCAAGGAAGCTGCCAGGCAACTGGCTGTGAGGGATATTGAAAAAAGCTTTTTGCGGCGCCTGTTGCAATCAACCCGGGGAAATATTGCGGAAGCCTCCCAAAAGGCCGGAGTTAACCGAACCTTCCTCTATAAGCTTCTTTCGAGGAACGGTCTGGATGTAAATCAATTTAAATAAACATTCCTTTTTACTTTTTCTCAATTTTTCCCCCTTGTTTTCCTCTTTCAGAGGTAGACTTTTTTCTCATCCAACCCCTTAACCCGCTGGACGCCGGGCTAAGGCGCCCCCACCCGGTCCCTCCCCCGTTTCCCAGGGGAGGGAACTTCACTTCAAAGTTCCTCCCCCTGCAAAGCGGGGGAAGGTCAGAAAGGGGGATAGATCTCACTCTTATCCTGGCGCCTGGGCCCCCTAACCCCTTCCCGCGACGGAAAGGGGAAACTCGGGAATGGCCCAGACTCTAACTCTCTCCTTTCATGTCTTTAAAATAGAGACTAATGTAAAAAAATTTTACTTATATAAGTTAGCTTTATTTAAGTACTTAAAAGAATCTTTCAAATTATTGTCTTTAAAAGAGAGACAAAAGAAAAGGGATTTTTTCATGTGCTTTGTAAGCTATTAAAAAACAGATACTTATAAAGGATGGATTTTTGAGGTCTTGGCATGGGAGTTGCTTCTATTAAAAGTAAGCAGATTAATAATCGAGGCAAGTAAACCCGGAGGACCTCCGGGTCGCCTTAAAAACTTGCTTCTTTTACTTCTTTAAAAGGAGAACCCCATGAAAACAAATCTTTTATTTCAAAAGAGTAGCTTGATCATCCTCTTGGCCGTGGGTATTACCCTGACTACTTCCATGGCTTTTGGACAGGATGATCGGTTTATGGGAGTGGGGGAGAAGGGAGGACAGGTGATAACGGAATTTGGAAGCTTCCTGAAATCGAACCCTACAACCCCTTCCCCTTCTCCGAGTACAATCTTTCAATCTCCCAGGGGAGAAAATCCCAATATGACGGGAGATCGGTTCCTGGGAATTGGCGAAAAGGGAGGCGAACAGGTTCCGGAAATGGGAAGCTTCTTGAAACCCAAACCTGTCACTCCACCCGAAGCCATAGAGACTAAAGAACTTTCTCTGCCCCAGGTGATTTATCAGGTTCCAAACGATCCAACGAAAGGCCCAACCTACTTCCAGGATGGGGCAGATAAATGGCCCTGGTTGAATACCCGTTAAAGAGTCGAAGAAGTAGATCCTTATACCGGCGGTTGTATCATACTGATACCAAAACCTATATCCTACCGATGAAATCGAAAAGAGGGGAATCTTAGAAAGAAATTTAGGGAATCCACCCTCTTTCCGACTTTCACCGGTCAGGAGAAAGTTTATGAAAATAAAAGATATTTTGATAAATATTTGTCTAATTGCTATGGCTATAGTTGGAAGTATGATTTTGATCCGTGCTCCAGCTTTTAGGCAGAACAGTGTGGCGGACTCTGGGTTGGTGAGGGGTAAATATGTCCAGCGGGAAATGGAAAGCTTCTTGAAATCTAAACCTAAGATTTCTCCAGAGGCCGTTACAGGAAAAGAACTGTCGGTTCCAAAGGAAATTACAACCGTCCCAGAGGGCTCTAAATAATTGAACCCTATTAGGGATTGGGTTCTCACAGGCAAAAACTCAACCCTTCGAAAAAGCTTTATCCCTAACTTTAACCTCGGTATCATGAAAAATTCCCATCTGGCAGTTAAAACCACTAAAGAAACTCTTCAAGCTTTTGAGGAGATTTTGAAAGTTCAGGGATCGGATCAATCCCCTTCCCTACTTAACCCTTACCAATTCGTAAGCGGATGGTTTCTGCTTCTCGTAAACAAATATCATCAGAAAGAGCCATGATGTGTTTGAATAAACAACCTATGGATAATACTCATCGTGTGGAACTTTACGTGAAGGATTTAAATTATTGGATAAACTTTTATATAATCCATATGGGCTTCAATCCGGTCAAGATAGAAGATTCTACGGCCCTGTTATCGGATGGATATACCCTCTTAGAGATTCGGAAAGAAGGACGAAAGAGGACCGAAAAGAGGAATCCAGAGACCTTCAAGGCAGAGAGATGCAGAATCTGCTAAAAAGAGGGAATCTCCCGGCTTATTTTTTCCGAGTCTAAAAATCTGTTTCGAGATTTGTAAAAGGAGGAAAGTTTCATCATAAACTGCTAAGCAGGAAGTACTCTGTTGTTTTAAGGCAGGCGCTTGAGGCGCCTTCAGCCTTTTTGTCGAAAAGAATATGTCGGAGAGGTCGAACCTCTGAATTTGAGGGAATTTGCCTTAAAGTAGTCTATTAAAAGCTATCTTTCCCATCTTGAACGCCTTAAAATTTTCCCTTTTGATCCCCCCACCTGCCTCTATCCCGCCCCGGTGAATTTCAGATTTGTGTAACTTTTATTTATCCGTTAAAAACGGTTAAGTAATTCCCCGGCAGGTTTTAAACTAATCCCGACCGGCTTAAAGTTTCCTATAAAAAGAAGGGTTGTTCTTACTCAAAAATTGAGTTAAATTAATTATATCAGATTATGAGTAGAGAAAAACAAGTCCTTCGAGAATATATCAGTCAAAATAAGTTAAAGCTTACGGAACAGCGTGAGCTTATTCTGGAAGCCTTCCTGTCTGTAAAGGGTCACGTAACTGCAGAAGAGCTTTACCAAATCGTCTGTAAGCAAAATCCGATGATCGGACTTGCTACCGTTTATCGAACCTTGAATCTGTTATGTGAATGCGGTCTGGTTCAACAAAGGCAATTTGGTGACGGACAGACGCGTTACGAGCTTGTCCAGGCCCATCATGATCATCTCATATGTACCAAATGTCGTAAGATTGTTGAATTCGAAAACGAGGATATTGAAAAGATTCAGGAACAGATCGCCAGGCAGCACGGTTTTATCATTCAGACCCACAAGCATGAACTCTACGGTCTTTGTTCCGATTGCCAGGACAAGGAAAGAGAACCCCTTATAACGGAAAAACAAGACTTTCTCGTGTATTAAAAACCTACGGAGAGAAGGCTTTGAGAAATTTCTTTTTTTCTCTTCATTTCATTTTTCTCCCCATTCTATCGTTAACTTCTAACTTTTTCCAAAAGAATCTGTATCCCCGGGTAGGTGAAAGAAGAAGTACCTTCTGTGCTCCCCTCAAGAGGGAACTTACGGAGCATCGTCCCCCACTAAAATCCTTTTTGAGGGGGGTTAGGAGGGTATATTTTCAGGAAGGTTGTAGGGCGAGAGGGTCTTTGCCCAGGACCTATCAACGATTCATTCCCTTGAAAGCTTTAAGGGGGTTAGGAAAAGGTTACGGCTACCAACCAACACGGAGGAGACATTTCTAAATAATTTGTTGACGGAAATAATAGACTATAGGATGATGTTTCTACCTTAATAAGACTTAATTTCAACGAGAGTCCAGAGTGTAAAAGCTTTAGATTATGAAATACTCCTGGATATTGCCAAATCGGTTTACTATTCAAACCAAGCTTATCCTTGCCGTACTACCTCTATTTCTGACTTTAATTCCTTTGCTCAGCTATATTTATATTAAAAATCAAGAGAACAACTTACAGGAGGAAATGGAGAGCAGGGTTCGGATTATCAAAGGTAACTTGCAAAGGCGAGGTATAGCTCTTGCCAAAACGCTGGCTCTGGCTTCTGAAAATGCCATTGCAGGTTTTGACCTGACCTTTTTATCGGATCTCATTCGTGCTGCTGCCGAAGGAAGTCCTGGAATTTCGTTTATCCTGATCATGGATAACTCTCGACAGGTTTTAGTTCATACCGATGTAAATCAGGTCAATCAAATCCTCAATGAACCCGTGGATATAGAGGCCTCTCAGATAAAAGATGTAACCATTTACGAATATCGAAGGCAAGGCCAGGATATCATGGAGGTAAGTGTTCCTATCCAAAGTGAAGGGGAACGACTTGGAACCCTTCGGATAGGCTTTGATCTGGGAACCTCTTATTCTCAAATCAAAGAAGTCAAGGAACGTCTTTCCCATAAACTGGAAGCCACATGGAAAACCGCGGGGATTATTACCGGTATTTTCTTGATCATGGGGAGTATCATTTTAAGTTTAATCAGTAAGCGAATTACCACTCCAATTCAGAAGCTGGTTCACAGTGTTCATCTCATTTCCGGGGGAGATCTTACCCAGAAGGTTGACATAAGATCCAGAGATGAAATCGGCGAATTAGCCGAAGCTTTTAATCAAATGACTTCCAGGTTAAGACAGTCCTACGAACAACTGGAAGAATACAGCCGAACCCTGGAGCAGAAAGTCGCCGAAAGAACCCGAGAGTTAGAGGAATTATACCGATTCAATGAAAGTATCATACGGAATGCACCCATTGGAATTTCCACCGTTAACGACCAGGGAATTGTAACGAGTCAGAATCCGGCGTGGGCCGAGATTATGGGTTTTAAAGGCTCAGAAACCGCTGTGGGTATGAAGGTCGTTGAAATACCGACCATTAGAGATACCGGACTACTTCATGTTTTTAAGGATGCCTTAGAGAAAGGGGTTCCCTTTAAGGGATTCAATATTCCCTATACCTCCTATCTTACTGGTAAGGAGGTTTTGCTCAATGTAGTTTTAACTCCTATTCTGGAAGAAGATGGCCAGGTGAAGATCTTATTGTGCTTGATTCAGGACAATACCGAAAAAGCAAGGGCTGAAGAAGAGTTGAAAAAAGCCTACGAGGAATTAAAAAAGGCCCATCAAGATCTCCAAAATGCCCAACTTCAATTAGTCCAGTCTGAGAAACTGGCTTCCTTGGGACAACTGGTTGCCGGGGTGGCCCATGAGATCAATAACCCAGTTAATTTTATCTCGTCGGGATTAACACCCCTACGCCGAAATATCGATGATCTCATCAGTCTGGTCCGTAAATACTCTAAACTTTCCTCTATAAAGCCGGAGCAATTAGAGGACTTTGTTCAGGAAGTGGAGGCCTTCAAAAAAGAAATCGAATATGAAGACGCCATAAACGGCATTTATAATATGCTGGAAAGCATTCGAGAAGGGGTTCAGAGAACGGTGCGAATTGTCAGGGATTTACGAAGTTTTTCCCGTCCAGACGAGGCAGAGCTTAAAGAAGTTAACTTACATGAGGGTTTGGAAAGTACCCTCAATCTCCTCTCTAATCCCTATAAAAATCGAATTGAAGTCATTCGGGAATATGGAGATATTCCTCCGGTAGAGTGCTATGCAGGACAGATTAATCAAGTCTTCATGAATCTTCTGGTGAACGCTTCTCAGGCTATTAAAAATACCGGTCAGGTTCGTATAAAAACCTGGCGTGTAGAGGATAAGGTTAAAATCAGTATTAAAGATTCTGGATCTGGAATCCCTCAGGAAATCCTGGGGAAAATATTTGATCCATTTTTTACCACTAAACAGGTGGGTGAAGGAACCGGTTTAGGGCTTTCCATCAGTTATGGGATTATCCAAAAACATCACGGTAAAATAGAAGTTCAGAGTGAGGTAGGGGTTGGATCGGAATTTATTATCACCTTACCGATTAAACAAAACCGTTAGGTCGCGGGTAAGGATGGGGGAATAGGAAAGTAAGTACTTTCCTCCTATTTCTTCATTCTCTCTTTCGCCTTCTCGTTTTTGGCATGGGAGAAAAAAAGTACAAAATCCTTTACGTAGACGATGAGTTGCACAATCTGACGACCTTTAAAGAGACTTTTCGGAAAGAGTACGAAGTTTTTACCGCTTTATCCGGTGACGAAGGGCTGAACATTTTACGGAAAGAAAAAGATATTGCCTTGATTATCACCGATCAGAGGATGCCCCATATGACCGGGGTCCAGTTCCTTGAAAAGACCATTCCGGAGTTCCCAGACACCATTCGGATGATCCTCACGGGATTTACCGACATTGAGGCTTTGATCGATGCCATTAACACAGGCCGGGTTTATCGATATATCACCAAACCCTGGGATGAGAACGAATTGCGAATTACGCTTAAACGCGCCCTGGAAGCCTATGAACTCAGCCAGCAAAACAAAAAATTGATTGAAGATCTCATCCGAATTAACAAGGAATTAGATCAAAAAGTTGAAGAAAGAACCCGGGAACTCAAACAGGCCAATGAAAGAAAAGATGAACTCCTGGGCATGGTAGCCCACGATTTGCGTAACTCCCTAACGGTTATCATAAATTTTGCAGATCTTCTTCGAAAATCCCTGACAGGGAGAGCCAGCCAGCGAGAGATGAGGTATCTTAATATTATCTATGATTCTTGCTATCAGGCCTTAGAACTCATCAAAGATCTATTGGATATCCATGCCATTGAATCTGGAAAATTGAAGCTGACAAGGATAAAAACACAGTTAGATTCTCTCCTGAAGGAGAACCTGGAGAAGAATCAATACCTGGCTACCACCAAGGGAATTCAACTCGTATCCGAAATTCCAGAGAATCTTCCCCCGGTGTATGTGGATCCCCGACGAATCCATGAGGTTCTAGATAATCTGATCAGTAATGCTATCAAGTTCTCTTATCCCGAGAGTTCCATTAAAATCAAAGCCATCCATCGGGATGACCAAATTGAAGTAAGTATTCAGGACCAGGGGCAGGGGATTCGAGCCGAAGAACTGGGTACTTTATTTACAAAGTTCGGAAGAACCACCACCAAACCGACCCAGGGTGAGATCAGCACGGGACTCGGATTAGCTATTGTCAAAAAAATCGTGGAACTCCATGGGGGTCGTATCTGGGTAAAGTCTGTTTACGGGAAAGGCTCTACCTTTACCTTTTCACTACCGGTTGCAAAGGAAGAAAACTAGAGAAAAGGTCGGAAACCAGAGATTAAAAAACTGCTAACCCTTCTCCTAAGCTTCGATCTTCGCATCTCGGATTTCCATGGTCGTGATCAGATTATTGAGATAATCTTCATGCTCTACATCACCGTAGAGACACTTGGATAATTCTTTGGTATCAATAGTCTTGGTATCCAGGATACTTTGCAATTTTCTTATTAAATATTTGTTAATCTCATCTTCAAGGTTTGACTTTTGATACAATTCCACATCCAACTCTATAGGACTTGAAAAGGTATTAGAATCTGAAACCTTTATAAAGGGCAAATTAAAGATTATTTTAATATAGGATTTAAACAGTCTATTAGGAATTTCGGCGAGATCTGCCAAATCTGAGGGGGTAATTTTACCATCTATTTTCTCAATCATATTTTTGATAATTTGATACCTCGTGTTATTTCCTATAATGATGTTCCTGTTTCTAAATACATCCTTATAGCTATAATCCCTCTTATGCTGGGCAGGTAAACCTTCCTGTTCGATTTTGGATAAATCGATATCGATGAGAGTGGGAAATCCTAATTTTTGATCATCTACCTTGATAATGCCCTTTTTCTCAAAATATCTGGCCAGCTCTCCAAATCTTTTATAACTGGTATATTTAATATCAAAACTCTTATCCAACTGCTTCATTCTGTCGTTAATAACCGAAATATTATAGGGGAGTCTCTCTAAATCAATACTGGTCAGAACTTCTTTAAATAACTCCCGGGCTTTTTTATCGTTATCCTCGAGGTACTCCCGCTTCGTTTTTTCATCAAAGCCGCTGGAATCACTCTGATAAAAGTCCTCTAAAAAGAGCATCTTATCACAAGACTTCGCCAGGATCTGCCGCTCTTCATCATCTTTCCGGCATACCAACCACACTTCCTTTCCATATTTCCGGAGTTTATCCATAATTACGGTAAAATCCGAGTCGCTGGTTACAAAAATATACCGATCCAATGCAGGATTGTTTACATACAAAGTTTCAAAGGCATCAATACTGATAAATAAATCCGCCCTATTTTTTTTGGATCCAATATGCGGTTTTTCCTGCATAGAAAAGTTATAATCTCTTAATTGAGTTTTTAACTCCGACGAAATCGAATTTAATGCTCCGTAAGCCGCCTTGTAAGCAAAAACAAAATTATAATTAGACTGCTCACTTAAAATAAGAGAATTCATCAAAACTTCTAAATTGAGTCTGCTGGGAATGTTTTCAAGATCTATAAAAATGGCTAAAAATATTTTTTCCATAGGATAATATCCTCAATGAGAGTTATTTTCTAATTAAACAGAATACAAACATTATAAATAATAAGTAGATTTTAAGTCAAGGTATTTGTAGGTTAAAGTTACTGTATGAATTTCAAATGAAAATCACCCTACAATTTTCATGCTTTGTAGCGACCTAACAGGTCATGACCGTTTAGCAGAGGTCACTTTTTTGTCTGAACACCTCCTATCCCCTCCTCAAGGGGGTATTTCTTCTTCCCCCTACTAAACTGATACAGATTCGGTTAGGAAGGTGCTCTTTACACAAAAGAAGAGTACGGCTATAATAAACATAAAAGATAAAGTAGGGTCTTTAACAATTATAGTTATTAAAAATTCTCTTTTTGCAAGTATTTTTAAATAGCATGAGTCCATATTCCTTTTCCCGAAGACAGTTCCTCATCAAACTCGGTCAGACCATAACTGCCCTTGCCACGGGTTCCTTGGTTTTAAACTTTCCAATCCGGGCCCAGGAAACCGTATGGGACAGGAAAACCACCTTTATTTACACCGATGCCTATCTCCAATACGATTATGGTGGACAACATCCCCTAAAACCCTATCGGCTCAAGCTGACCTATGAATTGATTAAGGCTTATGGCCTTCTCGACCTTCCTGAAACTCAACTTCTCACACCCGAAAAAGCACTCCGTCAAGAGTTAGAGCGGATTCATACACCTGATTATTTAGATATTCTGGAGGATGCCGATAAAGGGATTGAAAAACAAGAATATCATAAATATGGGCTAGGTACAGGAGATAATCCTGTCTTTCCAGGTGTTTACCAGTGGTCTTTATTAACCACAGGAGGAAGTTTACAGGCAGCTCGGAGGGTGGAAGGAAAAAAAGTAAGCACGGCTTTTAATATTGCCGGAGGACTTCATCACGCCATGCCGAGCAGGGCTTCTGGATTTTGTTATATAAATGATCCGGCTGTTGCCATTGCCTGGCTTATGGATCAAGGGTATCGAATCGCTTATATTGATATCGACGTTCATCATGGGGATGGGGTTCAGGCAGATCG
>JAUQPW010000126.1 GCA_030550175.1 bacterium
AACAAAAACCCCCCCCCCCCCCCCCTTTTGGGGGGGGCGGGGGGGGGGGTGTTCAGACATAAAAAAGTGATATCTACTAAATTGTTACAGTTGCGATAAGGACAATTCCCTTGACAAGATTTCGGTTGTTTGATAAGGTATAATACCATGTATTTCAATCCGGAGATAGAATGCGCTGAACGAGAGATTCTCATCCAGTATCAATTCACAAGACTTAGAAGGCTTCTGAGAGAGATTTACCAGAGAAACCCCTTCTATACCCGAAAGCTTAAGGAAGCCGGAATCGCCCCTGAGGATTTAAGTAGTCTAGAATATCTCTCTCATCTTCCCTTTACAACTAAAAGTGAATTATCCCAGGATCAAGAAGACTATCCGCCCTATGGAACCAACCTGACTTATCCTTTGAAGGAATATGTTCGCTACCATCAGACTTCCGGTACAACCGGAAAGCCGCTTCGGATCCTGGATACCCGGGAAAGTTGGGAGTGGTGGATTAAATGTTGGAATTACATTTATCTAGCCGCAGGGGTAGGGTGGGGAGATAGGGTTTTTTTCGGATTCTCCTTTGGACCTTTTATCGGTTTTTGGAGCGCCTTTGATGGGGCTCAATCTATAGGTTGTTTGGGAATTTCGGGCGGCGGACTGGATTCTCTCCAGAGGCTTAAATTGATGTTGGAAACCCAGGCAACTGTTTTAGTATGTACGCCGAGCTATGCCCTCCGATTAGCCAGTATTGCTGAGGAGAATGGAATCGATATTGCTAAATCTTCCATTCGGATTACCATTCATGCCGGTGAGCCGGGAGCCAGTATTCCGGCAACGAAAAAAAAGATTGAAACGGCCTGGGGGGCCAAGTGTTTCGATCATGCCGGGGCAACGGAAGTGGGAGCTTTCGGTTATGAATGCAGTGTTCAACCCGGTGGCATTCATCTTAATGAAGGAGAATTCATCGCTGAAGTCATCGATCCCAATACCGGGAAAGCTCTCCCGGCAGGTAGAAGAGGAGAACTGGTCATAACCAATCTGGGCCGGTGGGGAACTCCTGTGATTCGTTATCGAACAGGAGATCTGGTGGAATTAAATGAAGATCCTTGTGAATGTGGTCGAAGATTTGCACGCATGATGGGAGGGATTCTGGGCCGGGTGGATGATATGATTACCGTTCGAGGAGTGAATATTTTTCCCAGTGCCATCGAGAATATTATCCGGCAGTTCCATCAAGTTGAAGAGTTCAGTGCAGAAATCTACCGGGAAAAAGAGATGGAAGAACTTCATCTGAAGCTAGAAATTAAAGGAAGTGAGGAAGAAAAAAAGCAAATCCAGGAAAAAGTTTTTCAGGCCCTGCGTGCTCAATTGAATTTGAGAACACACATTACGCTGGCCGAACCGGGTAGTCTCCCCCGGTTTGAAATGAAAGCCAGACGATTTAAAATTATAAACTAACATGGAACAAAATCCCTTGGATCCTAAATTTAACTCAACTGAACCTTCCCCGTCAAATGCCGGAATGCCCCAGGTGGATCTGGATCTCCTGATCGATCATCTCTCCTATGAAGAAACCAAAGAATATGTCTGGAGATTTCTTCTGACAGAGAAAATCACCGAAAAGAATCTTCGACAGAAAGAACAGGAACTGGAGCAATGGAGGCAGCGAGTTTCCTTAGCTCAGCACGCTCAAGACCTGACCCTCACGCAGGAGGCTCAAAAACGGGTTAATTTCCTGGAACAAGAAGTCGAAAAGTTAAAATCTGAATATACCCAGCTTCGAGATAAAAACGCTATTTTGAAAGAGAAGCTAAAACTGAAGGCCCAACAACATGTGCCTTCCATAGACGCTCATCGCTTGCTGGCCGAGTTAGAAATGCTGGTGAATTCTCAGGAATACCCACTCAACAAGAAATTCGAAGATTTGGCAGTGGGAGACGAACTGGAGAAATTGAAATCCCGACTGAAAAAACCTTAGCTTACCTTTCCTCTCCAGGGAGGCTTAATCGGCACTTTTTACATCTAACATATCTCGTAATCCGTCCCCCAAAAAATTAAATCCCAGAACGACTATCATAATAGCCAGACCCGGAAAAGTCGTCAAATGGGGAGCAACTAAAAGAAATTGCCTTCCTTCATTGAGCATAGATCCCCAACTTGGCGTTGGAGGTTGCGCTCCCAATCCCAGAAAACTGAGTCCTGCTTCTGCCAGAATGGCCCCTGCCATACCAAAAGTGGCCTGAACAATAACGGGGGCTAATAAGTTGGGTACAATATGATGGAGAATGATCCTTGAGGCACCGGCTCCTAAGGCTTTTGCGGCTACAACATATTCATACTCACGTAAAAAAAGAACCTGTCCACGCACAATCCTGGCGTAACCGACCCATCCGATTAAGCATAAAGCCAGAATGACATGATTCAAACTGGGACCCAGGATGGCGATAATAGAAATGGCCAGTAAAATTCCCGGGAAGGCCTGTAAAATGTCAATTATCCTCATGAAGAGCTGATCCACCAGGCCCCCATAATATCCGGCTACAGAACCGATGAGAAGCCCAAAGGTTAAGGAAACCCCCACGGTAACAATACCGACTCCTAAAGATATTCTGGACCCGTAAATGATCCGGCTTAAAATATCCCGCCCCAGACGATCCTGACCAAAAGGGTGCTCGGGACTTGGAGGATTTAAACCTTCCTCCATCTTCTGATCGGTAGGATCATAGGGAGCCAGGAAAGGGGCAAAAATGGCCGTGAAAACCAACAGGGAGATTATAAATAAACCTATGCGAGCTAATCTATTTTTCATATCTAATTCGAGGATCTACCAGGGAGTATATCAGGTCTGTAAACAGGTTTACCAGGACATAGGATAAAGCAATGACCAGTACGCATCCCTGTACCAGAGGATAATCCCGCTTATTGATGGCTTCGATGGTTAATCGTCCGATTCCAGGCCAGGCAAAGATCGTTTCCGTGATCACGGCCCCGGAAAGCAATGCACCGAATTGAAGACCGATCAGGGTAATTACCGGGATCAGGGCATTTCGGAGGGCATGCTTAAAAATAACTACACTCTCCCGAAGTCCCTTGGCCCGAGCGGTTCGAATATAGTCCTCATGGATCACTTCCAAAACACTGGAGCGGGTCATGCGGGTCAGGATTGCAGCCATAGCCATACCCAGGGTTATAGCCGGCAGGATGAGATGATTCCATCCCCCCCTTCCGGAGACAGGGAACCATCCCAGGTTAATGGAAAATAAAATAATAAACATGGGACCTAACCAGAAATTAGGCATGGAAACCCCTAGCAGAGCCAGAAACATAGAACCGTTATCTAACCAGGAATACTGTCGCGTGGCTGCCATAACCCCTACGGGAATCGCAATTATAACCGCAATACATAGGGCCGCAAAGGTCAATTCCAATGTGGCCGGATACCTGGCAAGAATACTCTGTAAAACCGGTTTGTGGGTATGCAGGGATCTCCCCAGATTGCCCTGGGCAAGTCTCCAGAGGAATTGGGTATATTGCTGAAGGATGGGCTTGTTAAGTCCCAATTCCTCACGCAAAGCAGCCTTATCGGCAGGCTCTGCACTTTCACCTAACATCAGTTCCACAGGATCCCCGGGAATGAGATGGATAAAAAAGAAAACAAGGCTAGACACCCCCAGAATGACAGGAATAACCCATAGCAAACGTCGAATAATATACGGTATCATGGTACCCTATGATAGCGTCCCCCGGCCTTTCTGTCAAGCTTTCAGTGGAGAGTTTAAGAGGGATTTTTTATTGATCTGAACTTTGGTTTTTAAGGCGAAAAGAGGATTGCACCGATATCGGAATACCGCTTCCAGGGTTACTAAAAAGCGAATAGGGAATTTTAATTGACAACCCGGAAGGGGTCCTGTATCATTTATAATCACCAATTCTAAAAGAGATCTAGGAGAGGGATTTGTGTCGAGGGGTTCTGGGTTCAGGGTCTGAAGTTGCAAACCAGGACACGAAAAGCTTTGGGCTTTGAACACTGGAATTGGAGCTTAATTCATGCGAATTCTCGTCATGGGTACAGGGGGAGTAGGGGGATATTTCGGTGGACTTTTAGCTAAGGCCAGGGAGGAGGTTTATTTCGTTGCCCGGGGTGAACATCTCCGGGCGCTGAAGGAACGGGGATTAACGGTTAAAAGCGTAGTCGGAGATTTTTCTCTTAAAGTAAAAGCCATTGCTCAACCTCAGGAAGCAGGACCTGTGGATGTGGTCCTGTTTTGTGTAAAGACCTATGATACCGAAAGTGCTGCCAGGCAAATTTTACCCAACCTCGGTAACCAAACGGTGGTCTTAACTTTGCAAAATGGAGTTGACAATGGAGAGAAAATCGGGAAAATCGTAGGGGAAGAGAAGGTGATGGTCGGAGCCGTTTATATCGAATCCCATATCAGTGCTCCGGGAGTTATCTCTCAAACAGCAGGGCCCCGAAAGATTGTTTTTGGAGAACTTCATGGATCTATAACAGACCGGGCACGACGTCTTTTTAACCTGTTTCAGAAAGCCGGAATTAATTGTGAGCTTTCTGAAGATATGAAGAAAGCCCTGTGGAGTAAATTTGTGTTTATTTGTGCTGCCAGCGGTTTAACGGGGTTGACGCGTACTCCCATGCGGGAAGCCATAGAATTCCCTCAAACACGGGAGATCTTCCTGGCAGCCCTGAAAGAATCCATTGCCGTAGCGGAGGGCTTAGGCATCTTTCTGGATTCAGATCTCATCGATAAGATTTTAGCTATTGCTACAACTTTCACTAAAGAGAGTAAGGCTTCCCTGCTTCGGGATCTGGAAAATGAAAAGCGGATAGAAATAGAAGCTTTAAATGGAACCATCGTCCGATTGGGAAAAGAACTATTTATTCCAACTCCGGTCAATCAGGTTATCTATGCCTGTCTAAAACTTGTAGATGAAAGGTATCGAGCTAAATTAAATTCCTAAAAAATCTTTAATCCCTTTATAAGAAAAGGCATCTATATCATTAAAAACAGAAATTTCATTTTTGTTTTCACAGGGTAGGCGACCATGGCAAAAGTAATGATTGTAGACGATAGCGGTACCGTCCGACGTTATCTCAGTCAGATGATAGAGCTGGCAAACCATTCAGCGACAGCAGTAGAGTCGGGAGAAAAAGCGATTGCTTTACTGGAAGAATTTGCTGCAAAAGATCCGGCTCTTTTACCGGATCTTATTTTCATGGATGTCCTAATGGCTCCCGGCATGAGCGGGATTGAAGCGACCCAGAAAATCAAGGCACACCCCAATCCAACCATTGCCGAAATACCCATCGTTATTTTAACAGGTATTGGAGAACAAGATATAGCCAGTGAAGCTTTAGATGCTGGGGCTTTGGATTATATGGTCAAGCCTTCCAATACAGAAGCCCTGTCATCTTTTTTAGATAATTTACGCAAAAAACTGGAGAGGTTACTTAATCTAAGTACCAGAGGCCTAAAGAAGGGGGCCGGACTTATTGCAGATCTTACCAACGAGAATCTACCTTCCCTGCTGCAGATGCTTCATCTGGAAGGTGCTTCAGGTTACGTAACCCTTACAAACCCTCGGAATCGCCAAAGTGCCTCGATGCATATCCGATACGGTAACATCGAACATCTGGTCCTGGTAGATAATTCCAAAGGGGTGAAAAAACGGCTTGAAGGAGAAGAGGCCTTCCACACCCTTATTAACTGGCCGGAAGGAACCTTCTCCTTTGGAAGGGCCAATCCGGAGAGAATGCCCAAGGGAAAACCTCTTAATTTGGTTGCCCTTTTAGCAGCCGCGGATGTCAGAGAAGTCGGGGAGAAAAAGCTCCTGAGCGAACCTGCTCAGGCTTCCAGTCCCCTGGAATCTTATGAGGAATTTAAGGCCAACTTGGAAAAAGAACTTTTGGAGTTAATAAAAAGCTCAACGGCGACCCAACTCTTTTATATTCGAGTAAAAACTAAGACCTTTGTCCTGCTCAAAGCGATGAAAACCTCAGGTAAATTCGGCCTCTTTAAAGATGAAAAAGAATTCTTAACCTTTGTCCAGAAACGTTCGGCCGATTTCATGAACGGAAAATTTCTGGAAATCTCCTTCTTCTTCGATAAAGGGTATGTGAACATGCGTCGAATCGGAAGAGGAGACTTTATCGTCCTCTTAGACCCTTATCAGGATAAGCCTAAGGAGGGGCGACTCATCACTGCCCAGGCCGCTACCATCATCCGAAAGGCTGCTCTGGAAAGGAGAAGTAAACGATCGGCAGCTGCTTCTTATTGAAAGAGCATCTCGATCGGTCGCTGTCCTTCCAGAATTTCCACATACTGCTCCCCAAGATCATACACAGAAAAGGGCTGAATGTTGACCGAATAGGCCTGAGAAAGTTGTCTGGCTTCTTCAAGAGCTTCCTGACCGAAACCGGGTTTTCCAATAATCACAATAGAAAGGGGAATAAACCGGGCGGCTTTGGATAAAACCTCTGCAATCTGATTCAACGGGATTTCCTTCTCCTGAGGTGGAAGAATCCGTAAGAAGATTACTGCTTTATCATCCCGCAGGGTATAATCCATACCGGAGTCCGATTCACCCACTTTTTTAAGGATTGATGGAACCTTAAGGTGCTGAAGCAACCGAACGATAGACTCTGCCAAATCGGTTAAGGTCTCAGCCTGATACATCCTCAGCAGGAAGGAGGTTTCCAGACCTAGCTTTTCCAATCGGAGTTTTTGATTTTCCATTCCCTGGAACCCTTTTAAGGTCGGTTTCTTTTGAAGGACCTCTTTGATTTTCACGGCCAATTCCCTGGGAATAATACGCTGAAGGATCTCAACATCGGCTTTAGCCACCGCTTCCGGGGAAGTATAACCCCACTGGGCCAGTCGATGTAGATTTTCACGGGTCAGACCGGGAATCCTGAGCTCTGCCAGGGCCACTTCCTCCTCATGAATCCCATAAAGTACTCGTCGGGAAAGGACTTTGAGGTTTCTGACAAATTCAACATCATAATGCTTTGCCGTTGCAACTTCGGCCAGGGTTTCCAACATCCAACTGCTATTCTCTGCCAGAGTTCGAATCACGCCACTATAAGCTTTGTCCTGGTAATCCCGGTTATATTTGAGCTCGATTTCCCGAAGATCGGTTCCTTGGATCCAATCCAATAAAATGAGCGACATCTTGAGACGTTTGATGGTCTCATAACGATCCCCGAACAGTTCTTCGGATTTTTGCAAAAGATTTTCCCAATGGGGAAGATTCAGATCCTGGAGGTCCCTAATATATTCTCCGGAATCCAGAGTACTGAGGGGGAGCCGAAAATGAAGTTCTTCGATCTCTCGGTTGTGGGTAGCCAGGAAAAGCAATTCCCATGGATGATAATCCGAGGGATGGATCTCCGGGAGTAACTGGAGAAGATTTAGAAATGAAAAGATGGAAACGCCTTGAAGGGCACATATTCTCCCGAGTTTTGTTGGTTTCCACTCATCGATTACGGTTTCTTTGATTAACCCATTTTCTGCACAAATCTTTAAAGCCCTCTCTACCTTATTCAATAAGGATAACCGCCCCGTTGTCTTTCCTTCACTCTGGTTCCAATAAAGATAACCTGCATAGGAGCGGGTAAAGAAATCTATCAATTCTTCTCGGGAACTGCAGCGTTCCGAAGCAATAAGCAAAAGCGTTTCTTGCAGTAAAGGACTGTTATAGAGGTGGGAATTCATTTTAGGGAACTCACCATCGATGTAATTACGCCAGAAGATACTGAACTGAGCCGCCGTATCGGCAAAAATAATCGATCGACCCTTATCCTGTTTACCAAACCGTCCGGCCCGACCACTCATACTCTTATATTCTGCCGGAGAGAGGGGAATCTCCTGAAAGGTTTTGGCATCCGGGTCTGGTTTCTCCATATCGTTGATGATCACAGTCTTTACAGGAAGGTTGATCCCCATGGCCAGGGTTGTAGTGGCACAGACAACCCGAATTTTGCTGTCCTCTGCCTTAAAATACTCCTCGATGACTCTCCGCTCCTCACTTCCTAAATCTGCATTATGGAAAGCCACCCCATGCTTTAAGGCCGAAATCAAAATCTCTTTAGAAACCGAGTTCTCCACGTTTTGGAGAACCTCAATAGCCTCCTCGGCGGGAGGTAAATTCAGGTCAATGGCCAGCCGGAAAGCAGTCTCTCGGGTTAATCCCTTCCACTTTCTGAAGATCAAAACCTGTTCCCCCTGCTGAACGAAGTAAGAAACAAAATGGGCCAACCGACGGTATTGATACTCCTTTCTCCCCTCCATGGATTTCAAGTTGATCCTGGGATCGGGAATAAATTCCGGAAATTTCTCAATCCCTATCTGGCCCGATAGGAACTCGCGGTATTTAAAAGTTCCATCCCGGGTTAAAATTCCTTCCTGAAGTTCAACAGGACGTTTCACCGAATTCAAAACCGTCATCCCTAACCACTGGTCTAAGTGGTTTAAATCCCCTATAACCGCAGAAAGGCCAATCAGTTGAATTTTCTGAGAAGCCTTTTCCCGGGAAGACAAAATCTGAGTCAGCAACATCTCCAGATTGGCCCCTCGGGTATCATCGGTGGTCATCTGAATTTCATCGACAATCACCAAACCACAATTATTGATAAGCGCTTTATTCCGCGTAAGCAGCCGGTTCATCTTTTCAAAGACAATCACCGCCAGTTGAAAATCTCCTTGAAGGATTGCAGCGTCAAACTCCGAACGGTCTCCTGTGGAAAGAACGACTTTGATCCCAAACCCGGCATACTTATTACAGAAATCGGCGTATTTTTCCTCGGCCAAAGCCTTTAGAGGAACCAGATAGATAACTTTTCTTCTCCGGAAAATATTATATAGGGCGGCTATTTCCCCCAAAAACGTTTTACCCGATGAGGTCGGTGCAGAAACCAAAAGATCTCTTCCTTCCAGGATTTTATATTCTTTGATGGCCTGTTCTTGAACCGGAAGGAGGAGATCACTCTCCTGTTTAACCCAGATTCGGATAATCTCCGGGTCTATCCCAAACTTTTGAAGCTCTTGAACCTTCATAAACCCCTTTCATTTTAATTAAATTTTAATTCAAACCAACCGTCTATGTGATTAAGTTACCCTAATTTGAAGGGATCGTCAATGAATTTTCCAGAAAATTTCGCATAAAATTCGCCTTTTAAATTTAGAACCGGGGATCAGCAGAAAAGTGGGTTTTCTCCTTGACGCCGGTTTGCAAAATGGGATAGACTAACCACCAATCCCGTTTTTCAAGGCTTTTAGGGGGGCTCCCCATGATCCGTTTCAACAAAATATCCAGAAATACCCTTGAGGTTCTCATCCTGGTAACCGCTTTCCTGCTGGTTAACATACTCGGCCAGATCTTTCAAAAGCCGATTTCTCTTAACAACGGGAAAGGTTGGGATGGGATCGTTTATTATTCCGTTGCCGAACAATTCCTGAAAGGGCAACAACCTCGGGCAGGTGCACCCTTTGTGTATCGCATCGGAACCCCTGTGCTGGTATCCCTGTTTTTCAAAGAGGATCTCCTCCTGGGTTTTAAAATAGTAAATCTTATTGCCAATGGTATTACGGTCTTTTTATTACTTTTTTGGTTACGATTAAACCTGTTGGCCTGGGAAGTTCGAGTGATTCTTGTTCTTCTTTTTATTACCCAATGGCATGGCCGGTCCGGTTTGTTTACTTCTACCCGGTTTATGTAGACCCCTGGATCTTCGTGTTTTTACTCGCCGGACTCATAGGCATTCATAAAGCCATTCAGAAACCCGGCTGGAGGACCCTGAGTTTTTTAGGATTGATAGCCCTAGTGGGGGTTCTATTTCGGGAAGCTATGATGGTCGTTCCTATCGCTTTGCTCTTTGCCAACAACCCCATTCAGTATAAAAGAGGTCTATTCTCCGAATGGACCAGCTTACAGGTTTCCGGCCTGATCAAAAGGCCTCCTCCTGGATTCCTGATTCCGATCGTTTTCGCCGTCTCAGGTTTCTGGGGGGTTCGGCAGGTTGTAATCCAGATTAATGACTATTCTTTTCCAGAGACGGCACTTTATTGGGCTTATGAGAAACCTCTTCTGGCTTACCTGCATGGGTGGTTTATTACTTTTGGACCGCTCATTTTCATCACCCTCTATAACTGGCGACGGATCTCTTCTTATCTCAAGAACCATCAATTTCTGCTTGTTTACCTGACAGGTTTTGCGGTTTTAGCCTGGATAGGTGGGAGTGACACAGAAAGAATTTTATACTGGGCTCTGCCGGTGGTTTATCTCCTCATTGGAAAGTCCATTGAGGACCATCGGGCCTTACTCACTTCACCCGGACTGATGGCCGTTCTGGTAGGAAGCCAGCTTATTTCTCAGAGAATTTTCTGGCCTCTGCCCGATTTGCCTAATCCCTTCCCCTCCTCACTCCCCCTCCTTACGGTACCGGGTAATAAGTTTCCTTATATGGATCTGTAGTCTTATCATGGTGAGCGTATGGTTGAGTTTGTCTCATTGCTTCAATATCTGTTCTTGGGGGTTTTGTTGTTGGGATGGTTGAATTATCGGGCAGGTATCATAAAGGTCAACAGGGTATGACCCCTCGGATTCTCCAGGGAGAAAACCCAGGGATCCACCCGATCGGGGGGGTACCTCTGTTGGGTTAACAAACTGTTCAGGATAAGGCAATATCATCCTCGATGACCAGTTCCAGATCTATCCCTTCTACCTCAAGCTTCATCCGGGCTTTGAGTTTTTCATTACCGGTGAGCTTACCCGATTGAACAGCCTCCCGGACTGCTTTCTCGATTTCCCGTTGTGAGGTGACCCCGACCTTTTTAAGGAATTTCCGAACTTCCATATTAAAAACGTCTTCGTTCACTTTAACCTCCTGTCTGGTGATCAGAACCAAGATAAGGGATTTTGTCCCGATTTTCCTTTTAACTAACTATACCGACCCTTTCCATCCCGGTCAACAAAAAACGCTCTTTCTCTTTTATTCTTGACATTCACCTGGAAAAGAGCCATTAATATTAATTAACCAGAATCTAATCCTGGAAAGAAGGGAGGTTCTTATGCGACATGGGTTAGAGTATTACCTGGTAGGTCAATCTCTTGCTCTGCTGAAATTTAAAAGTGAACTTAAGACGGTGGCTTCCACGATGTGGCCTTTACTTCTCTGGGGAGAACCCGGAAGTGGGATGACTTTCTATGCAAAAGTTATCCATGCAGCTACCCAGACCGGTAAATTTATTCCCATCTCCTGCTTTTCCCTGGAACCCGAAACGGTTAAACGTCAATTCTTAGGTTTTGAGGATACCCCGGGATGGTTGGAAGAGGCCCAGGAAGGCACTATTTTCTTGAAACGGGTCACCGAATGTTCCCCGGGTATTCAGGAAATCCTGGAACGGATTATTGCAACCGAGAATGTAGATGGGTTAATAGATTTCTTCCGGGTGAACAGTACCGATACCCTCCAAAGCAGGGTTCGATTTATGGCCTCGGTGGTGGGAGATTTAGATAAGGCCCTGGCCGATAAGATTTTACATCCCGGTCTTTTTGAGATCTTTAAGAATCGAGGTAGGGTCTTGTATGTTCCCTCCTTGCGAGAGCGTCGAGAAGACATTCTAGAAGTCGTAACCCTTCTCATGGAAGAACTCAACAGTAAATATCATAAGAAAATACGGAAGATCAGCCCGGAAGCCATGGAACTTCTCCAGAACTACTCCTGGCCCGGAAACATGGCCGAGTTGAAGAGAACTCTCGACGCACTATTTGCACAACCGAATATAGAGAAAGGGGTCATCACGGCTGAGCATATCTCCTCCTATCTCTCTGTTCCGGAGGATCATAACCAGGAGTGCCTGATTAAACTGAAAGCAGAACAGTTTAAAGGACGACTTAAATCTCGAAGCTTCATCTTGCAAAGGGATTCAGATCAATATACACTCCCCGTAGAAGACATTACGGAAATTATCCGGGTGGACGATGAAGATTTTCTAACTCCAAGACTCAAATACTTCACCTTCAAGTTAAAAGATGGAAGCCAGGTTAATGGAAAAATTCTGGATGAATTTATAGAAGTTGAAACCTCATTCACCAACTCATTTCGGTTTACACCCTCTGAATTACAGCATCTGGTCATCACCTGATTACCCGACTCTATATTCCCTGAGTTTCTCATACGACTGAACATGGTCGATCACAATCGCAGCTTGATCGGCAAAGCTTGAAAACAGGCGGACTTCATCTTCCGAGAATTTCCTTGGAGTTCTTTCTGTATAAATACCTAAAACGCCCATCGTTTTCTCATTTAGCTTCAAGGGGGCTCCCAGGTAGGATTTTAACTGATACTTATTTGCAACCTCTGGAAATTTATACCGAGGGTCTGAAGTTACCTCCCATACCTCTAAGGTTTTTCCATGGGCTGCAACCCATCCTGAAAGACCTTCTCCGATCCTTATTTTGAACCCCTTTTCTTCTTCTACAAACCCCGTGCTCTCAACATATTCCAATTCTTGATGGGTATTTGCAAGGAGAATAACTGCATGGTTCACCGACATTAACCGGGTACAAAGTCGTAGAATCTGGTTCAAAACCTCTTTCAAGTTTAAAGAAAAAGTAATCAACCTGCTCACTTCGATAAGGGTTGTAAGTTCCCTTACTCGCTTTTTTTCTAATAACCTCGCTTCCTTTTCCCTGGTATGTAAAATCGTTAATTCTTCCAAACGGTGTTTATATTCTATTCGAGCCTTTCGAAAGGAAATCGCTTTTTCTAAAACCCGCTGAAGATGCCCGATATCCTCAAGGGGCTTAGCCAGGCAATCAAAGGCACCCCCTGCTCGCATCATATCCAACGCATTTTCCAGGGTCATATAACCGGTTAAAAACACCACGACCGCATCGGGATCCAAAGCTTTGGCTTTGCGTAAAACCTCTAAACCATCGACTCGCGGCATTTTTAAATCTACCAGAACGACATCAAAAGTCTCCGTTTCCAGGAATTTAATGGCCTGTTCTCCACCAGATGCAGTAGTAATGGTATAACCAAGGGTTGTGAGAAGATCTGTAAGAAACTCTAGAATTCCAGGCTCGTCATCTACCACTAAAATTTTAGAAGATTTGTCCTTAACTTTTTTGGAAGTCCACATGCCTTTCTGTTTTTGAAAGTTAGAAAGTTAAGAGTGAAAATAGGTAACTCTTACGATCCATCTTAGGTTTTCACACATTAACTGCAACTTATATACCAGAGATTAGGCTCTGGCCAGAGTTAAAACGAGAATTTCCCTGACTCCTACCTTTTTTAATATTCGACTCGATTCGTTTACCGTTGAACCCGTGGTAAAAACATCGTCTACTAGAACCACCTTTTTTCCCTCTAAGTCTTTGGCCCTTTGAACTTTGAAAGCGCCCTGTACATTCCCGATCCGTTCCTTACCGGTAAGCTCCACCTGAGGTCGGGTTTCTTTGATTCGATATAAGTGATGGGTATCCAAAGGGATTCGATAGTGCCGGCCGAGGAACCTGCCCAGGATCTCCGATTGATTAAATCCTCGCCACCGTTTACGGCTTTTATGAAGGGGAACCGGGATTATCACATCAAAGGTAGTTAGATTTAGATCCGGGGGTAAATGGTGAATCATAAGCTTTGCTAAGTGCTTTCCGAGACCTGGTTTTCCTCTCCCAACTCGGGTTGGCTCATATTTAAATTGATAAATAGCCTCCTTTAAAACCCCCTGGTACTTTCCTACCGCTCGGGCTTTATTAAAATGATAAAGACCTTTCCGGCAATTTTCACAGGTAAAGCCGGGAGCCGTTTCGGAGACGTTGTGGGATGGAAAGGGTTTACCACAACAACAGCAAA
>JAUQPW010000017.1 GCA_030550175.1 bacterium
CTTTGAATTTCTCGAAAAGTCCCAAACATCGGCGATAACGCTCTTCCTGAATCTCTGAGATATCCCCACCTAGAATTAAAACCTCTGCCTCAGAGTCACATATCCTTTTGACAATCTTTTCCAGATGGTCCCTATGTCTAGGGTAATGAAGATCGGAAAGTGCTACGATATTCATGTATTTTTCCTTGCCTTAACGATATGATGACTTTTTACCGTCAAAAAGCGTCCTCCTTGTTGAACATACTGGAGCCACCGGTCCCACCGTCCGTCTTTCATCCACTTTACTTTTAAGGGACTATCCTTAAAATATAAGTCGGTCATTTCCTCCGGGCTTTCAAATTTTACAACTTCCTTTTCAATTTGGAAGAATTCTATGGTAAAGCCTGTCTTTTCCAAGACCTCTTTTAAACGCTCCTCTGTATAAGCAAATCGAGAGGGAATACCCAATTCAATCCACTGATCATGATGAAAACATGCAAAAATCAGACAAGATCCCTCTTCCAAAGCTTCAAAGGACTTGTGAATAATTTCATTTGACAGACAGAGGTTAGCCACGACCATATCTGGTTTTCTTCCCTGGAGAAATTCCTGATAGGGAGTTTTCTCGGCATCTCCCTGGATAAACTTTACATGGGTTAAGCCCTTCTGATCTGCCAGTTCCCTTGCCCGATGGATTTCTTCCTGGGAAATATCCACACCTACAATATATTGGGCATAGGGGGCCAGCTCAAAGGTTAAACCGCCACTTCCGCAGCCTATATCTAAAAGCCATTTATGTTGAATATTTTCTTCCAGGATTAAGCCGATTAAAGTTGGGCTCGGCTCGTGAGAGTGTATACGCCCTTGTTGTTGAGCATATGGGGTAATCGAAATAGTAACCCGGGGTAACATATCGTTGATTCAACCTCTCTACCTGCCTCTATTTAACAGGTAATCCCTTATCCTCTCCCCAATTCCCTCAGAAGTCATAGTTTGAAATTCAGCATTAAAAACCTATGACTCTTAAAAGGTGGGGAAGGGGGCTTGACTTTACTTCTTAAATTTTGATATAACCTTCAACAAACACCTTTTCCTTGACAGAATCACATAAATTAAGAGTATACTGAGAAAACAGCCATGGCCACTTCCTCTCAGAAAAAACCTTTACGGGTTTCCGTAATCGGTATTGACGGTTCCGGGAAAAGCTCTACGACCCTTCGGGCCATTCTCCGGTTGGGATCAGATTTTTCCATCTGTAAGCCGGGTCGGGACCCTTTTGCCCTCCAGAGTGGTCAGATTACCTATTGCTTGCCCAGAATTTCCCGGTTCTTCGAATCCTTCTTTAAGTATGTGGATGCCACCAAAAAAAGATCCTGGATCGGGATGAGTCGTATTCTTTTTGTATTTTATCAGGGATGGTTAGAACCCTATATGATCCGTAAATATCATCCAGATCTGGTTATAAATACTCGATGCATGATTATCGATCCGGCTATTTATAGCCACCTCTATTACCCCCGGTTAGGTAACCGGTTAAGTCTCAAACAGAAACTCCAGATCGCACGATCCCTCTCCCGACTTCCCTTTCGGGATCTGTATATCTTTTTAAATACCCCCGCTCGGATAGCTATGGAGCGTATCTACAAACGTATTGCCGGGGAACCCGGTTATAGATCACAGTCTAGAGAATACTGGTTGCACCTCCATGAACAAGAAACCATCCTAAACCATTTGAGCGAGAGATTCCGGGAAACCCTGATCGTTGCTCAACAAATGGCTCCCTTCAAGGTAATCGAAATCGATACCTCTCAACATCCTGAAGAGGAAGTTGCCGAATGGATTCATCAACAGGTTCGTCTTTTCCATCAAAATTTACTGACCTATTTTAACTATTGACTTTTAGTTTAAAGTAAGGCATTAAACTCTTGACAGCACCTTATAAATTTTCGTTTCAATCTGTTCCGGAGGTTACTTTAACAGGGTTGACTTAGGGCCGTAGAGCGAAATGCCATTTCGTCCGGGATGAAGCGTAGATTCGTCCTGCCTGTCAGGCCGATAACCGATTCACAAAAATGATTTATTAAATTGGAACGGTATGGAGAAATTATCTCCTGTGCTAACGGAAAGGGAAGAAAATTTTATTCGTTCCCATCGAATTGCCCACATGGCAACGGCAGACCAAACCGGAAAGCCCCATGTGGTTCCCATCTGTTATGCTTATGAAGGGGGATGTTTATATTCGGTTATTGATGAAAAACCCAAAAAAGTGGCTCCTGATAAGCTCAAGCGGGTCCGAAACATTGAAAGTAACCCTCAGGTAGCTTTGGTTATCGACGACTATGACGAGGATTGGAGTCGGTTGGGATTTGTATTGATTCAGGGGAATGCCCAGATTTTACCCATGGGAACCGAACAACAAAGGGCCATTAAACTTTTGCGGGAAAAATACCCGCAATACCAAACCATGGTCCTGGAAGATAAGCCTATCATTAAAATTACACCGATCAGTGTAAGGAGTTGGGGAGCTATATAAATTCTATCTAACCTTTCATCCGGAACCCTGAGCCATGAATTGAGTTTTTATGATTTATCGGCTATCGGGAATGGTTCAGGGTTCCTTGTCTATAAGGAGGTTTCATGAAATTCGGTATTTCTATTGTAAATCGAGGTCCTTTAGCGACGCGAGACAACATGGTTCGATTGGCCCAAAAAGCAGAGGAGTTGAATTTTGATTCTGTCTGGATTTCGGATCATATCGTGGTCCCTACGGAGATTTACTCAAAATATCCTTACAGTGTTGGGGGAGAATTTCCTGCCAAACCTACAGAGCCCTATGTAGAACCCCTGACTTTGATGACTTATCTGGCAGCCTGTACCCAACGGATAAGTCTGGGAAGTTCGGTACTTATCATTCCTTATCGAAATCCGGTTTTTGCAGCCAAGATTATTGCTACCCTGGATTACCTTTCCAACGGAAGGGTTATCGTTGGAGCGGGAATAGGTTGGATGGAGGAAGAGTTCAAGGCCTTAGGACTTAATACCTACCAGGAAAGGGGTGCGGTAACCGATGAGTACATTCAACTCTTTCGAGAGCTCTGGACTAAAGAGAATCCCAGTTTTAAGGGTAAATACTACCAGGTTTCCAATATTGGATTCTCTCCTAAACCCGTTCAAAAACCCTGTCCTCCTATCTGGATCGGTGGTCATACCAAACCAGCCATCCGTCGGGCGGCTACTTTGGGAGACGGCTGGCATCCCATCGGATTAAGACCTCCGGCCGATTTATCCCCCGACGATTTCGCAAACCGTGTCAAGTACCTTCGGGATTGTGCCCTCGAAGCCGGTCGTAACCCGGATATGATCACCATTTCTTTCCGGGTGCCTCTCCAGTTTACCGATAATCCGGGTTCTCCCAGGAAACCTTTCACGGGTAAGCCTGAAGATATTGTCGCAGACATTGTACACTATCGAAACTTAGGAGTTCGTCACCTGATTGTGGACTTTATGCTGGGGAGTATCGAAGCCATCCTGGAAGGGGTAGAGCGGTTTGCCAAGGAAGTTATGCCCCTGGTCCCCAAAGGATAAAAAATACAGGGCGGATCTGGGTTTGTCCTTTCTCAAAGGAGATTTTTACTCTCTCAACCCAGATAATTCAAAGATCCTAAGCAGAACTCCTTGTGAAGACCCGGGACAGGGGCTATTTTTCTTAAATAGAGGGAAAGTAAGGGTAAAGCTCAGGACTTTACCCTTATTTTTATAGGTATGAATAAAACTCAATTTATAAAAACAGTTCTCTTGAGGGGGCTTCGCAAGTATTGTCCTCGTTGTGGTCAGGGACAGATATTTCGCTCCCTATTTAAAATGAATATAGCCTGTCCCGTCTGCAAGCAGGAATTCTCTCGCGAAGGGGGGGCTATGATAGGCGGTATGTATGTCAGTGCAGCCATCACCCAGACCTTTGCCATTCTGCTTATTGTTTCGGTCTGGGTGTTTACCGACTGGTCACCGACTTTTTCCATCGCCGTCTGTGCGCCCCTGGCCGCACTTTTTAGTTTCTGGTTTCTTCCTTATTCAAAAGCCATTTGGGTATCTGTGGATTATTTGATAGATGTTTTTTCCGGGGAGTCTACTTTACCCCCCTATACGAATCCTGAAGATCGATGGAATCTCTAATATCCCCTGTTTCTCTATCCTCAAGAATCCCTACGACTCTCTGAAAGGGGATTTTCTTTATAATAAAGGCGCAAATAATCAATCCAGGCCTCTGCACTGGCTCCCTGGCCGGAGGTTTTTGTAACCAAACTTACTACCACCCCATCTACCTTATCAGGGTCTAAAACCAAATAATCTAAAGCTTCCTGGTAAAGGTTAAGACGAATCCGTTGCCACTGATCTTCGATGGGAATTACCCGGATCTGCTTTTGATTTTGGACCGTTCGTGGAATTCCTCTCAGAGGAAGTTGTTCCAGGACCGAAGGCTGTTGGTTCGTAATCCAAAATCGGCCCAGCATGGCGTTACCATGGAACAGCTCGATATCCACGGCGACCTCGACCATACTGAAGACGCTTCCTAATCCATCTGGACGCTTACCCTTTAACTTGACCCTACCATCGAAATAGAGGTTTCTCAGGGTATTTACGGGAACAGACTGAGAGAGCGCACAAAATTTACACTGAAATGTAACAGATAAAATCCCATCCTTAACCCCGGCTTGAATGACAGCCTCCGGATCAAATTGGGTTTCTTTGCGCCATCCTTTAAACCAATGATTCTTAAACTCGCCGTTTTCCAGAAGATTTTTGGCTATTTCTCTAGCGGCCCGGGAATCCATCTCCTCCTTATCGGGGGATCGACCCAATTCTGGAATTTTCTTCCAGAACTCCCACCATCTTGGGCCATTCACCGAAGAAGGAGCCTCTCTGGAAAAGATCCCCAGGGTAGAAGGAAATAAATACCCTGCAAGGTACTTAATTCCCACAAAAAGAACCGCCAGAAGCACCAGGGTCACGATTATATTCTTCATGAGACCCAGGATAAAGAAAACTAACTCTCTAAACAACCACCTTATCACGAAAGGGTCCTTTATTCGTCGTCCCTTGTCCTTTGCTGGCCACAGAGTATTTTAAATTTTAAAGCCTTCCCCAGGAAGGTTACAGATTTTCTTATCAAGAACAACGGACGACGGACAACGGATAAAGCTAAGTTTCATAAATCTGCCGTAATTCCTCCGTGGCCCACTTGATGGAATCCCGGGGAGACTTTAAACCCTGGATAGCGAAGGCAAACATATCGGTAATAATATATTTAGAGAGGGCTTCGGAGGCCTTCCGGCTGGGAGGACCAGCATATCCTGGAGATCGACCATATTGGGCTAAATCTCGATAAGGAAGGACTATGGGATCCCGTTCCCACATGGGGTCATTTTCATACGCACGGGTCGCTGCGGTATAGAAACCCCCTCCGGTGAACAGCCATTTATAAAAGTTCTCTCGCTCCATTAACCAGCGAATCAGGTCCAAAGCGGCATCGACCTGTTTGGAATACTTCATGATGGCGTATTCAAAGGTATTGTGGAAGTGGAACCTTCCGGCAGGACCCCGGGGATTTGCTGCATGGCGGATCTTGGAAGCTAATTCCGGATTATCTTTTTTAGCGGCTATATAAATACTGGCGGCATTGAGGGTACAGGAAATTTGCTCGGCCAGAAAAGCTCGATTGTTACTGGTGTCATCCCAAGACAAACCGGTTTCATCATAACAATCTTTCCACAATTGAATGACCATCTCTACGGCCTGAAGCGTCTCAGGACTATCCAGAGCTACGGTTTTTCCATCGGCCTCTACCTCTTTAGCACCAAAACTCCATAAATACGGATAGTGAATGGAATAGCCGTCTACATAAGTATGACCAAAGGTCTGTCCGAAGGGCTGACCCTTTGCTTTTAAGATTTTCCCAACTTTATGATATTCTTCCCAAGTATCTGGAAATTCCTTGACACCTATTTCTTCAAACCAATCCACCCGATAGGTTTGGGCATTGTTAATAAAAACATTGGGAATTGCCTTCCATCGCCCTTCTACTTTACAGTGACCTACAATCTGATCGTAAAATCCGCCGAATTTCTGACCCAACTCCTCACAAATGTCATCTACCTCCACACAACCACTGGCATAAAGATGAGGCCAGTTATGGAGTATTTCAATTATATCCGGACCTGTATTATTCTGAATGGAAGCTGCCGTCTTGGCCTGGAGATCATTCCCATTAATAGTTTCAATGGTAATCTGATACCTGTTCTGCTTTCCCCATTCCTCAGCCTGTTTTTTCAATTCTTCATCAGTCCCCACAGCAAAACTAGGAGTTTTTAAGATATAAAGTTTCCCTCCCTTGAGGGCAGCCGGAGCTTTCTTAGAGGAAAGAATCTCGGCCAGCGTTACACTGAGAGCTGCCGTACCGGTTACTTTAATAAAGTCTCTTCGGCTGATCTCAGATACCGGAGGAACTTTTTCCTGATTCA
This sequence comes from bacterium, assembly GCA_030550175.1. Classification (GTDB taxonomy): domain Bacteria; phylum Moduliflexota; class Moduliflexia; order Moduliflexales; family JAUQPW01; genus JAUQPW01. The sequence continues at coordinate 6,498 of JAUQPW010000017.1, forward strand.
GATGATCACTCTGTAACACCTTCATGGTAATGGAATCTTCTTATCCCGGACATTACAGGGGACGAAAGAAACAACTTCATCTGTCGGTCTTTATTTCTCTCAAACAGATAACTTTGTCACTTCCGCTCCTCGCAATGACACTTCTTTATTAAATTAGATAAATTATGTGGTCTTTATATTTCGTTCCTGTGTAAGGATACAACATTTTCATGATGAATGGGTATTCTTTAAACTCTTCGATTTTATTAAAAAATCTCAATTTCTGGCAAGGAAATTTTAATAAAATTTTCATCCTTAAGCCAAAGGGTGGCTTATTATATAAAAGATGGGAAGTCGCATGGGAAAAAAACACCTGCTGGCGGATATATTCTTGATCTTCGTAGCCTTCGTGTGGGGGATCAACAACAGTATTGCTAAATCGGCCATAGCCGAATTCTCTCCTTTTAGCTTTATTGCGCTCCGCTATGGGATATCTTCCTTGCTGCTCTGTCTGATCCTGGTTATAACCGGAGAACCGTGGAGAATTAAGCAAGCCGACTTGGGAAAGGTCCTCCTCTTAGGATTTATCGGTAATACCCTTAATTCATTATGTTTCATACAGGGATTATCCTATAGCAGTGCTTCCATTGCTTCCCTGATGGGTACGGCTTCCCCCCTTTTTGTAGCTTTGTTGAATGTATTTTCCGGAATGGAGTCCCTCAATCGATTTTCTTGGGTTGGGGTTGCCTTTTCTTTTATGGGAATTCTCATTATTACAGGAGAAAATACCCACTGGCAATTCAACTGGTATCGGCAGGAGTTCAAAGGAAACTTACTCCTGTCGGGTGCAACGGTGACCTGGGCTTTTTATACGGCTTTCGGAAAACCCCTACTCCGTAGATACTCTCCCCTTCAGACGATTACCTACACCACCAACATCGGTTTTATTTCACTCCTACCCTTCGTCTTGCCCACGCTTCTGCATCAAAATTGGAGCCAAATCCACCTATCCAGTTGGATCGGTGTTTTTTATGCAGCCATTTTTGCAGCCGCTTTAGCCCATGTACTCTGGTATTATGGGGTAAAACATATTGGTAGTACCCGAACCATCATCTATAATAACCTGACGCCCATTGTTGGCGTTCTCACGGCTTATATCTATCTGGGTGAACGACTAACTCCTTTTCAAATGCTGGGAGCGAGTATGGTGATAGGTGGAATTTACCTGGTTCGGAGATACGGATAGTCCTCTTCTACGCGTTGAATCTCAGTTTCTTCTAATCCATAAAGTTCATAGACTTTCCGATCCAGCAAAAGATCAATCTGGTGGATTTCTTCTTTGCTCCTTTGATTAATCGGAACCTGATAGGCCTTCAACAGGGCGTCTACCAGCGTTACGAATTCCTTCTGAACCTGGAGTTCTACCTTTTTGATAGGTAACTTTCTGAGATGAACCAGCTTAACCTGGGAAAAAAGCTGGCCGGCTTCTGGAATCAATTTTCGATAATAGAAAGAAAGAAGCTTGGAGTTTAACAGGGCCAGGATGTATTTCAGATCAACCCCCTGAACTCCTTCTCGAAGAATGGTGGTGTGAACGGTATTTGTAACATAATAGATTCCTTCTTCGAAAGTTCCGATAATTCGATCGGCTGTTTGCCGGGTAAGAATTTTTGCAGACTTTAAAGCCTTCTCAGATCCCCATCGCATATTATCCCCGGGTTCCAGAATACGCCGATCATACCAAATGTACAGGCCGCTCCACCGAAGCCCATACCGCCAGATATCCTTTCCGTTTAAAACCTTTTTATGGTATTCGGTTAGTTTCCGGGTAGAAATCAACTTTCGTTTTACATTTCCTGGATTGACCCCATCGTGGCTCTCGCAAATTTCTCCAAGAGACCAGCATCCGGCTTCGATTTTATCCATGAGCTTAATCTCTGCGCCTTTAAGATAGATGTTGAACATGACGCCAGGAGTCCTGTAGAACTGACTCTGCTGAATCGTGTGGGTCTGATAACGAGAAAAAACAGGATCCCCAGGACCCTGGAGGCTTTGCAAATCCTCGGGAGGGGGAACCTTGATCAGAACTTCATGATTTTTCCTCTGTTCTTCTTGAGATGCTCGCTCCAGGGAAATAATACAATTCTCTACAGAGGCATTTTGAAAAAGACCTTTGGTATCTACGATTTCTAGAATTCGGGTTTTCTCCAGAAGATATTTCCTCAACGCTTCAAAGTAAACCTGGGTGAATAGGGTATTCGGGACCACGTAGCTGAGGAGCCCCTGAGGAGCCAAAAGCTCGATTCCTCGTTCGAGGAAAAGGGCAAATGTATTGATCTTGAAAGTTGCAGACCGGTACCGTTTATATCTGGCAACCACCTCCCGTGGAGTTTTGAGCTGATTGATAACCACGTAGGGAGGATTTCCGACAATACACTCATAACGTTGTCGGAAAAAAACATGTTGGTCACCATCCGTGGTCTGTGGTCTGTTGCCCGGGATCTGCGGTTCCAGACCCTGCTGTGGGAAACGGGGGGTAGAGAGGGAAAAGCCCGGACAAAGTTGATAGATATAACTTCCAATCTGATAGGCGATTTCGGAGATTCTTCCCCCCTGGATTTCTTCTCCCAGTAGAGTATCTGCACAAAGGATAGGAAGGGTCTCCATGGAAAACCCTGGATTTTTTTCTTTAGCTTTGAGGTAAAGGTTCAAGGTTGCCAATTGACAGGCCAATGGATCTATGTCGATTCCATAGAGATTGTATTTTAAAATATACCGGGGTATCTCCCCTTCAGGAATTTCCCCTTCTTCTCGATACATCTGATAAAATACCTCAAAAGCTTGAATTAGCAGACTTCCACAACCACAGGCGGGATCTAAAAGTTTGATTTCCTTAACCTGTTTCAAATCCCGTCGGCCTGCTTTGATCTCTTCCCAGAAAGTTTTCAAAGTTTTTTCGACCAGATAAATCCCTATCCAAGGATAGGTATAAAACTGGCCTTTTCGAATCTGTTCTTCGGTTTCCTCCATGAAGAATTGATAAATCCAGCCCAATATATCCGGAAGATGCCAATCAGCGGGTGAGATTCCTTCTCTCAAACAGGTCTGAACCTTTTTTAAGGTAGACTCAGAGGGAGTAACCGAGGAGGGGAGAAAAGTAAAGATGTAGGAACTTGAGGACATAGAAATCTGTTCCCAAACATAGGAAATAACCTGCTGAAGGAAAAAACTCAGGGCAAGTTCCTTAACATACGTCTTAACAGCCGGGTCGACCGTCCGGCAGGAATCTTCTAGAGACAAAGGAAGGGTTAAGCTCTTTTCGTGTCTCCAGGTCCCCGGGTCCCTGGGTTTATGTATCCTCCTGTCTCTATCTTTCCACGGTCCTACCAGCTGACGGTTCAAATCTTCTTCCAGGTATCCTTTGCAAGTCTGAACAAGGGATCGCAGGGATTTAAGATTCATAAAATTTTATAAAAGCTTGTGAGCGCGCAACGGAAAACCCAAATTTTACCACCTTTACGCAATTCCAAAAAGAGACAGAGGGGATCGAACTGGAGGAGTTTCCCCGAGATGACCGTTCCATCCAGGGTCGTTAATCCAACGGGGTAGCCCTTTGTAATAGCATCTTGAAGAAAGCCGTCGGGAACTTTGAGGCTACCGGGTTTGAAATCAACCCCTTCCAGGTTCTTCATATGGCGAAGGGCTTTCTGGACGAGTTCTTACCCTTGAACAAGATAGCCATACTGGATATCCAAAACAGGAATAGTCCGGATCTGCTCCTGATCCTGGATATAGAGGCTATTTTCATCCAGCTTTAAAAAGAAACCGCTCAGGGTCTCTCGGTTGGTTAACTTTACAATAATCGGAGTTTGTGATGTAAGTAACATAATCCAAGATACCTCAACGTTTTTTAAGAGAAACTAAAAATAAATTTTAAAAGGGAAGGGCCCTCTCTGTCAATAGATAAAAGGCAATTGGTATCCGTATCAATTATCCATTTAGTAGGTGGAAAAAGAAACACCCCCTGGCCCCCCTCCAGGGGGGACTTCAGCAGCATCAACCCCACGTCAGTCCCCCCTGGAGGGGGGCCAGGGGGGTGTTCAGACAGAAAAAGTGACATCTACTAAATTGTTACAGTTACGAGTAATTGGTAGTTGTAACGAGGTAGTATAGATGTTACTTTTTCTGCTCTCATCCTTAACTCCTCTCCCAGGTTGGGGTTAGGGGTTAGGGGGCGTTCCTACTGAAGCCCCCCCTCAGGGACCTACGCGTCAGGATAAGAAGGTTAGTCCCAGCGGGGCGACCTGTTTAACAGGCCGCTGCTACGGAGCTTGAAAAAATTCTGAATGACTGAAACCCCCGACTTCGTTGGGGGCTACCCACTGTTTGCCCCTGACGGAGCTTTTCAGTTTAACCTGACATACATGGGGCCAGGGGGGTGTCTCCTTCCACTTACTAAATAGATACAGATACCAGATTCTTATAGCCTTGACAGTTTGGAGGGATGTTGCTATTTATTAATGTTGCTATTAGATAGATTAAGTCTCAGAAATCGCGGTAAGGAGATTCAAGAAGAGGAAGAAAAAAATATTAAAACCTAGGAGAGATTCTTATGACAAAAAACAAACGAATTTGTTTTTCCTGGATTATTTTTCTCATAAGTTTTATACTTATTGTTTCATCCACGTTTGCGGCATATCCCGAGAGACCCATCACGCTAATTTGCCCGTGGGCCGCCGGAGGGGGAACCGATCGAATTGCCCGAATGGTCGCTGTTCTTCTGGAAAGGGAACTGGGTCAGCCCGTCACGGTGGTTAATCGAACGGGAGGGGGAGGTGCTGTAGGACACACGGCGGGGGCTACGGCTCGGCCTGATGGCTATACTCTCACCATGGTAACCTCAGAGCTTACCATGATGCATTGGATGGGCCTCGCCCAGGTTACCTATAAGGATTTTAAGCCCGTTGCCTTGCTGAATATCGATCCGGCGGCGATCAATATACGGGCCGACGCCCCCTGGAAGAGTGTTCAAGAATTGGGGGAATACATCAAAAATAATCCAGGCAAGTTGAAAGCTTCCGGGACCGGTAAAGGTGGGATATGGGATCTGGCCAGGGCCGGGTGGCAAAAAGCCATGGGACTGCCGGTTGATGCTGTCCAATGGGTTCCCAGTACCGGCGCTGCTACGGGTTTGCAAGAGCTGGTTGCCGGTGGGGTGGATATTGTTCCCTGTAGCCTCCCAGAAGCCGCCTCGCTGATTGATGCCGGAAAAGTGAAGGCCCTTGCCGTTATGGCTGAAACCCGTAACCCCGCGTTTCCCGATGTACCGACATTGAAGGAGCTAGGGATTGATTGGTCCATTGGTGCCTGGAGAGGGATTATGGTTCCGAAGGATACTCCGGATGAGATCGTGGTTATACTGGAAAAGTCCCTGGAGAAAATTGTACAGGATAAAGAATTTATCGATTTCATGAACAAGAACGGTTTTGGTATTCTCTTTAAACCTGCCCGTGAGTTTGGCCCTTTCCTTGCCGAACAGGACAAAACTATGGGCCAGCTTATGAAAGAAGTGGGGATTATAAAGTAGAAAGGCCATATCCCCACCATTACCTCTTTTAGGAGTGCTGAGGTATGGGTGCTAATAACAATATCTTGATTGGGATAGGAACTATGCTTTGGGGAAGTGTTATTTTCTTCCTTATCCGAGACTTTCCCAGATTGGATGACGGACATCCGGGCCCGGCTCTGTTTCCCGGCATCTTAGCCGGATTATTTATTGCTTTTGGTGCTTTTCTCTTGATCCAAAGCCTGAGAACCCGAAAACATCTAAGGACAGACCCTGTTGCCCCATCTCAAGATAGCGACAAAAACCTGCTATCGATGGAGGCATCTTATTCTCCTCAAGGTTTCGTCAATGCTCTCTGTGTGGCTGCAGCCATTCTGTTTTACATCTTTTTCGTCGAAATTCTGGGGTTTCTCATTACGGGATTCCTTCTTCTAACCTTATTGATGATAAAGTTAAAAGTTCCGATCTGGAAAAGCAGCATCATCTCCCTTTTATCAACGGTTGGGGTTTACATACTATTTGCCAAGATCCTCAGAGTTCCTCTCCCATGGGGCCTCTTAGGCTGGTAGGGCACGACCGAAAATTGCAAATTGTATATTGAAAATCTACCGTCCCGCCGGTTGATGACCCCTCATTACAATTTGCAATTTACCATTGAATGATGTGAATTATGCTCGACCATATTCTTCAAGCGCTTTTGTTATTATCAAGTCCTTATGTTCTCATGGTCATGATACTTTCGGCTGTTTACGGTCTGTTCATCGGAGCGGTACCGGGTCTTACGGCCACCATGGCTACTGCACTTCTGATTCCCTTTACTTTCTTCATGGACCCAGTTCCTGCCCTGGGAGCAATTGTTACTATGGAAGCGATGGCTATTTTCGCCGGGGATATTCCTGCGGCACTGGTTCGTATGCCGGGAACCCCTTCTTCAGCAGCTTATACAGACGACTCCTATGAGCTTACTAAACAGGGAAAAGCGGAACAGGTTCTCGGTGCGGATGTCGTATTTTCGGTCATCGGAGGATTAATGGGAGCTTTCATCCTCATGGTCGCCGCTCCGCTCCTGGCCGAATTTGCCCTCAACTTCACTTCCTATGAGTACTTCTGGTTAGGCGTCCTCGGACTGAGCGCTAGCGTCATGGTTTCCCGGGGGTCTCAGTTAAAGGGAGCTATAGCTCTCCTTCTCGGCCTTTTTCTCTCCACAGTTGGAGTAGATATCACTTTAGGTTACCCCCGTTTTACCTTCGGTAATGTGGAACTCCTTAACGGAGTCAATTTCATTCCGGCCATGATCGGCCTCTTTGGAGTTTCCGAAGTCATTCGAAATGTCCTCCAGGGGGAGATAGGCTATCCCATTGTAAGTGTTAAGGTGAAAGGCATTTTCAAAGGGATGTGGACGCTTTTAAAGAAATATAAAATAAACACGATCCGCTCTGGTTTGATCGGTACTTTTATCGGGATTCTTCCTGGAGCCGGGGCGGATATTGCAGCCTGGATTGCCTATGCGGTCAGCCAAAAGTTCTCCAAAGAACCGAAGAAGTTTGGGAAAGGACATATTGAACCGATTATCGATGCGGGAACTGCTAATAATTCCTGCCTGGCGGGAGCTTGGGTCCCTGCCCTCGTCTTCGGAATTCCCGGTGATTCCATCACCGCCATCGTTATCGGCGTTCTCTTCATGAAGGGTTTTCGCCCGGGTCCCACGATCTTTGAAAGGCAACCGGAGATCATCTACACAGTTTATATCACCTTTATCCTGGCCAACCTCCTTATGATCCCCTTTGGATACCTGGCCATAAAATTCAGCAGCCAGATGCTCCGGGCTCCCCGAAATATTTTGATGCCCATTATCTTGTTGTTTTCTATTGTAGGTTCTTTTGCCATTAATAATAGCCTGTTCGACGTGAGAGTTATGTTGGTTATGGGACTTGTGGGATATTTCATGGAGGCCAATGGAATCCCCGTCGCACCGGTGGTTCTCGGTCTGGTCTTGGGCCCGATAGTCGAACAAAACTTTATGATCAGCATGATTAAAACCGGATGGGACTTAACCCTCTTCTTCTCCCGCCCCATCAGTGCCATTCTGGGAGTTCTCACCATCCTCGTCTGGCTGTTCCCCCTGTTTGTATCCTTACTCCAGAGAAAACCTCAGGAAAGTTAAAATCCTCTCCCCATGCTCCCTTGGCTACTTAATACCCACCAGTAATTCCGGGGTTTCTATGTGAGGGCAGGTTTCAAACCTGCCCCTGCTTTATGAAAGGCAAATAGGTATCAGAAACTGTCTTAAAACCTGCTCTTCTCCCTTAGTAGAAACTATTCTATAAAGTTCCTGTATGGGTGACCTGCAGTCATCCGGCTACTTCTTTACTATTCCTCGTTTTCTGGTAGTAAGTCTTTAACAGCTTCGTAAAATGCACCTTGTTTATTTATAATATGCCTGAAGCAAATCATGGCCATCGTGTTCCAAATCATATCCTGTTCTTCCTCTGTAATGTTACGCTCTTCACACCACTCCTGGTATAGTTTTATTTGGTTTTCAAATTCTTCATCACTAAACATATGAGTCCTTTCTATGTAGTACTTAGTTGAGTATCTTTGCTAACTCTTCCGTTCTGTTATTCTGTAAAATACTTCTGAACCTTAGCCATGTCATTATAAAAAATCATTATATTTGAAGTATTTTATAACTTTAAGCCGGTAGGGAGAAGAGAAATGTTAAGGGGTTAAAATATCTAACCCTACCTCAAGAAAAACTCCCTTCTCCCTGGATTTTTCCTTGACCCTCTTTATCCTGTTCTTCCTCCTTGAAGAAAGAAGTGAGATAAAGGGCAGGATATTTAAGGTAAAAAACTATCAATAAAAAAGGAGATCAACCATGAGAGAATCCGTCTGGAATCACCATTATATTCAAGCAAATGGCATTAAAATTCACTATGTTCGTCACGGTTCAGGGACTCCCCTTGTGCTTCTGCATGGCTGGCCGGAATTCTGGTTAACCTGGCGTAAGAACATCTTACCCCTGGCAGAACATTTCGATGTAATCGTTCCAGATTTACGTGGATTTGGAGATACCGAGAAACCGGATGTTCAAAACCTCAATCTTTATGGACTGGATGTTTTAGTTGAAGACCTGCGGGGATTGGTAGCTGCTCTGGGTTTAGATAAATTCGGAATTGTCAGTCACGACGTGGGTGCTTATGTGGCTCAGGCTTTTGCCCGGAAACATTCGGACCGTCTCCTGGGGCTATTCTTTTTCAACTGCCCTTATCCTGGAATCGGCCGGCGTTGGGCGGATCCAGACCATCTCAAAGAAATCTGGTATCAATCCTTCCATCAACAACCCTGGGCGGCCTCTTTAGTCGGCTTCAGCAGGCAAACCTGCGAAATCTACTTTCGCCATTTCCTGGATCACTGGGCCCATAAAGCCGGCTCCTTTGATGAAGACTTCGATGCCTGGATTGATAACTTTATGAAACCGGGTAACCTCCAGGGTGGATTCAACTGGTATATCAGTGCCCATAAAGCCAGAATGGAAATCATCCGCTATGGGCCACCCAAACTGCCGAAAATCGAGACCCCAACCCGGGTACTTTGGGGCGTCAGTGATAAAGTGCTTAAGGTGGAATGGGCCGATCGCCTTGGAGATTACTTTATGAATTATCGCTTCGACCCTGCTGAAGAGGCCGGACATTTCGTACACTACGAACAACCCGAACTGGCAAATCGAGAGATTATTTCTTTTTTCTCAGGCCTGTTGACGTGACACCTCTAATACACTGTTTACTTAGTTTTGCTTGGCTTTTAAGCGGCCTTCACCCCTGGCCCCTCTCCCGAAGCTTCGGGAGAGGGGAGTTGAGTTGGGAGGCGAAAGCTGCACTATGAAGTCAAAATTCAGGGCGAAGCGATGTTTCGCCCTACCAGGTATCGTGGTGGTCTCCCATGACTCTTTCTTATACGAGGGTAGACCTCTATTCTAACCCTTTCCTCCTATCACCGAAGAGGAGACCTTATCCTGAAACGGAGTTCTTGGAGTCGATCAATTTGATTTCCTGGAAATCCGCTCTGCAACGGCAAGTATCCGATACATGGATCGAATAACGGGTAGCTCGATCAATTCACCCTCTACAACCAGAAGGCCATCGGGGTTTTTGTTAAAGGCCTCAATGATTTTTCGAGCCCGGGCTATCATGGCTTCACTTGGAGAAAACGCTTCGTGGATAATATCCAGTTGTTTGGGGTGAATGGCAGCTTTACCGGTAAAACCAAGACTGGCACTGGCGGTAGCTTCCTGACGTAGACCGGCTTCATCTTCGAGGTTTAAATAAGGTACATCCAGAAGATCAATACCGGCACTTGCAGCAGCATGAACCATACGGGAGCGGGTGTAAAGCAGAGCTTCCCAGGTTTTTGAGCAACGTAAATCTGCCGACATGTCCACCGCACCGAGAATCAAGGAGTCAACACGAAGGGATGCCTGGGCAATTTCATGGACCCTCTTTAAACCTTGATTGGTTTCGATGATAATATGGAATCGGATATGCTTGTAAGGCCCACTCAATAGCTCTTCCAGAAGCTGAATTTCTTCTGCAGATTTGACCTTAGGAATCATGAGAGCGGGTGGGGGCATGTCACTTTCCATAATTGCCTGGATATCTTTTAGCCCATTGATAGTCCTGAGGCTATTGATCCGAACCAGTTGCTCAACATGGCTATGGGTTGGGTTCCGAAATAAAGGTAGGGTAAGAGCCCGGGCTTCTGCTTTTCGATCTAAAGCAACCGCATCTTCCAAATCCACACAAACCATATCTGCACCGGAATCCAGGGCCTTGGGAAAGCGATCCGGTCGGAGACCCGGAACAAATAATAGACTGCGCCGGGGTCGAATAGGACGCTCGCTGGTATTCACGTAACACCTCCTGATGTAGAAATTATAACTTTTCAAGTTAAGAAGGATATTTTAGATTTGTTATGGCAAGCCCCAACAGGGGCGAAGCAATCCTTTCCTTTATAAGGAGGAAAATTACTTCCAGGTCTGGATATTCGTCGAGTTTGAAAGTGAGCGTTTTCAGGTTGAGAATGACACCATCATTGTAAGGGGCACGGTACACCATACCTGTGCTTAAATCTTCTGTGGATTTACAGAAAATAAACCCGTGAATACCCCTTCAAATTATAAGATAAAAAGACCTGAGTCAATATAATTTCCTTGATTGGTAACTATCCTTCGTTTATTCTGTGGAACATGGTTGCAAGTCTTCGAGAAATTCCCATCATCGATTTTCATACCCATCTGGGAAATATTTTTCCTACGAAAACCCGAGTTAACCTGGAAGCCGAAACCGACTCCCCTCCCTCTTTAATGATAACCTCATCGGATATGATTAATCCCAAGGAACTGTTTTATCGAAATCGCCTCCAACCTTTTTCGTTTAACTACCTGAAGCACGGGCTCCGGGTCCTTTATCGGAAAAGAAAAATGATTCAAGGCGCCACAATTCCCAATTTACAACGGAGTATGAAGAAGTATGGGATTTATCGAAGTGTCGTTCTTCCCATTGAATATGCCTCTGAAAAAGAGGAGATTCCGGTTCTGGAGTTGATCCGGATATGCAGGAAATATCGAGAAATAATCCCCTTCTGTTCGGTGGATCCCTTAGATCCAAAGGCGAAAGATCGTCTCAAATACTATCTGGCACAGGGAGCCCGGGGACTTAAACTGCATCCGAATTTACAAAATTTTAGGCCATCCGATACCATCTGTTTGGAGATTTGTGAGGAAGCTTCTCGGTATTCTATACCTGTTATTTTTCATACCGGAACGAAGGGTACCGAATCCCATCCTGAATGGATTCCTTCTAACCTGGAAAACTTTGAAAGTCTCTTCCCTATGTTTCCCCGAACCATCTTTGTTTTAGGCCATATGGGAATTTCCCAGTACAGGCAGGCTATCCGATTGGCTCAACGGTATCAAAATATTTATCTGGAAATCAGTGGACAGCCCGCAGCCCATATCCGACAGGCGATTGAATCGGTAGGTGGTGATAAAATTTTATTCGGGAGCGACTGGCCCCTGTGGGATCCTACCCATCCTTTGAAGGCTGTTTGGGATGCAACCGGAGAGGATCCTACACTCAGAAAAAGGATTCTTTATGAAAATGCACGGGAAATCTTAAAAATTTAAAATTTTTTGTTGCCAGGTCAGCGCTCCTACTTCATACTTGGGGTCACTTAGCCTCAAAACCCTTCAAGCCCGAAAAATGGGAAAAAATAAACGCATACCAGTTCTGGGAGCTTTAATATTCCTTGGGAATGTCTTATTCAAAGCCTTCCCTCCCCTCTAGTTCCTCTTCAGTAATATGAAGAAAGGGTTAGAGGAAAGGGTGGGTCATATGAGAATGAGTAGAAAGATTTTATGAAAAAAATTTTATTTTTATTCTTTAGCCTGTTCTGGATGTTGTCGTTCTCCGATGCCTGGACAGATCTCCCGGGAAGTATCGAAGTTTGGTTTACAACCGATGATGAGGTGAAAATTTCGGCTTCCTGGATCGTTCCTGCCGGGGAAAGGAAAGGAAAAAAAATACCCATTATTTTAGTCCATCATTTCGGTGGAAGTCGCGTCCAATGGGATGCTTTCACACCGGCCTTATTGGAGAAAGGATACGCTGTTCTGGCCGTTGATTTGCGAGGTCATGGAAAGAGTACCTCAAAGGGAAAAACGGTCCTGAATGCAAAGGCGCCTGATTTTCTACAACAGGAAGACGGAAATATGATATTGGATATCAAGGCAGCCATTAAATGGTTGAAAACGCAACCTCAGATCGAAGGTAAGAAAATAGGAATTATCGGCGGGGATTTAGGAGCCAATGTAGCCTTTGTAAGTGCAGGGACTTTTAAAGAGATCCGTGCTGCAGTTGCTTTATCCCCTGGGATTGACAGGCTCATCGGCGTTGAAGTTAAAAAATTTAACCCTAGATCCATTCTGTTTATGGCCACACTGGGAGATGGTCAAGGAGCCAGTTCTGTCGCTGCCGAAGGCCTTGCCAATATGACGGAAGATCCCAAGGAGACCAAAATCTATCGGGGGAAAGCCCATGGAATTGCTATCTTGTATGGGAATCCGGAGGCTCAAGAGGACATTTTTGCCTGGTTGGAGCAAAGACTTGGGCCGTAGAATCGGTCAGAGCCTGTCTTCCCTTGACAGATTAGCCCTGCCTTTTTAAGATTAAATAAAGGAGAGTGTGATGTCTTACCAATCTGTAACTCAACGATTCTTAACCCATTTTGATCTGAGATCAAGTCGGCCGGATCTGGGGTATTTGTCCCAATTGGTCTATGCATTTGCTCAGCTTCCCTATGAAAATCTGACGAAGATCCTTAAAAACTATCGCACAGGAGATCCTACAAGTAAACTCCGGATGCCCGATGAGGTTATTGAAGATCATATCCGGTATGGAACGGGAGGTACTTGTTTTTCTTTGACCTTTACCCTCTGGCAAATCCTCGAAGGATGTGGGTTTGATTGCTATCCGGTCATGGCAGATCGAAGCTACGGGCCAGATACCCACTGTGCCTTAATTGTTCTTCTCCAAAAGCAAAAATTTCTCGTGGATCCGGGTTTTCTACTTTCCAGACCTCTTCCTCTGACCCATGAACCTGTGGCCGTACATAAATTTCCTATGAACTTTATTCAGCTCGAGAGACTCGAATCAGGGAACTTGATGGGTACCGTCTCCGGTTATCGGGTTTATACTTTGAACAGGTCGGGGAAAAAGTGGCGTTATACCCTCAAAGATCGACCGGTAAGTGTAGAAGAGTTTCGAGAACACTGGCTCAAGTCCTTTTCCTGGAATATGATGAATTCATTACTCGTGACCCGGGTAACCCATGAAACTCAGCTTTACCTGCGAGATAATTATTTACAAGTAACCTCGGAGGGTCAGCGTAATCAGCAGAAGATTCGAGGAGATTATGCTCGGGTTATCTCTGAAATTTTTGGGATCCCGGAAGAGATTATTCTAGAAGCCCAGCAGATCGTTAAACAACAAAAATTATCCGTTGTTTGTAGTCCGTAACTCTTTATGGCTCATAAAGAACTTAGATTCCGGCCTCTAACCCCTCTTCACCCCTTACCTTCTCCTTTTTCCCACAGCCTGGAAGAGGGATCGGAGTGGAGGTAAACACTTAGAGTTTTTAAACCTATCTCTACCCTGACGGACACGGACAACTTCACTAAAAATTATGGCAACCGTACAACCTCCCCATCCGGTCAAGCTTTTTGTCGCAATCCTCACCGGGCAGCCTGCGCTGGTTCAGACGATCTCCTCGATTCTTCAAACTCAATACGGTCCCCTTGACTTTTCCAGTCCAGGCGTACCCTTTACCGTAACAGATTACTACGAAGCCGAAATGGGAACCGGCCTTCAGCGATTTTTCCTTTCTTTCTCCAGGCTTGTTTCTCCCGATCGTATCGTAGAGGTTAAACATTTTACCACCCAGGTTGAAGACCAATTTCGACACGAGGGGAAACGATTAATTAACCTCGATCCGGGTTATTTGGATTACCATAAGGTGGTTCTGGCTTCATGGAAATTCGGTGGTCAGAAAATTTACTTGTCCAACGGGGTTTATGCAGATATCACCCTGTACTATTACAAAGGGCAATTTCTTTCCTTTGAGTGGAGCTTTCCGGATTTTAAACTCGGGCTTTATGATCATTTTCTCATTAAAATGAGAGATCTCTACAAGCGAGAGCGACTGGTTGTGGAGAGGTTTTCCGAATTTTGATGACAAGTCCAGTGGTCTTACCTTTTAGATTGTACAACCCCGGCCAGAATTTCCTTCCAGACTTCTCCACTCAGATCAATTCCGCTCAGAATCATAACGGTATCTTCGGTTGAAATTCGAACAATGGAATTCGTATAGGTGGTCTTCCCATCTTCTGAGAAAACATCCTCGGATTGGATAAATTGCTCGTAAAAGAGACCTTCTCTTAATGATTCTTGTTTGATCCGCTCAGGTACCTTATCAAAGCGGAAGGCCATAAGCTCAATATATTTATCACTTAAGCGTTGAACCACACTTTTTCCAGATGGGGAGAAGCGGATACGTAATACGTAGAGTTGGGGAATGAGCTTGGGGGTCTTCCGCCCGAGAAATAAATCTCCTTCATTGAAACCTATCGTTATTTCATGGCCGTAGCGCTTTCCTTGAATTTCCAGAATATATCCGAGATATTCCTCGGATTTCATCCCTCCAAACATCTCCAAATAGAGTTCTATACATTTAAACTCTTTGGGATTTTCAACGGTTGCATATAAAACTTCTTCCCGTCGGATGGCCGTATCACAACGGACTTTCCGTATCGACTCGCTTAATCCATCCAAGGTTTTGGGCAGGGAAGTTATCAGATCCCCAGAAGAGATTTCCGGATAGGTGAAAAATGGATTAAGAAAAACCAGACTTCCTGCGAGGAATAGGAAAATCCATGATTTAAACATAAGGTTAATCGACTTAGAGGGTCCTTCAAAATGCATAAACCCGATGAGGCTTTGAAAATCTCAACCTCTGTCAGGTTTAAAATAGTTCCTCGGTAAGAAGTTTACCAAATTTCATATCCGTGTCAAGGAAGATTGTTCCTTGAATTTCTTCCATAAATTGGAGTTTTAGTCCCGGCGGGGTGGCTACAAATCCCTTCCGCTATTCCCTCTGAGTCCTTCCACCACCCTATTCCAAAACCGGAAGAAACTCTGGGGACTCAAAAGACGAAAGGATCGCCTGAGGGAAAATCCGGGAGAAAAAGGGATTTTTCTTGACGTGAGGGCCTATTTTATAGTAAACTTACAGGTAGTTTTATGGATTTATCTTCTATTTTTTTACTGACGGTCTGATCCTGTTTTGGATTTGGACCCTTGACTCGTGATAGAATGACTCATCCAACTTTAATCGAAATTCAGCAGGCCGCCGAACGTATTAAGCCTTACATACATCGAACTCCGGTGTTTACTTCTTCTAGCCTGAATCATATGGTCCAGGCAGATCTGTTTTTCAAATGTGAAAATTTCCAAAAGGTAGGGGCTTTCAAATTTCGAGGGGCCTGTAATGCCGTCTTTTCTTTATCTGAAAGTGAAGCACGTCGGGGGGTTGCCACCCACTCTTCGGGTAACCATGCAGCTGCGCTTGCACTGGCAGCTCAAAGGCGTGGAATCCCTGCCTTTATCGTGATGCCGAAGACAGCTCCTGAGGTTAAAAAAGCCGCCGTGGCAGGTTATGGAGGGAAAATTGTTTTCTGTGAACCGACTCTGGCCGCCCGGGAAGCTACCCTGGCTAAGATTGTTGAAGAAACAGGTGCGACCTTTATACATCCGTATAATGATCCCCGGGTTATAGCCGGTCAAGGAACAGCCACACTGGAGCTATTGGCTGAAGTCCCAGAACTGGACATTATCATGACTCCCGTAGGAGGTGGAGGACTTTTAAGCGGAACGGCCATTGTCGCATCTGAGCTTTCTCCAACTACTCAAGTCATAGGTACCGAGCCGGAAGGTGCAGACGATGCTTACCGATCCCTCCAGGAAGGCCGAATTGTTCCTTCGATCCAACCCCATACCATAGCCGATGGTTTACTTACCTCCCTGGGTGATCTGACTTTCGCTATCCTCCAGAAATACGTCCAAAAAATTGTAACGGTCAGTGAAAAGGCTATTATCACGGGTATGCGACATGTCTGGGAACGTATGAAGATCATCATTGAACCTTCTGCGGCAGTCCCCGTAGGGGCCCTGTTTGAAAGAAAAATAGACTTTACCGGCAAACGGATCGGAATCATTTTATCGGGGGGAAACGTGGATCTGGATCGATTACCCTGGAGATCCTGACAAAACATAGGACGAATAATAAAACCAAGGATGCCTCTCCCACGCTGTAGAAGAGAGGAGCCGACAAATCTCCAGATCAACTCCCCAAACGCCCCCTCTCCCGAAGCTTCGGGAGAGGGGCCAGGGGTGAGGGCCGCTTACAAGTTAAGCAAAGCCAGGTAAACAGGGTATGAAAGATATAACCTTTGTATTTTTGTAATCGGACAGGATAACCCACAAGGAGGTTAAAATGGCAGCCTATATAATTGCACAAATCCATATTACCGATCCCGTATTGTACGAAGAATACCGAAAACTCGTTCCACCAACCCTCGAAAAATATGGAGGTAGATTTATAGTACGCGGGGGTAAAATCGAAACCCTGGAGGGGGATTGGCAACCCAAGCGTCTGGTTGTGGTAGAATTTGAAAGTGTGGAGCGGGCTAAACAGTGGTATAACTCGCCCGAGTATACTAAAGCCAGGGAGATCCGTCAAAAGGCCTCAACAGGTAGTGTGATTCTCGTTGAAGGTGTTTAAAACTCCGGTCGGGGAGAGAATCTTTTGTTTGAAGATAGAGCGGGGTAAACTTAAAACCATTCTGCTTTTTCCTTGCTTTTGAATATATTTTCTTTTATCCTGATTCTATAAATCACGTAAAGGATGTCGAAGTCAAATTACAAATACCTTTAACTCCTTTGTTGGTTCTTTAGCCGGATAAGTTATTTGAAAAGTAAGTGGAAAAGAAACTGATCGAACTATTTCAGTCCTATTTCAAAGAGATGGTCCGGATCATTACCCCGCTCAAGGCGCACGGTTCGGATCGAAAAATTTACCGATTAGCCGGGGTGACCCATTCTGCTATCGGGGTTGCTAACGCCGACCGGGCCGAGAATATCGCTTTTCTGGAATTCTCCCGGCATTTTAAGAAAATAGGCTTACCGGTTCCTGAAATCTATATAGAAGATCTAGACCATGGGGTTTATCTGGAAGAAGACCTGGGTGATTTAACGCTCTTCGACGCATTGGCCCGGGCCCGAAAAGGACCGGATGATTTCCCTGTTGAAATCGAAGCAATTTATAAAAAAGTTGTTCAAATTCTACCTAAATTTCAAATCGAAGGAGGAAAAGATCTTAACTACGAAGTCTGTTACCCTCGATCTACCTATGATCGCCAGTCCGTGATTTGGGACCTCAACTACTTCAAGTATCATTTCTTGAAACTGGCAGGGATTCCCTTTAATGAACAAAAGCTTGAAGACGACTTCCAAAAGCTGGCCGATTTCCTTATGGAAGTCGAGGGTCCCTATTTCCTATACCGGGATTTTCAATCTAGAAATATCCTGCTAAGAACTGGAACGTCGGGCCCAAAAGACCATTCAGACCTCCCCTACGAGCCATTTTTCATCGATTACCAGGGTGGACGCCGGGGAGCCTTGCAATATGACATCGCCTCACTCCTGAATCAGGCCAGGGCTCAAATCCCTGAGGAGGTACGTCAACGACTACTCGCGGAATATCTAAATGCCCTGGGGAGCTATATCCCCGTGGATCGTGATGCCTTCATCCGATACTATCACGGTTTTGTTTTAATCAGAATGATGCAAACCCTGGGGGCTTATGGGTTTCGAGGACTCTACCAGCGAAAACCCAAGTTTCTCCTGAGTATCCCGGAGGCTGTACGAAATCTTAAATATTTCCTCCACACTCACCAACTCCCGATTGATTTGCCAGAATTAACAACGGTTCTTCATTCTATCGTTTCTACCCTGGATAAAGACAAAAAGAATCCTTCGGAAAACAGGCTAACCGTTCGGATTTTTAGCTTCTCGTACCTATCTTCCGGTATTCCCCTGGATGAAACGGGAACCGGTGGAGGGTTTGTCTTTGATTGCCGGTATCTTCCAAATCCCGGGCGTGAAGCAGCTTATCAACAAAAGACCGGTCGAGATGCCGAAGTTATCGCTTATTTGAAGAATATTCCGGCAGTAGAGGAGTTTCTGAAACACTGTTTCGCTCTGGTAGACGCCGCTGTGGAAACTTTCATCTCCCGAAATTTCGCCAGTTTGACGGTTTGCTTCGGATGTACAGGGGGGCAGCATCGTTCCGTGTACTCCGCCGAATGCCTGGCTAAACACTTAAAGGAAAAATACGATATAAATGTGGAGCTACGGCATCGAGAGTTGGAAAAAATCGGATGACCAATCCTAACAAATCTGCTGTTCAGCTCGAAGGAATCACCGTCCGTTTTGGAGACTATACGGCTGTAGAAAATGTAAGCTTTGAGGTCGGAGAGGGCGAGTTTGTAGCCATTGTTGGACCTACGGGCTGCGGTAAAAGCACGCTTTTAAGCGTGGTTGCAGGTCTTCTCCTGCCTACTTCAGGTGAGATCCGAACATTCAATGAGGCGACAAAGGGATTAAACCGATGGGTTGGATATCTCTTCCAGCAAGATGCCCTTCTGCCCTGGAAAACCGCCTTGGACAACGTTGCCATTGGATTGATCTTTCGACAAGTTCCTACACAAGAGGCCCGCCAACAGGCACAGGAGTGGTTGGCAAAGGTAGGGCTTAAAGGATTTGAGAATTATTACCCTCATCAATTATCAGGTGGCATGAAGAAGCGGGTTGGATTGGCCCAGATCTTGATTCTCAATCCTAAAATTCTATTAATGGATGAACCTTTCTCGGCACTGGATGTTCAGACTCGGAACCTGATGGAAAACGAACTGCTCCGACTGTGGCAAGAAGACCGGAAATCGGTTCTTTTTGTTACCCACGACCTGGAAGAAGCTGTAGCCCTGACAGATCGCGTGCTGGTACTATCCGCCGGACCGGCATCAAAGCTTATGGGTGAGTTTACCATCCCCTTATCCCGTCCTCGGGATGTAGCCGAAATTCGACTGACGGATAAATTCTTAGAAATTCACCGTGAAATATGGCATATTTTGCGAGGCGAGGTACTTAAAAGTTATGCCCAAAATTTCTAAACTTCACCTTTATCAAATCGGCCTCTTCGTTGGAAGCCTCTTTGTCTGGGAAGGGCTGGTGCGGGCTAAGATCGCAGACGCATTTTTCTTCTCCATGCCTTCATCCATCTTTCTGCGCCTGGCAGAATGGCTGATAAAAGGAGATATCTATCGCCATCTCTCCATAACCTTTATCGAAACCCTTTCGGCTTTTGTTATGGGTACCGGATTGGGGATAGGAATCGGACTCTGGTTGGCGCTGGCACCCAAGGCCCTCAAGGTACTGGAACCCTACATCAAAGCTTTCAATGCCATTCCGCGCGTAGTCCTTGCTCCGATCTTTACCTTGTGGTTTGGATTGGGAATGATTTCCAAAGTGGCCCTGGGAGTGACCCTGGTTTTCTTCCTGGCCTTTTTTAATACCTATCAAGGTATCCGTGAAGTTAACCCTGTCATACTGGCTAATGCACGCATGTTAGGAGCCTCACGATCCCAACTCCTCCGACATGTTTACCTTCCCTCAACGGCTGGCTGGATTATTTCAAGTCTCCGATCTTCTATTGGTTTTGCCGTGGTGGGAGCGGTGGTGGGTGAATACCTGGGATCCTCTGCAGGCCTGGGTTACCTTATCGCCCAGGCTGAAGGCGTGTTCGACACAACGGGAGTCTTTGCCGGAATGACCCTGCTGGTTGTGTTTGTTTTAATCCTGGACTCGGTTGTAAATCAAGTGGAACGACATATATTAGCCTGGCGACCCTCTGGAACTTAAAAAAGGTAAGAAATAAAAACAAAAAGTCAAAGTTAAAAGGAATAAAAAACCCGGGAGTTAAGGCCATGAAACAACAAAAAATAATAAATAAAAAGGTAAGAGATAAAGAACAAAACATAAAAAGGCGCGAAGAATCGAAGACCCGGGCAATCCGGGGACAGAGGACAAAAATACTAAAAATTTTTGCCTTTTCTCTCCCACCTTTCCCCTTTCTCCTGTTTCCTTTGATCCTTTGCCTTTTATCTTTTACCCTTTGCCTGTTACTTCCATCGGTTTCCCTCGGTTTAGAGAAGGATAGGGTTGTGCTGGCAGTAGGAGGCAAAATAGGTATCCTTTACCTGCCCCTTACCGTAGTAGAACAAAAAGGGTTTTTCAAAGAAGAAGGACTTCAAGTAGAAATCCAGGACGTCCAGGGAGGGGGTAAAGCTCTGCAGGCACTCATAGGTGGCTCGGCAGATGTAGTCGTGGGAGGTTATGATCACACGATCCAAATGCAGGCCAGAAACAAGGACGTAACGGCAGTGGTTTTGCTTGGACGATATCCCGGGCTTGTATTGGGCGTACGAAGTGACCTGGCCGACCGTGTAAAGCAAGTGGGTGACCTCAAAGGAATGAAAGTTGGGGTTACAGCCCCTGGGTCTTCTACGCACTTTTTCATCAACTATCTTTTGAGTAAACAAGGATTAAAGCCTACAGACATTTCGGTTATCGGAATAGGTCAGGGTAACACCGTCATAGCAGCAGTAGAACATAAACAGGTCGACGCTTTGGCCAATGTGGATCCCACGATAACCATGCTGGAGAATCGTGGTCTGATTAAAATCATGGCCGATACCCGAACGGAACAGGGCACCCGGGATATTTACGGGGGCGAATATCCCTTTGCTACGCTTTATACCAGGCGAGACTTCATAGAGCGTTATCCAGAAACTACCCAGCGGCTGGTAAATGCCTTTGTTCGAGGTCTGCGTTGGATGCAGGGCAAAAGTCCAGAGGAGATCGCACAGGTACTCCCGGAATCCTACTTCGCCGGAGATAAGGATCTTTACCTGAAAGCCCTGACCAGCTCGCTGACCATGTTTTCACCGGATGGCCGTTTCCCGGAAACCGCCCCACAAACGGTTCTTACCGTTCTCTCTCTGTTTGATGAGCAGGTTGCACAAGCTCATATTGATCTTTCGAAAACCTATACCAATTACTTTGTAGATCGGGTACCAAAATAGAACCTGGCTGAGCTTCCAACTCTCAGCTTTTCTAATAACAATAAGGAATTCTATGAAAATCTACCGAATCAACACAGCCTATAAGAATTTTTATTTTATTCTTTTCGTACTCATTCTATTTAATATTACGGCCTGTGCAACTACGAAAACCGGTCGTCCTGCTCCTCGACAATCGGATCAATTCCCTGCAACGAACATTCCGCTTTACGGAAAGCTCCTTGTCAAAACGGAGCTTATCTTTGGTCTCTCCAAGCCCGATGGGGGAGTTATCTCCGAAGCCGAGTGGCAGAAGTTTTTAGACGAGTATATAACTCCTAAATTCAAAGAAGGGCTAACTGTCTTAAATGCAGATGGGCAATATCAGACCTCATCTGGAGAAGTTGCCAAAGAGAAATCAAAGGTAGTTATTTTGCTCTATGAAAACAGTAAGGAAATGGATGCTTCCATTGAAGCGATTCGATCCAGCTACAAACAACTCTTTCAACAGGAATCCGTTCTCCGTGTGACGACGCCTGTCGGAGTGTCGTTTTAGATTAAACACGGAAGTTAACTTAAATCAGGAAGATATAAGCCGTTATCCGGTGGATAAAGGCAAGACTACAACTTTATCTAACCATTTTAGAGAACTATGATCCTTATCCTGACACCTAACATAACTCCTGAAAAGGAAGAATATAAACAATTAATGAGTGCTCTGGCGAATCTTCAAAATATACAGATTCGGGTTCATACCGTACAGGGAACCGAACAGTTATTGACCGAAGTTTATCTGATCGGTAATACCAAATCGCTTTCCACGGATTACATGAAAAGTCTTCCCGGTGTAGAGAAAGTAGTACGTGTCTCTGAAGAATACCGGGTTTTGGGTCGACACAAGAATGATGACCGTCCGACCCATTTTTATTATAACGGTGTACGCTTCGGACAGGATAATTTAAACATTTTTGCAGGTCTATGCGCAGTGGATACCCCTGAGCATGTTGAGATGATGATGAAAGCCCTCCATGAAAACGGGTTGGTTTGTACACGTATGGGAGCTTACAAGCCTCGAACGAGTCCTTATTCGTTCCAGGGTCATGGTCGAAAATGTCTTCCTTACGTGTTTGAGTTGGCCGGTAAATACGGAATTAAGGTGATCGCCATGGAAGTTACCCATGAGTCCCATGTCATGGAGATTCGCGAAACTCTTTATCGGACGGGTAATCCGACCGGCGTGATGTTACAGATCGGAACGCGTAATATTCAGAATTTCGAGCTGTTAAAAATAGTCGGACGCCAGCAGGAGTTTCCGGTATTGATCAAGCGTGGATTCGGAATTACCCTGGATGAATCCCTGAATGCAGCAGAGTACCTGGCCAGCGAAGGGAATCACAAGGTTGTTTTTTGCCTGCGGGGTATGAAAACCAATATGGGAGATCCCCATCGTAACTTCGTTGATTTCGCCCATGTACCCGTTGTGAAACACCTGACCCGCATGCCTGTTTGTATTGACCCCTCCCACTCTGTGGGTTTACGAAGCAGCGACCCCAACGGTATCCTGGATATCATGCACGTGACGGCCCAGGGTGTAATTGCCGGTGCCAACATGATCCTGGTAGATTTCCATCCAGAACCCAATAAAGCACTGGTAGACGGTCCTCAAGCACTTTTACTTAAAGAACTTCCGCATTTCCTTGAAGATGTACAAATTGCCCGGGAAGCCTATGAGAAACGGTTGGCTTTAGCCCAACGTTATCGGTAAAACAGTCGGGTTGACGAATCGGGTCTGGGACCCTACATTATTTACTACCTGTCTAAAGACTATCGTTTAAAAAATAAGAATAAAATTATCCGAAAAGTCATTCTCGGACAGTATGGTCGAGCATAGGTCTATTCGGAAGAGGTCGTACCAGGGAGTTCAATATTATATGACGGTTCCAAATCTGCGGGAATTACTCCATCAACTCCTTTCTGAGCGTATCCTGATTTTGGACGGTGCTATGGGCACCATGATCCAGCGTTATCGACTTGGGGAGGCCGATTATCGTGGAGAACGCTTCAAGGACCATTCTCGGGATCTGACGGGAGATAATGATCTGCTGGTGTTAACCCGGCCCGATATTATCGAAGGTATTCATCAGGCCTATCTGGAGGCCGGAAGTGATATCATCGAGACGAATACTTTCAACGCAAATGCCATTTCCCAGGCGGACTATGGTCTGGAGTCGCTGGTTTATGAAATAAATGTTCAAGCTGCCAGGCTGGCCAAAAAAGCTGCTTCAGAATGGAGTGCCCGAACTCCGAATAAACCCCGTTTTGTCGCAGGTTCTATAGGTCCCACTAATCGTACCCTGTCTATTTCCCCGGATGTGAATAATCCGGCTTTTCGTGCTTTGACCTTTGACAAACTTCGAGAAGCTTATGCCGAGCAGGTTCGAGGCCTGATCGATGGAGGAGTAGATCTTCTGCTTATCGAAACCATTTTCGATACCCTCAATGCCAAGGCAGCCATTGTCGCCATCCAGGAAGTATTCGAGGAAAAGGGTGTGGAGCTTCCCGTCATGATTTCTGTAACCATTACCGATCGAAGTGGAAGAACCCTGTCGGGACAGACAATAGATGCTTTCTGGATCTCGATAGCCCATGCAGAACCCTTTAGCGTTGGAATCAACTGTGCTTTGGGAGCTCGGGATATGCGACCTTATCTGGCCGAACTTTCGGCCATCAGTCCGGTTTACATTAGTTGTTATCCCAATGCAGGTCTACCCAATGCCTTTGGCGAATACGAGGAACAACCCGAGACCACTGCTCAATTTCTTCAGGAATTTGCCTCCAGCGGCTTTGTCAATATCCTGGGCGGTTGTTGTGGCACTACGCCGGACCATATCCAGGCCATCGCTCGAGCTGTGGGAGGTATCAAACCCCGAAAAGTTCCGGTGTTTAAAGAACGTTATACCCAATTCAGTGGATTAGAGGCACTGACCGTTCGTCCGGACAGTAATTTTATCATGATCGGAGAGCGAACCAATGTAACGGGCTCACGTCGATTCGCCAGCTTGATCAAGGCCGGTGATTTTACCACGGCTCTGGAAGTAGCCCTGGATCAGGTACGGGGTGGAGCAAACATCCTCGATGTCAATATGGACGAAGGGATGTTGGATTCCGAGCAGGCCATGACGACTTTCCTCAACCTCATTGCAACCGAACCCGAGATTGCACGCCTCCCTATCATGATCGATAGCTCTAAATGGTCGGTCATCGAGGCCGGATTGAAGTGTGTCCAGGGGAAAGCTATTGTCAATTCCATTAGCCTTAAGGAAGGAGAAGAGGAGTTCATCAAAAAAGCCCGTCTTATCAAGCGTTATGGGGCCGGTGTCGTAGTGATGGCCTTTGATGAAACCGGACAGGCCGAGACGGTTGAACGTAAGGTGGAGATCTGCCAGCGGGCCTATAAACTCCTCACCGAAGACGTCGGTTTCCACCCGGAGGATATTATTTTCGATCCGAACATCCTGGCTATTGCCACCGGTATTGAAGAACATAATAACTTTGCCATCAACTTCATCGAAGCTACCAAAATCATCAAACGAACATGTCCTGGAGCCAAGGTAAGCGGAGGAGTAAGTAATCTCTCTTTCTCCTTTCGTGGTAACAACCTGGTCCGTGAAGCGATCCATACGGCCTTTCTTTATCATGCCATTCGCGCAGGTATGGACATGGGGATTGTCAACGCCGGTCAGATTGGAATCTACGAAGAAATCCCCAAAGATCTCCTCGAACATGTGGAAGATATTATCTTCAACCGAAGACCCGATGCCACTGAACGCATGATTGCCTTTGCCGAGACGGTCAAGGGGCAAGGTCAAAAGAAAGAAGTCGACCTCTCCTGGCGTCAAGGAAGCGTCGAAGAGCGTCTCTCCTATGCCCTGGTAAACGGAATTATCGACTTTATCGAGGCAGATGTGGAAGAAGCCCGGCAGAAATACCCCAAACCCCTGGATATCATTGAAGGTCCCCTGATGAACGGTATGAAGATCGTCGGAGACCTCTTCGGTGCCGGAAAGATGTTTTTACCTCAGGTAGTTAAGAGTGCCCGGGTCATGAAAAAAGCAGTAGCCTATCTACAGCCTTTTATGGAAGCGGAGAAAGAAGGACACGGAGACGTGGAGACGCAGAGACGCGGAGACGAAGAGGTAGAAGAGGTAATCGCAGTATCCCCGTGTCCCTGTGTCCCTGCGTCCCCGCGTCCCTCTTCCCAGGGTAAAATCGTCCTGGCAACGGTCAAAGGGGATGTTCATGATATCGGCAAGAATATCGTGGGGGTTGTACTGGGTTGTAATAACTATACGGTTATTGACCTGGGGGTCATGGTCCCCTGTGATAAAATCCTCCAGACGGCTATCGATGAAAAAGCGGATATCATCGGCTTGAGTGGATTGATTACCCCTTCCCTGGATGAAATGGTTTTTGTGGCCAAGGAAATGGAGCGTCGAGGATTCAAAATCCCCCTGTTAATCGGTGGAGCAACGACCAGTAATCAACATACGGCGGTAAAGATTGCACCGGAATATAGCGGAACTACTGTCCACGTTATAGACGCTTCACGGGCTGTAGGCGTCGTGGCCAGCCTGCTGGATCCCAAACAGAAAGAGGCCTTTGAGCAAGATAATCGGGAAAGTCAAGAGCGCCTGCGTAGGACCCATGGAAAAAAGAAAGAAACAACCCTGGTACCCTTCGAAACGGCTTATGCCAACCGACTGAAAATCCAGTGGCGTAAAGAAGATATCGCGATTCCATCCTTTCTGGGTCGCCGTGTTCTGGAAGATGTTTCCCTGGATGAAATAGCCCGATACATTGACTGGACTTTCTTTTTCACAGCCTGGGAACTAAAAGGAAAATTTCCAAAAATCCTGGATCATCCGGAATACGGCCCGGTAGCCAGAGAACTCTACCATAACGCCCTACAACTTCTCCGTAAACTAAGCGACGAGCGCCTGTTAACCGCTCGGGCAGTTTACGGTTTCTGGCCGGCTAACAGTATAGGGAACGATATTATCCTATATACCGATGAAACGCGAACAACGGAATTGATACGCTTCAACATGCTTCGTCAACAACAAGCTCAACCTCCAGGTAAACCCAATCTTTCCCTCGCAGATTATATTGCACCGCTGGAAAGCGGACTTCCAGACTACCTGGGAGCTTTCGCCGTCACAGCCGGTTTAGGAGTTGAGGAGTTGGTAAAACAATACGAAAAGAACCAGGATGATTACCACGCCATCATGGTCAAAGCCCTCGCAGATCGCCTCGCCGAAGCTTATGCAGAGTATCTACACCAACGTGCGCGCTGTGATTGGGGTTATGGATTGACCGAAAACCTTACCTATGAAGATCTCATCAAGGAAAAGTATCGAGGTATCCGTCCCGCCTTTGGTTATCCGGCCTGCCCGGATCACTCGGAGAAATTTAAACTCTTTGAATTGCTGGATGCTCCTTCCCTAGGAATTCGCCTAACAGAACACGGAGCTATGCTTCCGGCTGCCAGCGTCAGTGGTTTGTATTTTGCCCATCCTCAAGCCCGTTATTTCACAGTTGGGAAAATTGATCGAGATCAGGTTACGTCCTATGCAATGCGAAAAGGAATGCGTATACAGGAGGTGGAGAAGTGGTTGGCTTCCAATCTGGGATATGCTGCAGGAACTTAAATGAAAAGCCTGTTCTGTTTACAACGGAATACAATAGACTTCCTTTTCGGTGTCCTCTTTGGAAACCCGAATCTTTCCAACAAACTGCGTAACATAATCGGATTTGACCATCTCATGGGTTTGTTGCCCTATCCAGATACTTCGCGGTTCTGCTAACAATCCAAGGCGAGTGGCAAGGGTTGCAGCCTCTCCAAAAACAACATATTCCATCCGTTCCGTTGATCCTGCATAGCCGGTTATAACCTCTCCGGTGTTAATTCCAATTCCAACGTCAAATTTCTTTTTGGGATCTCGTCGCTCGTTAAGTTTTTTCTGTTCTTCGTGTATCTCCAGGGCAGCTAATACTGCTTTTTTCGCATTGTCGGGATAAACCTCAGGTATCCCAAACACCACTGTAACTGTATTTCCCGTGCAGGTACCCAAGGTTCCTTCATATTTAAAAATAATCTCCCTGATCATCTTAAAATATTCATTCAAAAGTTCTATCAATTCGGCAGGCTCCAGTGTTTTACAGAGAAAGGTAAACTTTTTAATATCCGAAAATAAAACCGTTGCCAGGACTTTTTCCGCTTTTATCACAGGCTTTCCGGTATCCAGACTAACTTTGGCTATCTCGGCTGCCAGATGGGGAGGTAAAAAACGCTCCAGGCTACTGCGAAGGGTGACTTCTTTCTTGATTCTTTCACTCAGGATAATCTTTTCTATGCTGGAAGCAATATGATTGCCGATGGCAGTCAACAAGATGACCTCACTTCGATTAAACTTTCTAGGTTGAGAATCTTCTATGTAAATCACTCCAATGACCTCATCATCCTTAAGGATTGGTGCACACATCATGGAAGGTGCTGAACGATACTTCTGGGTTTTTATACCCATTTTGATAGGACTAAGATCTGAGAACCACAAGACAGCCCTCTTTTCGTATCTGACTTTCTCCACCATGGCTTTGTTATAAAAACTATTTTCTCCCCTTGTTACATAACATCGAAACTCTCCCTGGTCGTCTAAAAGGAGCAACAGGTATTTATCGGCTTTGATCGTTGTACAGATGGTATCGACCATAGACTCTAAAAATTCTTGAAAGTTTCTGGCGGTTGCGAGTTTTCCACTGATCTGGTGCAGAATCAAATAATTTAAGTCTAACACCTTACTTCTATCTAATTCTTGAAATTTAACCATCAGGTCGGAAGGTTTAATGGATTCTGTTTCCTCCGATTCAAATACAAGGGCCGTAAGGCCAATGATAATCCTATCCCCATGTTTTAACCTTTCTTTCTTGATTTCTCTGCCGTTAACAAAGGTATGGTTTGTACTCTCTAAGTCTTCAATAAAATAATCTTCTCCTTCCCGGATTATCCTGGCATGTCGGCGAGAAACCGTTTCATCACTTAAATTGATAGAATTCTGAATCCCTTCCTCGGGATCATCCTTACCGATAGTTATCACGTCTTCATCCAGGATGAAGACGGTCTTCATATCATTGGGTCCTTTAATAACTAACCATGGCATGTTTCCTGATCCTCCATTCCAGAGTAACTCTGAAAATTTCCCTTCTTTCCAATACCTTTTCCGTTGATATGGAGGTTGAAGTTGCCATTGGTGGGGAGCCCGGTGACCGAACTCGGGATAAGCTTTGCGACAGGGGAATCTCCTTACCTCAACAGATGACTTTGTTCCTGTCGTTGCCCTCACCATGGCACTCCATCGAAAAGGTATAACTTTTTGTTTTACCTGGAGAAATCTTTAAAGAGTTTAAAACCAACTTGACTTCCCCGGTTATTAGATTTAAATATTGGTAAATTATCTTGATTCTGCAAGAAAAGAAGAATTCAGGGAACGGAATTCAGATCGAGAGAAAAGGAACTTTCCATGAAAGCCATGATCTTTGCGGCAGGTTTGGGTTTGCGCTTGAAACCACTAACCGATATCCAACCCAAATGCCTTGTAGAAGTGAATGGAAGGACCATGCTGGAGCATGTCATAGATCGACTAAAGATGGTTGATGTGGATGCTGTGATAATCAACATTCATCACTTTGCCCGGCAAATTCACTCCTTTGTTAAACAGAAGAATAGTTTTGGTTTACAGGTTGAGTTTTCCTATGAAGAAGAACTGTTGGAGACGGGAGGAGGTCTTAAAAAAGCGAGCTGGTTTTTTAAATCAGACTCTGCAGCACAGGACGAAGAACCTTTCTTTGTCCATAACAGCGACGTTTACTCGGATATCGATCTAAAAGCCATGCTTGACTTTCATAGGAGCCACCGGGCAGTTGCTACACTGGCCGTAAACAGGCATAAAACTTCTCGTTATCTTCGTTTTGATACAAATCAACGGCTGGTGGGGAGGGAAAATCAAAAAACCGGTCAGGAAGTACTTCTGACACCCGGTATAGAGTTTGAGAGACTTTCCTTTACAGGTATCCACGTTTTATCCCCCAAGATCTTCGATTATATGCAGGATCAGTCGGGTCGTTTTTCCATTATAGATACTTATATGAAAGCTATACAGGAAGGAGCCCTTATTATAGGTTATCGAGCGGATGATAGCTTTTGGATGGATATGGGAAGTGTTGAAAGGTTGGAGTCTTTAAGACAGAAACTGAAGTCCGATAAGAAAATGTAATCATCAGGAGGAAATGATATGGATATCCGTTCAGGGACAGATTGGCCGGCTTCGGCGCTTTCTAATTTTGCACCCCATAAATTTGTGATAGATGGGATTCAGTGCAATAGCATGGAAGGATTTTTACAATCCTTGAAGTTTAAAAATCCGGAAATGCAGAAGGAAGTTTGCAAGCTGGTAGGAAAAGCTGCAAAATTTAAAGGTAAGAACAAAAACTGGCATCATACTCAAAAGCTTTGGTGGCAAGGGAAAGAAATCGATCGGCATAGCCAAGAATATCAGGACTTACTGGACAAAGCTTACCAAGCCCTGGCCCAAAACGAAGGATTCCGGAAAGCCCTATTAGCAACCGGTAATGCGGTTTTGACCCACAGTATGGGTAAGAATGATCCCCATAAAACCGTATTAACCCAAAGGGAATTTTGTTCCCGGCTGATGAAAATAAGAGACTCCTTAAAAGTAGCACGCGATCCCCAAAGGTCGGACGCTGAATAAGGTTGAAAAAATATATACTATCGATACTTGAAAGATGATCCCCCTCTGCGTACCAAAAAAACTCCTTCAGATCTGAAGTAAGGAGCTAAACCATTCAATCTAGATAAGAAGCCTTTACGGCCCGGTCGTAGCCTTTACAAGTTTTGCCCATTCTTCCGGTAAAATCCGACCTACCAGTTTAAAACCATCCTTACCTAGGGGTTTAAACACGGCAGCCTCTCCCTCGGCGAGGGTAAGCTCGGTTGCTCCCCGAATACTAAATCCGTGGGCTACGAGAATCGTATTGGTTCCCGCCGGAACCACCGTAGAGAGCAAATTCCGCAATTTATCTTTGAGTTGTTCCTTCTCAGTTTCACTTTTAACATAAGAGGGGGAAACCAGGTCAAAGGTAGGCTCAACACGCCCGAAGGCCAGTTTAGCCGTCTCCCGGGTCCGACAGTAAGGACTTGCAAAGACTTGACCTATGGGGATTCCCAGGGCCCGGAAAGCCTGACCGATGGCCTTTGCATCTTCCCGACCCTTTTCAGAAAGGTTGCGTTGGGTTTCGCAATTCTCTAAATTTCCCAGGTAGGTGTCTTTTTGGGTCCAGTCGGTGGCAGTATGCCGGAAAAAAATGACATACCCACCCTGTTTTAAAGCCTTTACGAGTTGTAGCCAGGATAAGGTTGTTTCAGTCTGGGCATGCCCTGCATTTGAAACGGTAAGAAAGATAATATAAAGGGCTAAACCCAACAGGGAGGACCGTTTTAGCATCCTTAACCTCCTTTCTCTTCGCGAACTTCCACGGTTTTCAAAACCCTGGAAGCCATAAAATACACCGAGAGAGTCTCTCTGTACCTGTTCCTCCTCATCTCCGATTCCCCTTTTACATTTTCTCTTTGTTTCCCCTCTCCCGAAACCCTAATCCCTCCGATTCCCCTTCCCCATGCAGGTAATCTCCGAGTTCCCCCTTCCTGTGTTGGGAAGGGGGTTAGGTGAGAAAAAACTACCCCTGAAAGCCCCCTGAAGCCTTGGGAAAGGGATTAAGAATGAGAATTTGAACAGCTATCTCTCTCCATAGTTCAAGGTTACCGACAGATCAAATTTTCTTCAATTTTTAATTTTTCTTTTGTCAGAATAGGAAAAAAATCTTTAAAAGTCCAGGACAATCTTTATCTTCATCCCAACTCTTTTCGTTTATTTTTTTATTGAGATTCCAGGGTGGAAAATTTATAGTTAAACACATCCTACGGAAATGGGATGATAGATTATAGAGTCTTGATTGACCTAAAAAGGAGGAGTATCTATGTCCAGTCCCTCTTTCAGACGACATGACAGTGAGGGCCCGGTAGCCCGTCCCTCTTCAATTCCAGAACCCTCTTATGCCGAACGGGCGCGTACTTTAGTACACCGGGAGCATATAGGTAGTTTATCTACCCTCTCCCGAAAACAACCCGGTTGGCCCTTTGGCTCTGTAATGCCCTATGCCGTGGATAGTCAGGGTCAGCCTATTTTCCTCATCAGTACAATGGCCGTCCATACCCAAAACCTTCTCCAAGACCCCCGGGCCAGCCTGTTAATAACTCAATCCCCCCCGTGGACGGGGGGGATTGAGGGGAGGCGGGAGGGAGATCCTCTCGGTATGGCCCGGGTTACGCTGATGGGAAGGGTTTCCAGAGTTCCGAAGGAAGAGTTACCCTGGGTACGGGAGCGCTATCTGGCCGGATATGAAAACGCCAGGTACTGGGTGGACTTCGACGACTTCGCGTTTTACTGGATGGATATTGTAGATGTCTATTTTGTAGGAGGCTTTGGCATGATGGGATGGATCACCGCCGAGGAATATTATCGAGCAGAACCTGATCCGCTGGCAGATGTTGCAGCCGGAATTCTCCAGCATATGAATACAGACCATGCCGATTCATTAATTCTCCTTGCAAAGGTTTTTGGGAATATCGCGGCGGAAGAAGCTGTTATGACTTCGGTTGACCGTTTAGGGTTTCAGTTACGGCTAAAGACTGGAGAGCAGGTATATGGAACCCGTATCCCGTTTATTCGTGAAGTAAGAACTCCCCAGGAGGCTCGAACGGTTTTGGTGGAAATGGTTCGGCAGGCACGTGAAACGGTGAGTAGATAAAAACAGGTATCATTTTCCATTTCCATGGACCATTTTCTGTTGGTAGGTAATCCATAACATAATACGTGGGAGATGGAAAATGGTAGATGGAAGATAGAAATGGTCATCATTTTAATGGGTGTTTCAGGCTCTGGTAAGACATTAATCGGGCAACTTCTCGCCAAAGATCTCGGTTGGCCATTTTACGATGGGGATGATTTTCATCCTCAAGCCAATATTGATAAAATGAGTCGAGGAATCCCCTTAAATGATGAAGATCGGAAACCCTGGTTGGATATACTCCAGCAATTAATCCACAAATGTCTTCAGGAAGGCCAACAGGCTATTCTTGCCTGTTCCGCTCTTAAACAGGCCTACCGGGATCATCTTCTGAAGGATAATCCGGGAGCCCTCTTTGTCTACCTGAAGGGAACATATGATCTTATCCTCAGGCGCCTCCAGGAACGCAAAGGACATTACATGAAAGCAGATCTCTTGACCAGTCAGTTTAATACACTGGAAGAGCCAAAAGGGGTCCTGACGATCGATGTGGATCAGGAGCCGGAAACCATTGTGCAGTTGATCAAGCAGGGTCTGGGATTGGATAAAAATTGACCCGTCTCAGTTCACTTTATTTTTCCATTGACGGAGTAAGTGAAAGACTTTTACTTTTACTGAGAGTAGGGTCGTAATTACGTTCTCCTTTCATCTACTTAAAAAACGCGGTGACTCCAGCCATTATTGCAGCAAAAAAAGCAGGTATCCCGTTTACCGTCCATGAATATAAACACGATCCGTCTACCGACTCTTATGGATTGGAAGCTGCGCGTGTGCTCGGCGTTGATCCCTCTCAAGTTTATAAAACCCTTGTCACCAGGGTCGAGGGGCAGCTCGTGGTGGCTCTGGTACCCGTTAACAAGAATTTAGATTTAAAAGCATTGGCTTCGGTCTTGGGAGCAAAGAAGGCAGCTATGGCAGAGATTACCAATGCAGAACGTGCAACCGGTTATGTGGTGGGAGGGATCAGCCCCCTCGGACAGCGTAAGCATTTGCCGACCGTAGTAGATGAAACCATGCTACGATTCGAAACTATCTACGTTAGCGCAGGAAAGCGAGGGTTAGAAATTCAACTTCGACCCGCCGATCTTATTCGTCTTTGTCAAGCAACAACTGCGGCGATCGCCCGATAATTAACCTGAACCAGGTCTGACAAAACACGATGATGACGCCCTTTCTGCCAAAGGATCATTTTGGACTGGACAAAAAAACAGATGTTATGATAATAGAGTAGTATTTCCCCGGATGAACCTGCACAGAGAGTATGTCGGTAACGGGTCAGAAGTCAGAAACTGGCATAGAGTGAAGAAACTATCATACCTTACACATATCAGGACAAACTGTAGAGTGAAGACGGTGTTCATCCTGAATTCCGAACTCTGACTCCTGATTCCTAAGAAAAGGAGGTCAGTATGAGTCATTTAGGTAAATTTAAAATTGCCTGGATGGTAGGGATCATCGTCCTATTCGTGGTTAGCTTCGGTTTGAATACCGAAGCTAAAATGAGTATTGAGAAGCAACCCTTTGGGAAGACACCCGATGGAACTGCTGTGGATCTCTACACCTTAACAAATGACAACGGTATGGTGGTAAAAATCATGAATTATGGCGGTACGGTGACTTCTCTGATAGTTCCGGATAGGAATGGGAAGATGGGAGATGTGGTACTGGGATATGATAATTTAGACGGATATCTCAAGAATAACCCTTATTTTGGCTCCATTATCGGACGTTACGCAAATCGAATTGCTAAGGGCCGATTTGTATTGAATGGAGTCGAGTATAAACTGGCTCAAAATAACGGTGAGAATCATCTGCACGGAGGGATTAAGGGATTTGATAAAGTTGTATGGAATGCAAAGGAGGTTAAAACCGGTAATGGGGTGGGTGTGGAACTCAGCTATCTGAGTAAAGATGGCGAGGAGGGATACCCAGGTAATTTGTCGGTAACCGTTACGTACATTCTGACCAACAACAACGAGCTGAAAATCAATTACCTGGCAACAACCGACAAGGATACGGTGGTTAATCTAACCCACCACTCGTATTTTAATCTGGCCGGTGCAGGGGAAGGAGATATTTTAGGTCACGAACTCATGATCAATGCCGATAAGTTTACTCCTGTAGATAAAACTTTGATACCGACGGGGGAATTGCGAAGTGTGAAGGGTACACCCATGGATTTTACACAACCTACGGCTATTGGAGCCCGGATTAATCAAGAAGATGAACAACTGATTTTCGGCAAAGGTTATGACCATAACTGGGTGCTGAACATTGTAGAAGGTGCACTGACACGAGTTGCCAGGGTGTATGAACCCAAAACAGGACGAGTTATGGAGGTTTTTACCACAGAGCCGGGGATGCAGTTTTATTCCGGAAATTTCTTAGACGGTACCATTACAGGGAAGGGAGGTAAGGTTTACTATCAACGTTACGGATTCTGCCTGGAAACCCAGCATTTTCCGGATTCTCCCAATAAACCTCAATTTCCTTCGACAGTTCTCAAACCTGGTCAAACCTATAGAACGACCACGGTTTATCAATTCTCGACGAAATAGTTTCACTTTATTTTAACCAATGTGCAGGTTCATCTACCTTCCTTAAGGATCGGGTTAAGGCACAAGGCAAGGGATAAAAGATTCTCTACGAAGGATGGTTAGATTCTTTATTAACGCAGGAGCATCAAAACGCAGAGTACAAAGATAAAAAATTTCTTTCCGGTCTTCATATTCTGAACGATGACTCTTCAGAATCCTTCGGAGATTATTTCTGTCCTTTGCCTTTTGCTTTTTAAAATCGAAGTAGTTATGAGTACAAATCATGAAACTCCCTTTGAAACTTTCTTAAATCAGCAAGACAGCGAAACATGGTCTAGAGTTATTACGGCTCTTCTACCGTCTATTCATGATGTGGACAAAACGGCTACGCAGATCTGGTTCAAATTTTTTCCGCTGGATCTTGCCCGCGCTCTGCAACAGGCTGAGGATCCTGCTCAACTGGCCAGGGACTTACTGTTGCAAGGAAAATATCAATTGAAAGATCAGATTGATTCTTCGCATCGGTTTTTGTACGGTCATCGTTTTTGGCCTGAAGTCAAAAACGTAGTAGCAGGGTATGCTTCCTCTATAAAACCCTCTACAGACCTGGACCTTAAGGTTTTGATATGCGAGCTCGCAGGTAGTGTTGCAAAGAAAATAAAAGTAGAAGATTCCCTGCTCACCGGTATTACTGCGGTGGCTTTGATGACCTTACAACAGGTCGGTCTGAATGCCTTTAAATTAGCCCCGGGTATTATTTATATAAATCCCAAGTTCTTCAAGAAGTCTCCAGAGCAAATATTAAAAGCCCGTGCCCGAGATGACTGGCAGGGATTATTCGGCTTTCTCAAAGGGATTAAAAAGGAATGGACGGTAACCTTCGACGAAAATGATGAGACGGCAAAGTTTAAACTGATTCATACCCAGGAACTCGCAACAGCGGCTATGTATGATAAACGGGATCATACCTGGCGTGATCCTCGCTGTATGAAGGAGGAAGGACCCATCCCCGTTCAATGTCGCTCAGCAGCCTGTGGGACCTGTTGGGTAGGTATTTTGGGTGGTGCTGAAAAACTCTCTGAGGTGAGTCCTCTTGAGGGACGGAGGATAAAAGAGTTTGGCTACATTGACACGAATGAACCAAAGCCGTTAATACGCCTGGCCTGTATGGCTCAAGCCTTCGGCGCAGTCTCTATTGTTATTCCACCTTGGAATGGAGTTTTTGGAAAATTCCTCCGGGCCTGGAAAATGAACCGTAACGGATCCCAAAAAACGGTAACCTTTTAAAGGACTCGATACTTTCGCACTTTCTGTAAGTTGAGGACAATCCGGTTTTCAAATCGGAAATTCTCCTTGTCAGCAGGGGTTATTTTATCTTAGATTTTCAGATATAAAGAAGAAAAGTTCGGCTGGGAAGTGGAGGAAGGAAAAGGTTGATGAAATAATTATTTATGCCAAGATCTTCGGTAAATTCAGTACCGGACCAGCAGTTACGGGCGAAGGCCTGGGAAGTTTACCAACGACTCCTACAAACCTATGGAGAACATCCCCTGGTGCCCCGGCGTGAACCCATGCATGAGCTGATCTCAACGATGCTCTCACATCGGACAACCCAGCAGAATGAAGCGATAGCCTTCCAACGAATGTGGGAGCATTTCGGATCCTGGGAGGCAATTCAGGATGCACCCGTAGAAGAGTTAAGTCGCATCATCGCCCCTGCGAACTTTGCCGAAGCCAAGGCAGCTAACATCAAAGAAGCCCTGCGACGTATCATTGCGGAACGGGGTGAACCTTCCATCGATTTTCTTCGGGATGTACCCACGGAAGAAGGACTTCGCTGGTTGATGTCCCTACCGGGGGTTGGAATCAAGACGGCTTCACTGGTGTTGCTTTTCTGTTTCGGCAAACCGACTTTACCGGTTGATACCCATGTTCATCGAGTCAGTCAGCGGTTAGGCCTCATCGGCCCAAAAGTCAATCCAACGGCTGCCCATGCCCTTTTATTGACCCTATTACCACCAAATCCCCACGTGCTCTTTAATTTCCATGTGAATATGCTTCAACATGGGCAAAAAATATGCATCTGGGGTACCCCACGCTGCCAGCGATGCCCATTAACCAATCTCTGTGATTGGTATCAACAACCTCGAAAGTAATGCCATTTCCCCCTTGAAACCCTTCATAAATGGTAGAGGAAACCCCGGGCAGTTGCCCTATTTAAGGGTGACTTCAGGAATACCTCTATGGGGTTATGTAATATTTTCAGATTGAATGGGTAGATTAACGTGAAAACCTGAAATATTTATATCTGCGCAGCTATCGTTATTCTCTTGAAGGTCTACTTAGAATGGATCAGGAATCAAAGGCCGGAGATCCAAGCAACTTCTGATTTCTGACTCCTAACTTCTAATTTATGAAAAATACCACAAAAGAAAAGTTACGTCGGGGTGAAGTAGTTATCGGAGCAGTAATTGGAACCTGTAATCTGGATATTGTAGAGATCATGTCCAGGATGAACTTTGACTGGTTATGGTTTGATACGGAGCACTCACCCCTTAATGCAGAATTACTTCAACCCATGCTTCAGGTAGCTCGAGGTGGACGATGTACCCCCATCGTCCGGGTAGCCTGGAATGATCAGGTCTTGATCAAGAAGGCTTTGGACGTAGGTGCCTATGGATTGATCATACCCTGGATAAACAATCGAGCACAGGCGGAAGCTGCCGTTCGGGCATCAAAATATCCTCCCCAGGGTCTTCGGGGATTCGGGCCCAGATGGGTCGCTACGTCTGGAGGAGATCGCTTAGAATATACCAAAACGGCTAACGATGAAATATTGATCATCGCTCAAATCGAAACCCGAGAAGCTCTGGATAACCTCGAGGAAATTCTCACCACACCGGGTATAGATGCATACCTGATCGGTCCCAACGACCTGGCTGCGTCTTTAGGGCATTTAGGAGATATTCACCATCCTGAAGTAGAGAAAGCAATTGAAAATATTGTCGAAAGGGGGAAGAAAGTAGGCATACCCGGAGGTTTTGCCAGTGCTCCTGTGGAAGAGTGCAAACAACGCATCGCACAGGGGTTCCAGATCATCACCCTGGGAAGTGATCTCGACTTTCTCCAGAGAGGTGCCCAGGATACCTTTGAAAAACTAGGTCGGAGGATGCGATAAGGTTTATCTTATCTATCCCTTAACTTCCGGTTTCCATACCCGGTCTTACAGGTACTCGGTTAGGGAAAAATCCTTTTATAATTTTTAAGGGCAGTAAATTAAAAATCAACACTCCCGGATATTTAAAGGGTAGGGGTTCGATAAAGCACCCTTCCTTTTGCCTTAATCTCTACATCCACGAGATATTTTCGGATCGTATGGAGATCGGGCATGATACCCAACCCGGGTGCATCGGGGAGATGAATTTGCCCGTTGGAATCAGGGAGTATTTTCGTAGGGGTAAGCTCAACTGCCAGGGATTTCGGCTCGACCGGGTACTCGCAGAGGTTATCTTCTTTTAATCCGGCATAGGGTTGCAAAGAAGCACTGAGGGCCAGATGAGTGGTAAAGGTATGATTAACATAGGTGACTCCGTTTGCATGGGCATAATCTGCAATTTGCTTTGAAGTCGTAATGCCTCCTGCCCGACCTGTATCAATTTGTATAAAGCCAATTCCTGCGTAATCGATCATCTGTTGGGCCATGTAGTAGTTATGGCAACCTTCACCACCGGCCAGTTTAACACTTCCGGATAAAGTCGATAGTTTCTTGTAGGATTTTAAAGCCCCGGAAACAAAAGGTTCCTCCAGCCAGAGCACCTGGCAGTCTTGTAACACCCGCAAGCGGAGGCTTGCAGCCCCCACATCATCGACCCAAACCGTTCCTGCATCGATCATTAAAATTCCATCTTTGCCCAGACCTTCTCGTGCCGCATGGACCTGATCCTCATCCATCTTGACAGTTCCCTTACCGAAAGGTCCCCACCCGAACTTGGTTGCCCGGTATCCCTGACGCCGTACCTGTTGTGCCTTCTGAAAAGTTTCCTGGGGAGTATCTCCGAAAAGTTGCGAAGCATAAGGGATTTTGGAATAAGCTCTTGGATATCCCAGTAGGTTATAAATGGGAAGTTCCATTTTTTTTCCCAGGAGGTCCCACAAGGCAATATCAATCCCAGAAAGAGTATGATCCGCCTGTAAAAGATCCAGGCTATTGGCCCGAACCAGGTTTCCAATTCGGGCAATATCTTCCACACTTTCTAAGTTTTGACCCAGCACCGAATCCTGAACCGGTTTGCAAGCACTATGGGACATAGGGCAAACTAAACTTGCAATGGATACCAAAGGAGAGGCCTCACACTCTCCCCAACCCTCGTAATTACCTGCACGTATACGCACCAATAAGGCGTCTTGACTTCCATCTCCTATATCCAGGATTTCCGGCATCGATAGATAAAAAAAATCAATAGTCTCTATTTTCATGATTTCCCTCCCTCGATTTCTATTTTGCAGTTTTTAGCTCTTGCAATGAATGGGGTCGATAGAGTCTAGAAGATAGGGACTTCCCCGATTTTATTCTCTTCGTTGAATACCTAATATTTGTCGTAGAGTTGGAATATCTACAGGTTTGGTAAAGTGTTGATCGATCCAACCTCTTGGGAATATTGCTGGTCTTTCTCCTGCCCATATCCTGTCAGTGCAATAAGGAGGGTTTTGGATAGGCGAGGTTCCTGGCGGAGCCGCTGAGCGACCTCATAGCCATCCATCCCAGGCAAGCCAATGTCCAGTAATATAATATCCGGCAGGTAAGTCGGTGCTGCCTCTATAGCCGATGGACCATCGTAGGTCGTGTATACTTCATGTCCCCACAGTTTTATCAACTCACTTAAAGTCGTTGCTGCATCCATATTATCATCGACCACCAGAACACGATAGGTAATATCCAGAACCTCAGGTTTCAGGTCTACGGAGCCAGAGTTCAACGTTCTGTGTCCGGTTTCAGCTAACACTGGCAAACGTACCACGAATTCACTTCCCCGGCCTAAACCTTCACTGAAGGCCGATACACTTCCACCGTGCATCTGTACCAAGCTCTGTACCAGGGTAAGTCCGATACCCAGGTCGCCTTGTGAGCGATCCAGAGATTGACTTGCCTGGGTAAACAGATCGAAGATCCGGAGTAGCATCTCTGGAGGAATACCTATGCCGGTATCGCGTATATGGATCACAGCTTCTTCTCCTTCTTGAGTACAGGTCAGCCAGATATGACCGCCGGGTTCTGTATATTTGGCAGCATTATTGAGCAAATTAACGCCGTTCCCAGTGAAAACCGTTCGGTCAGTTTTCCTTCTTCACCGATAATCTTGCTTACTCAGACAATCTCGTTGGCCATATTCTCATTCAGGCTGATGACTTCATTGAAGGCTTCTGCGATCTCACCCATAAGGCCATCTTTCTCGACTTCCAGGCGAATGGAAAAATCACCTTGCTTGGCAGTCCTTAGAGCATCTAACAGTAACCTTAGTGCGGTCTCGTCCTCGTTACTTCTATAGGTACTTGTTTCGACTTCTCCAGAATCATTTCCCTGTTGACCACCGGTTTGTCGACTTTGAAAAAAAACTAAACGGTCGGGCTTGCGGGGTTTTCTTATGCCGTCCATGTTTACTTCCTCCTTTTAGTCTGGATACTGATATTCCTAGCAATTTCTGCATAAGCCTTCCCAACCTTACTTTTCGGTGCATAGTGAGATATAGGTATCCCTTCACGTTGAGCCTAGAAGACTTCCGCAGAATCCGGAACAATAAATACCGTATGAAACATTTCTCGAAGCCTTGCTTCCACTTCCTGGGATGGGGTACGTTGACGACGTATCCTTGAAAATAGGGTAGATTTGACATATCGGACTAAAATTGCGATGATTTGGTCGAAGGAATGCCCCGTCATTTGTTTGATATCTTGAAAAGATCTTTTGAGATTATCTAAAGCTTCTAGAGAGAAAATACTGGGATCTAAAGGTACAATTACCTGGTTAGCGGCACAGAGTCCATTTAAGGCCAGAAGACCCCAACTCGGCGGTGAGTCAATAAGTATATAGTCATACATTAATCTGACGATCTCCAGAATTCGGTCCAAAATGACCGTTTTATCTTTAACATCTTGCATAACAACTTCTGCCACCGTCAGATCCAATTCGGAGGGTACAAGATGTAAGTTTTCTATGCCCGTCTCAACTATAACCTGCGTAATGAGCATCCCCTCAGGCCAGACACACTGATCTAAGATTACATCGTAGATAGAGTATTGTAGAGAGTTTTAAAGGAAATTTCCTGATTCCAATTGGAATTACATTCCTATAAGAAACTGAATCCTTTTATGTGAAAATCTTGTTAAATTTTCCTAATAACTTGTTATCGAAAAGTTATTGACAGTCTAGTTAACTTCTCAGAAATCGAAAATGAAATCAAAAAAGTACTGAGCCGAGGTAAAGAACCAGGTAAAAGGGAGTCCAAATAATTCTGTTTTTCCAATTTTCCAGAATCCCCACCCATTCCCAACCTACTCTCCCATTCTCCCTCCGGGAATATGAAGAAGATCATGGCCCTCACTGTTTGGCTGACCGCCACCCGGGAGGCCCTACCATCTCCTACTGATTCCAGGCCAGAATGACCCTCCTTAATCTTCCAGCGTCGTGTGGGCACTGGTTCTCATGGAAATAATCGGGTCTTTTCTTATTTTCTCCTGCATTTTTTTCTTGACGCACGGATCGGTTTGCATTTATATGATGGGACTCGTAGTGGGCTTTGGAGTCTTATCCTACACTGTTCAACCTTATGTTGAGGCTCAGAAGAAATATGATAAATTATTTTTCTCTCTGCAAGTATGGATCAGGACTTTGTATTTTTTTCTTTTTAATTCTTATCTCTACCGAAGCTTGGGGAGAAATCTATCAATATATCGATAAAAACGGCGTGCTCACCTTTACAGATACTCCTCCTCGAAATGTATCTTACAAGGTAAAGATCTATGGCAAATCCTCTTCCCAGGTTCGGAGTAATAAAAAGAAAACCCCACCAAGGATTTTCATCTCGCAGTCTGCCTTAGGGAAAAACCAGGGATCCGACTTTATTTTACCCAAAGATCCCTTCAAACCTCTGGTTTTGACGTCTGTTTCAGAGAAAAGCATGATTCAGCTTTCGAAACCTCCATCTATTGGTCCTATACGTTCAGATGAGAGCAGACCTATCCCTTCGCTTTATAAAGAGCACATAGAAGAAATGGCTCAAAAATACAAGATTAATCCAGACCTGGTGAAGGCGATCATTAAAGTAGAATCCAATTACAATCCAAAAGCCGTTTCTCCCAAAGGGGCTCAAGGTCTTATGCAATTAATGCCTGAAACGGCCAAACGGTTTGGTGTTAACGATCCTTTGGATCCCCATGAAAATATTGCGGGAGGGATCAAATATCTTCGATTTCTGTGGGACCTTTTTGGAGGAGATTTAAAGCTGGTGTTGGCCGGTTACAACGCAGGAGAGCAAAGGGTTGTACAATATGGTAATAATGTTCCTCCTATTACGGAAACTCAAAACTATGTTCAGAAGGTTCTAAGTTTATCGGGTCTTTCCTCAACCTTTGCTCAATTTTCAGAACCTATTTATCGATTCATCGATAAAAACGGTGTCCTAACCTTCACAAATATTCCAAGATTGAAGAATTGATGGAATTGTGGAGGGGTTGGGTGACCTTACAGGTCGCCCTTCAACGGGACAACCGCCTAAGAGGCTCCTACCGATCAGGCCCCAGCTTCACAGGGCAAGGTTTAAGACCTGATCTTTTTATCTTCTGCCTTCTTTACTGATATTTTTTAATCTTCCGATGGAGTGTCCTCAATCCAATTTTTAGAAGTTTTGCGGCTCTGGTCTTATTCCCGTTGACATAGGCCAGGGTCTTTTGAATGACTTCTTTTTCTATTTCATCTAAAGGGGTTCCAATTTTGAAACTCATTTCAGGTTCCGGATGGATGGCTTCCAAGATGTAGGGAGGAAGATCTTCCACGCGAATATATTCTCCACGGGAAGTAACTACCAGGCTTTCGATGCAGTTTTTCAATTCCCGTACGTTTCCGGGCCAATGATAATTTTGGAGCAGGGTAAGGGCTTTAGGTTCAATACCGCGAACGGCTCTATTATTTTCCTGATTAAACTCTTCAATAAATTTCTGCACAAGTAACGGAATATCTTCTCTTCTCTCTCTAAGCGGAGGTAAATAAAGGGTAATGACTTTAAGTCGGTAATAGAGATCTTCCCGAAATGTTTTTTGTCGCACGGCTTCTTCCAGATTCGTATTGGTAGCGGCAATAATATTTACATCCACCCGAATCGTTTTGGTACCGCCTACCCGCATAAATTCTTTTTGTTCCAGAACTCGAAGCAATTTAACCTGGGTCGAAAGGCTCATCTCACCGATTTCATCTAAGAAGAGAGTTCCGCCGTTGGCCAGTTCGAACATGCCTTTTCGGACACTCAAGGCCCCTGTAAATGCCCCCCTTTCATGTCCAAAAAGCTCACTTTCAATGATTCCTTCTGGAATCGCGCCACAATTCAAGGCAATAAAAGGTTTATCTCGATGGGCACTGTTATGGTGGATGGCCCGGGCTATCAATTCTTTTCCGGTACCACTCTCACCCTGGATTAGAATGGTACTTCTGGTTAAACTGATGCGGGCAATGGTATCACAGATCCGCTGCATGGCCTCAGAGTTTCGGACAATATTTTCAAATGCGTATTTTTTATCCAGCCGTTTCCAGAGCTCGACCACCTCGGTGAGCATTTGTTGTTGATCCAGAGCTCTTTTGATAAGTACCTGAAGTTCATAGAAGTTTATCGGCTTTATCAGGTAGCCATAGGCCCCCTTTTGCATGGCTTTAACGGCCAGCTTTACCTCCCCCGGTTCTATTACGATAATCAGAGGGGTATTCGAACTCCGAAGTTTAGCAGCCTTTAAAATCTCAAAACCATCCCCATCTGACATTTTTAAATCGACTATAATGACCTCAAATAAGTTCTGTTCGATTAAATCCAAAGCCAGTGGACCCTTATCGGCGAAAACTACTTTATATCCAGGTTTCTGTAGCGCTTTACCGGCCAGATGAAGGGTCTGATGATCGTCACTGATGACCAGGATTTCTTTAGTTTGACCCATAATTCAGAAGCAAGAAGTAGGAAGCAAGAAAAGGATTTCTTGCCTTTTACCCCTTACCACTTGTCTCTTACTTCTTGCCCCCTGTCTCTTACTACTGAACAAAAACTCCTATGGCATTGGGAACTTCCCATCCTCCTTCCACCGAGTCTTCAAATCCATTATAGTTGAGATAAAACTGACTCGAAGGACCTCCATCTAAATTAAGGGCAGATTCGCATCCCAATCCACCTTCTGAAAAGGATAACCTCATAATTTTGGCTAAATCA
Source organism: bacterium (assembly GCA_030550175.1). GTDB lineage: Bacteria > Moduliflexota > Moduliflexia > Moduliflexales > JAUQPW01 > JAUQPW01. The sequence goes on from JAUQPW010000017.1 coordinate 50,811, forward strand.
TCTGCATAGACCACGGACGCATCGGATACTACAAAAATAAGCTTTTTATCTTTAGTAATTCCAAGGGCAGATCGCCGGGAAACCTGATTTTTTAACTTGACAACCTTTCCATTAACCACCAGTCGAGGTCCCACCTGAAGCGCCTGGGAAATGTGGGGATTATAACGATAATCTCGGGTATGGATAATTTTTGGCTCTCCTTTCTCGATCAGAAATATCCCCCAATCGGCCCTGGACATCTGATTAAGAACCACGTTGTTCTGGATAATAAGACCCACAGGTTCGTAGTTGGAAAGGAAAAAACCCCCATTGATGGCAGCTATCGCCCCACTCTTCCTGGAAAATTCCTTTGCACTTAGCTTTTTCTCATTATAATCTTTACTTTGAATAATCCGAACGGGATACTGATAAGGATCTACCTTCAGGACCTTCAACCGGATATCGGTCCGATACAACCCTGTACGAAACTCCATAATTCCGTATTCAAGGCCTGAATCCAGAACTTTCCAACTCAAGGATTGGGGAACTGAACGGGAACTCTGGGGTAAAAAGAGTACAAGGGTGAAGGCCGTTATAATCAATACTCTGGGAAGGAGTTTCATGGATTTGATCTCTGGTACGAATGGAGTTCCAGGGAGCTAAAAAAATAGGGAATTTCTATTGCTGCCGAATCCGGAGAATCTGAACCGTGGACCGAGTTCTTTTCCACATCCAGGGCAAAATCCTTCCGGATGGTTCCTTCGGCCGCATGTGCAGGATTCGTCGCTCCCATCAGCTCTCGAACTCTGGTTATCGCCTCGGGACCCTCTAAAACCATGGGAACAATGGGCGATGAAGACATAAATGTAGTCAGACTATCAAAAAATGGACGTCCTCGATGAACTTGATAGAATCCCTCGGCTTCTGCTTTCGTAAGGTGAACCATTTTCATGGCCAGGACCTTAAGTCCCTTTTCTTCAAATCGGGCTATAATTTTACCTATCAGACCTCTTTCCACCGCATCGGGTTTAATAATAACAAGGGTTCGTTCCATGGACTCTACGACAAAAACACCCGGGTAAAAGACGAGGGGAAAAACCCTTTCTACCTTTTCGCCTTTCACCCTTCGTTGGATTTAACAATTGCAGCTACCGTATCTCCTATCTCTGCAGGGCTCTTACAGATAATTACACCGGCCTTCTCGAGGGCTGCAAATTTCTCGGCAGCCGTTCCCTTTCCCCCGGCTATAATCGCACCGGCATGGCCCATTCTTCGGCCAGGAGGTGCAGTCTGACCCGCAATAAATCCAATGACAGGTTTAGTTACCTTTTGTTTAATATATTCAGCGGCTTCTTCTTCAGCAGTTCCGCCGATTTCACCAATTAAAACTACCGCTTTGGTCTCTGGATCTTCTTCGAAGAGCTTTAAGCAGTCGATAAAATGGGTTCCGATAATGGGGTCCCCTCCAATTCCAATACAGGTCGATTGACCCAGGTTTTTTTTGGTTAATTGCCCTACCGCTTCGTAGGTGAGCGTACCACTTCTCGAAATAACACCAATAGGACCGGGTTTGTGAATGTGCCCCGGCATAATGCCGATTTTACATTTTCCAGGCGAAATGATTCCCGGGCAGTTAGGCCCGATTAACCGGGTTTTCTTCCCCTCTAGATAGCGACAGACCCTTACCATATCCAGAACCGGAATTCCTTCTGTTATACAAACTACCAGGTCTAATTCAGCATCGGCAGCCTCCATAATCGCATCGGCAGCAAAAGGAGGTGGAACAAAAATGACCGAGGCCTTGGCTCCGGTTTTTTCAACCGCTTCCTCAACGGTATGGTACACGGGTATACCGTCAACCTGTTCTCCCCCCTTTCCTGGAGTTACACCTGCCACCACTTTGGTTCCATAAGCTACCGCCTGCCGGGTGTGAAAAGTCCCCTCCCGTCCTGTAATTCCCTGAACGATCACCCGCGTATGCTCGTCTACAAGAATACTCATGATTCTGTCTATTGTCTGGTTTCCGTAGTCTGTTGTAGGAAATTAAATTATAAACAACAAACCACGGATTGTCTTTTATTTTGCAACGGCTACCACCTTTTCTGCAGCATCCTTCATCCCATCGGCGATGATAAAATTAAAACCCGATTCCTTTAAGATACGTTTGCCTTCTTCGACATTGGTCCCCTCCATGCGGATAACTACCGGAACTTTTACATCGAGCTTAGACATCGCCTCTACAACCCCCGTCGCTAACCGATCACACCGCAAGATTCCTCCAAAAATATTAATGAGCACAGCCTTTACGTTGGGGTCCGAGATAAGAATTCGAAAGGCATTCTCGATCATTTCGGCGCTGGCTCCCCCCCCTACATCTAAAAAATTGGCCGGAGAGGCCCCCGCTAGCTGGATAATATCCATGGTGGCCATGGCTAAACCGGCTCCATTTACCATACATCCAACAGTTCCATTCAGTTTTATATAATTCAGCCGATATTTATTGGCCTCCACTTCGAGAGGATCTTCTTCATCTAAATCTCGAAGTTGGGCAATATCCCCATGGCGATATAAGGCATTATCATCAAAGTTTAGCTTGGCATCCAGGGCTATGACCCGGTTATCGGTGGTGATCACCAATGGATTGATCTCTGCCAGGGAGCAATCCTTAGCTTCGAAGACGTCGTAGAGTTTAAGAATAAGATCAATAGCCGATTTTGCTTGCTGAGGGGTTAATTGAAGCCGATAGGCCAGCTTTCTCGCCTGAAAAGGTTGCAGGCCTACAGCCGGATCGACCCATTCCTTCAAGATTTTCTCCGGGGCTTTTGCAGCAACCTCCTCGATCTCAACCCCTCCTTCAGTACTGGCCATAACCACAGGTCGGGACCTGGATCGATCGATGACCATTCCCAAATAAAGCTCCCGGAGAATCGAGACCCCTTCCTCGACGAGAACCCTTTTCACTTCTTTTCCTTCCGGTCCGGTCTGGGGCGTTACCAGTTTTTTGCCCATCATCTGCCGGGCCAAAGACTCGACTTCTTCAGGAGAATGGGCCAGCCGGATCCCCCCGGCTTTACCCCGCCCCCCTGCGTGAATCTGGGCTTTGAGGACTATAGGACTGGTTCCTAACTTTTCGGCAACGGCCCTGGCCTCTAAAGGTGTATGGGCTACCCCTCCCCTCGGTACAGCCACCCCAAACTCTGCTAAAATCTGCTTCGCTTGATATTCGTGGATCTTCATGTCGTCTCCTTAAGAGTAAGTTAAAAATTATAAAGAATATAAATTTAACCTTAGTATTAGCCGGATACCCCTGTCAAGGAAAAAGTACCCGGGCAGAGAGTCGCTTTCTGAACTAATACTTTTATCTATTCTATCCGACAGGGTAAGCAAAGTTCTCTAAACAATAGGACTTATACCAAAATAATTTACCATATCAGGGCTGTTCCGGCAATAATATGAAGAAGGTTTAAGACAAAAGCTGTTTTCCTTGACAAATCTCTTTAGCTACGATAAACTTTTTAATAAAATTTCATACCTCGGGTTCTGTAATCTCTGAGATTCTTAAAAACTTGAAGTTATGAAGGAAACTTTGGGCCAATTAATTAGTAAATTAGCCAGGACTAATATTGTTATCTGGCATGAAGAAGAGAAAGCCAGATCTACCGATGATCATCAAGTTGCCCGTGCAAAACGGGAAATCGATCGATTGAATCAACTCCGTAATGATCTCATAGAAAAAATCGACGAACATCTTATTCAACTTACCCAAAAAGAGGAAAATGGCTGAAACGCTGGGAAGCTTAGTGGATAAAATATCTATTATCGAATTAAAGCGGTTTCATATGGAGGAACAAATAAATCGATCAGATGTCTCCCAAAACCATATCGAAGAGTGCCAACAAAGGCTAACCATTTTGACTCAGCAGCGAGATGATCTGATTGCGGAACTGGATCAGTTAGTTCAAGATGTCTTATCTGGAAAGAAACAGCTCAAAATTTATCGCCAATTCAAAATGTATAACGATCCTAAATACCAAATGCGTAAAACATAACCACGAAGAATTTGAAGAATATAAACTAAAGCTAAGGCTAACGAATGGATACCCTTCGTAATCTTCGGGGTTATGTCTTACCTTTTCATTCCTTGAGTAAATCCCATACGTATTTTGCCTGCCAAAATTGTGGTTACAAATCTCCCAAATGGATGGGTCGTTGCCCGGACTGCGGAGAATGGAACAGCCTGGTAGAGGAACGGATAGAGTCCGTTTCTCCTGTAATGAACACCGGAACTAAGATTTCCTACCGGTCCGAACCGATCCCCATTACCGAGATCAAAATTAAAGAAAGTATTCGACTCTCCTGTGCAATAGAAGAGTTTGATCGTGTGCTTGGAGGAGGCATTATCCCGGGTTCGGTTATCTTAATCGGAGGAGATCCCGGCATAGGCAAATCGACGCTGCTTCTTCAGGCGACCGGGGGGCTTAGCAGCTGGGGTTTAAAAATTCTGTATGTTTCAGGTGAGGAGTCGGCGGAACAAACCAAACTCCGGGGAGATCGTCTTGGTATTTCCCACAGAAACCTTTATATCTTAACAGAAACCTGCCTGGAGGAAATTTTTCGACAGGTTGAGAGGTTAAAACCTGACATCCTGGTTATCGATTCTATCCAAACCATGTTCACTTCGGCCTTACAATCTGCCCAGGGAAGCGTGAGTCAGGTTCGGGAGGTGGCCGCTCAATTGATGCACCTATCCAAGAGAACAAACCTTTCAACCTTTATCGTAGGGCACGTTACAAAAACCGGAGCCATTGCCGGTCCCAGGGTTCTGGAACATATTGTAGATACTGTGCTGTATTTTGAAGGTGAGCGGAATCATCCCTATCGGATCTTACGGGCCGTTAAGAACCGATTCGGTTCCACCAACGAGATCGGAGTCTTTGAAATGAAAAGCACCGGACTCGTGGAAGTCTCGAATCCATCTGAACTATTTCTCTCTGAGCGGCCCAGTGATCGGGTTTCAGGTTCGGTTGTGGTCTCTTCCATCGAAGGGACTCGACCGATCCTTATCGAGCTTCAGGCTCTGGTAGCTCCCAGTAATCTGGGGGTACCCAGACGTATGACCAAAGGGGTCGATGCCAATCGGGTATCTCTGTTAATGGCGGTCCTGGAAAAGCGGGTTGGACTCTTTCTCCAATCCCAGGATATATTTGTCAATATCGCCGGAGGTGTCAAAGTGGATGAACCGGCAGTGGACCTGGGACTCACCGCCGCCGTTGCTTCGAGCTTTAAAAATATCCCCATCGATCGTAAAACCGTTGTCATTGGAGAAGTGGGCCTGGCCGGAGAGGTCCGCGCAGTAACCCATATTGAGAGCCGTCTCCGTGAAGCTGAGAAACTCGGCTTCACCCGATGCGTGATCCCTAAAAATTCCCTGGATCGATTGATAGATTCCTTTAATATTGAAACCGAAGGGGTTTCTTCTGTGGAGGAAGCCTTTGAGGTGTTGCTGGGTTAAAGGAAATGGATTTGGGATTAAAAAACAGAGTCGCCTTAGTAGCTGCTTCAAGCAAAGGATTAGGAAAAGCCATAGCTCGGGGTTTTGCAGAGGAAGGTGCGAAACTGGTCCTGTGTGCCCGGGGAGAAGAAACCTTAAAGAACACCGCCAAAGAAATCGAATCGGCCACCGGTGCAGAGATTTTAGCCATGGCTGTTGATGTAACCCAACAGGATCAGGTCAAGCGATTGGTAGACCAGGCTATTTCCCGATTTGGTCGGATCGATATCCTGGTTAATAATGCAGGAGGTCCTCCCGCAGGAGCTTTTCTGGACCATAATCCGGAAGTTTGGGAGAAAAGCTTCCATTTAACCTTCATGAGTACCGTTTATCTGTGCTATGCCGTTATTCCCCATATGCAAAGGCAAAAGTGGGGAAGGATTATCACCATCACTTCTGTAACGGTTAAGCAACCGGTCGATGGGTTGATCACCTCCAACGCCCTCCGTTCCGGAGTCACCGGACTTACGAAAACTCTGGCTAATGAACTGGCAAAGGATAATATCCTGGTGAACAACGTTTGCCCCGGTTATATTCAAACCGATCGATTCATGGAGGTTATGGAAGCTCGAGCCAAGAAACAGGGTAGCCCGATCGAAGAAGTCATTGCCTCCATTGAAAAAACAATTCCTCTGGGGCGTGTTGGACAGCCTAAGGAATTTGCCGATATGGTGGTATTTCTGGCTTCAGAACGGGCTAATTATATTACAGGGACCAATATTCAGATTGATGGAGGGGTTGTGAAAAGTTTATTATGATAGGTTAACTAAGGGAGGAAAGCTTATGGCTAAACGGAATGTACTTATTACAGGTGCCGCAGGGTACCTGGCCGGACAATTACTTCCAGTTTTTAGGGAAAGATACACCCTCACGTTGCTAGACATTCGAAAACAAAGGAGAGATGGAACTGTCCTCGAAGATATTATCGAGGTAGATCTGATCGATCACAATTTGGATAATTATCGAAAGTATTTTAGAGGGATCGATACGGTGGTCCATCTGGGTTACAAAGGTAATACCTTTGCAGATTTCCGTAAGGCGACCTTCTTTGACGAGTTGGACAATGTAAGGATGGCTTACAATGTCTATCAGGTTGCCCTGGAAGAAGGGGTAAGACGGGTAGTGGTGGCCAGCTCAAACCATGCGGCCGATTGGTATGAGCATCAGCTTATTCGAACCCGGAAGTTAGACATGCTGACTCCGGATTTTCCGCCTAAATCCGATAATTACTATGGCTGGGCCAAGCTGGCCTATGAAGGTTTAGGCTTTGTGTATGCCAGCGGTTCCCGTGGACGAAAGCTGGAGGTCATTCAGCTTCGGATCGGAGCGCCTCGTCGTATCGATGTAAACCTGTTTAAGGACAATCCCTTGGGATACAAACGGGACCTTGGGGCTTATCTCAGCGAGCGAGATTGGAGGCAATTGGTCTTGAGGTCCATAGAAACTGAGAATATCGAAGATGAGTATGGGGTTCCCTTCCAGATTTTCTATGGAATTTCCGATAATGCCAGGGCTTTTTGGAGTATTGCCAATGCCCGAAAGGTGATCGGCTATCAGCCGGAGGATGACTCCGAGGTGACCTTTGCCGATGATATTCGGCAATTCCTCATGGGCGAAAATCCAAAACCGGGTAAGTTGTGAAGGGATACTTCAGACGAAGCTTGCTTTATCCTGGGACAAAAAAAGAGCCGTAGGTTTAATTCTACGGCTCTTTTTTCATGAAACTTTACTAGCTTCAGGCAGAGCAACCTTTTCGGCTTTTTCCGATTTAGATTCCGGTGGGGATTCCGATTTTTTCTCGGGACTTCCATTCTTTTCCGATTCCACGCCCTTCTTCCTGCTTGCCGAAGGATAATCATTCACATAGAATCCGGCCCCCTTCAGTACGAAAGCAGAAGTAGAAATCAATTTCCTTACAGGTCCTCCGTGACAAAGGATACATTTCTCTAAGGGAGAATCATTAAATTTTTGTAATATTTCGAAGGTCTGCTTACATTGGGTGCACTCGTATTCGTAGATAGGCATAGGATCAAGCTGGAACCCAGGAGTCAAGGGATCCTGAGTCCTGCCTCCCTGACTCCTGACTCCTGTTTTTAGTATTCTGGAGGCATATGCGGCATCTGTTCTTTCTTCTCTTCCGGTTTCTCGGTGATCAAAGCTTCTGTGGTTAACATGAGCGCTGCGGGCAGCATTTTGAAGGGCCGTCCGGGTAACTTTGGTCGGATCGATGATACCGGCCTGAACCAGATCTTCGTATTTCTCTGTTTCAGCGTTGAATCCTTCGTTGGTTTTCATCTCTTTGACTTTCTGAACCACAACGGATCCTTCGTACCCGGCGTTATTGGCAATCTGGCGGATCGGTTCTTCGAGAGCCCGTTTAACAATGTTTACACCGATCTGCTGATCCCCTTCGAGTTTGACTTTCTCCAGAGCCGGCAGACATCTCAGATAGGCGACTCCACCGCCTGGAACGATTCCTTCTTCCACCGCCGCCCGGGTTGCATGCATGGCGTCTTCTACACGGGCCTTCTTCTCCTTCATTTCGGTCTCGGTAGCGGCTCCTACACGGATTACCGCGACCCCACCGGCTAATTTAGCCAGACGCTCCTGAAGTTTTTCTCTATCGTAATCCGAAGTTGTTTCCTCAATTTGAGCTTTAATTTGCTTAATTCTTCCTTGAATTTTGTCTGTAGAACCAGCCCCTTCAACAATGGTCGTATTATCTTTGTCAATGGTGACTTTCTTAGCCCGACCCAGATCCTCAATGGTCACATTTTCCAGTTTAATACCCAGATCTTCTGAGATGGCTCGTCCACCGGTAAGGATTGCGATATCCTCCAACATGGCTTTTCTCCTGTCTCCAAAGCCAGGAGCTTTAACAGCCGCGCATTTGAGGGTTCCTCTTAGCTTGTTGACGACCAGAGTGGCCAGGGCCTCACCTTCCACATCTTCGGCGATGATCAAAAGTGGGGCACCCATGCGGGCGATTTGTTCCAGGATGGGAAGAAGATCTTTCATGCTGCTGATCTTCTTTTCATAGATGAGGATATAAGGATCTTCCAGAACGACTTCCATTCTTTCGGGGTCGGTGACAAAATAGGGGGATAAGTAACCACGGTCAAACTGCATTCCCTCCACGACTTCCAGGGAGGTCTCCATGGATTTGGCTTCTTCTACGGTGATAACTCCGTCTTTACCGACTTTCTCCATGGCCTCTGCGATAATCTTACCAATGGTGGAGTCATTATTGGCTGAGATGGTACCTACCTGTTCGATTTCCCGTTTACCTTCTACCGGCTTGCTCAGCTTTTTTAGTTCCTCTATCACGACCTCTACCGCCTTTTCAATTCCCCGTTTTAAATCCATGGGGTTGGCTCCCGCCGTTACATTTCGACAACCTTCCTTAAAAATCGCTTCGGCCAGGATGGTTGCCGTTGTGGTTCCGTCTCCGGCTACATCGCTGGTCTTGCTGGCAACTTCCCGAACCAATTGAGCACCCATATTCTCATAGGGATCTTCCAATTCGATCTCTTTCGCTACCGTCACACCATCCTTGGTTGATGTGGGAGCACCAAATTTTTTATCTAATACGACGTTACGACCTCTCGGGCCTAAAGTAATTTTGACGGCGTCTGCCAGTATACTGACACCTCGCAGAGCAGCAGCTCTCGCCTCTTGTCCAAAGATCAGCATTTTTGCTGCCATAGGCTACCCTCCTTAAGTTTTAGGTTGTTAGCACTCATATTTAATGAGTGCTAATTTAACAAGATAAAAAAATAAAACAAATCCCAGACTCAAATCCCTTAGAGGAACAACTACCTATATGATAAGATAGAAAGGGAAAAATGCCTTGTCAAGTTTTTTTACCGGGTTTATTTAAAAAATCTTGTTTAACCCGAACGAGGAACGTGAAATGCGGCAGAGTCGTCAGGAAGTTGCCACATCGACTTTAATCTGTCTGGGTTTAGCTTCTTCCATTTTCGGTAAGGTGATCTCTAAAATCCCATTATGAAAGCGTGCTTTAACTTGATCTTGCCGAATGATATTCGGGATAGAAAAAGAACGCTGGAAGGTTCCGTAAGCCCTTTCAATACGATGGAAATTTTCTCGCTTCACATCACTTTCAAATTTCCTTTCTCCTCGGATGGTTAAGATATTATCATGAACCTGAACTTCGATATCTTTCTGATCAATCCCAGGAAGTTCAGCTTTAACGACGATAGCATCTTTGGTTTCATAGATATCTACCGGGGGGACCCAGGCTGCCAATGAAGTCCCTTCTTCTCCTCGAGATCGGGCTATGGATTCCTCAAAGAGTTTGTTCATTCTCTCTTGAATGATGGAGAGATCTCTAAAAGGATCCCATCTGAGAATAGCCATAGGATTTACCTCCTATTTTGAGGATGTAGGCGCTGAAAATATGGCAGAAATTCACCTTATTTAAAGCGATCCCAACACCCTTCCTCGATGGATGAGATGAGTAGGTATATATGAGTTTACCTCAAATATAAAACTTTAGTTTTATACTGTCAAGTTATTTGAGAAAATTTATAACCAGACCCCAACCCCGGGTTGCCGATCAGATATGAAGACCTCGAAAAAATAGCATTGACAACCGACTCCTCCTAAAGGATATAATATTATTTATACGATATTCTTGCAGGTAAGTTATTGACCTGGTTTATCCACGAAGGACCCGGAAAAGGATGAAAGTGGGGGAGTGGGGGGAGGGTGGAGGTATGGAAGTATGGAAGTAGAGGGGGTATGGGAGTGTGGGAAGGTGGAAGGGTGAGAGTAGGGGGATATATTTTCCTATACTCCTACTCCCCACACTCCCATACCCCCACACCCCCACACTCCCACACTTCTACCCCCCTTAGGGTCCTTTTTCGAGGAGATTTTATGAAACCACTTGGGATAACATTAGTTTTTTTAATAACCTTGTCAGGCCTCTTCGGAACCTCTGCAGGGGCTGAAGTAGAACAAAAGCTGACCACCGCCACCATTGCAGATCCTAAGACCTTCAATCTACTGGTAAGTGATGAAACCAGCTCGTCGGCTATCGTAGGAGATCTGTTCGAAGGTTTAACCCGTACCAATCCCAAAACAGGGATTGTTGAGCCTTTTCTGGCCAGATCCTGGGATGTGAGCGAGGATGGCAAAGTCTGGGTATTTCACTTGAGAGAGGATGTTCGCTGGAATGATGGGACTAAATTCACGGCCAGGGATGTTAAGTTTACCTTCGATGCCATCTACGATGACCGGGTCCCCAACAGTGCCCGGGACATTTTCATCATCGACGGGCAGAAAATTCAGGTGGAAGTAATCGATGAATACACCATCAAATTTACCCTTCCCTCCCCCTTTGCCCCGTTTTTGGGCAGTCTCGGAATAGATATCCTTCCGGAGCATGTATTGGGAGAATCTCTCAAAAACGGAACCTTTACTTCCCAATGGGGCATTAATACGCCTCCCGATAAAATCGTAGGAACCGGACGGTATAAACTGGCCGAATACGTTCCAGCACAATTTGCCAGATTGGTAAAAAATCCCTATTACTGGCAAAAGGATGACCAAGGAAACCAGCTCCCCTATTTGAATGAGGAGATCAATCTGATCGTCCAGAATATTGATACCGCTTATTTAAAATTTAAAAATGGAGATACTGATATTTACTTTCCCCGTGGAGAAGATGTGGAAGACCTTAAAAAAAATCAAAAGAATTTAGATATTACCGTTAAGGAAATAGGAATCTCCACCGGAACCGAATTTGTAGTCTTTAATCGGAATCCCAGACACTATGTTAAAAACGGAAAAACAGATCCCAAGCTGACCTGGTTTACAGATAAAAACTTTCTCAAAGCCCTGGCCCACACCGTGGATAAAGAAGGAATTATCCTCTCTGTGATGAATGGCTATGGGGCCCCAGCGGTGGCCTATATTTCAGAATCGGTTCCCCTTTACCATAATGAAAATCTCAAGGATTATGAATACAATCCCGATATGGCCGTGGAGATTCT
>JAUQPW010000127.1 GCA_030550175.1 bacterium
AGATAACACCACCGGAACGTAGGGTTTTCGCTCCGCTCTGACAACCCCCTGGGGCTTCCCAAACTCCTTATTCAGGACATGTCTATAAAAAAATAACAGTGTCTTAAAGGTCGGTTTCTGGGTTGAGGCCGACACCTTTCAGGTCACCGCCAAAAACGTCAAGAACTCCTTGACCTCAGCAGAAGAGAGCCATTGCGGACCTTATAATTTTCTACCTGACAGGGTATACAGAAAGGAGGAAATAAAATAGTCGAAAAAACTTTTCAAGAATTTATGTATGAAACATAATATATCTAATATAACAAAAAACAAACGATGTGGGAGGTCAGGGCGCCAGTGAGCGACTCCAAATCAGAGAATTTGTTGCCGTAGTCGTGGAGTTATCCCGAAACTCTACAATAACTTGCTCTCTGAGATGCTTCGCTGCGCTACGTACTCAGAGAACGAGAAGTTGCACCTGACTCCGCTTCACTCCGCAGGTGAACTTCTCGTTAGGCGCTTGCTTTCAAAATTGCATTGTTACTGTAAAACACTGGAACCCCATGAAAACAACTCCATCTAAACTCTTTTTGGAATTTCTCAAGAGCGAACAAGCGTCAGGCATTGTCCTAGTTCTTTGCACTGTTGCCTCTATAAGCATTGCCAATTCCTATTTCGGAAAGGGATACTCGGACTTCTGGCATACCAAAGTCGGATTCGAAATAGGAAGTATTGCGTTGAAATATAGTATTGGGCATTGGATTAATGACGGCTTGATGGCAATTTTCTTTTTGCTGATTGGGCTTGAAATTGAAAGAGAACTTTATATTGGGGAACTGTCTGACCGAAGAAACGCGACGCTACCCGCTTTCGCCGCTGTTGGCGGTATGGTGTTGCCTGCGCTCTTCCATTTCATCCTCAATTGGGGGAGTAAAACACAGGGCGGTATTGGTATTCCAATGGCGACAGATATTGCTTTTGCACTTGGCGTACTTGCCTTGTTAGGCAGTAAAGTTCCGGCATCACTAAAAATTTTTCTCACTGCATTAGCCATCATAGATGACTTGGGGGCGATTATCATTATCGCTCTGTTTTATGTGGGTGATTTCTCATTTCTTTATCTTGTATTAACGTTGGCAATATTTGTAGGGTTATTGGCTCTAAACCGCCTCGGCGTGCGCCGTTTATCAATTTATCTTATTTTAGGTGTTCTCATGTGGTACTTTATGCTCAAGTCAGGTGTCCATGCGACTCTTGCGGGCGTTCTACTTGCTTTCGCTATTCCATTTGGGCGCGGCGATGAAGAGTCACCATCTTACAAGTTACAACATTTCCTGCATAAACCTGTAGCATTTGCCATCATGCCGCTATTTGCACTAGCCAATACGGGAATTGCCCTGACAGGCAACTGGATTGAAGGTCTTGTAACCCCAAACAGTTTAGGTATTTTCGCAGGCTTGTTCGTTGGTAAACCGTTGGGCATCGCCTTATTCAGTCTGTTGGCGGTCAAAATGGGCTTGTCTCAATTACCTACTGATGTGTTTTGGAAACATATTATCGGCGCTGGTTTCCTCGGAGGCATCGGCTTTACCATGTCAATTTTCATCACACTGTTGGCTTTTGGAGACCCTGAGATTGTTCAAAATTCTAAGACTGCTGTTTTGCTCAGTTCACTTTTAGCGGGAGTAATGGGTTTTCTGATTTTGAGCACGCAAACAACCCGTGTACCCAATCGTTCAGTTTAAGGCACAAACGCGCCTAACACCCGCTTGCAGGCGACACGCTTCGCTCCACTCCGCTTCGCGTGCGCCTGAAGCGGAACGTTAGGTGACATTCCCATACAGGAGGATGATCGGTATGGTGGAAACAAAGCCGGTGGACAAAATTCAATTCGAGCTCCGAGAAGGCATGGGACTTCCGAAATGCCGGAAGTGTGGCTGTATGAAGGAAAGCTTGGAGAGCCTGCAAACTTCGCTTTCATCTCTGCAAGTCGAAGCCTCCTCGGACTTGCTCGCAAAGATTGAGCACTGGCTGGAGCAGATGGAGCCAATCAAATACGCTTGCCTTGGCTGCGAATACTGTTTCCCAGCGGTGGCAACGAACATTTTTCACAAAGCCTTTTCAGAATCCAGAGAAACTCAAGCACCAACCTGTGCTTTTGAGGTGAGTGAGCATGATTGGCCTACCGTTGCGGGAGAATATCATGAATTCTGTAACGGTCCAGGATGTCCTGTTGCAGTTTCCACCCTTGCCAGTGTAGAGCTTGCCGAAAGGCTTGCTCGTATTAGACCGACGGAACTTTGTATCGTTGGAAAGACTGAGACCGAAAACATCGGCATTGAAAAGGTTATCAAGAATACCATTACGAACCCAACGATTCGCTTTGTCCTGCTCGCTGGAAAAGATCCGAAGGGCCATCAAAGCGGTAGAACCCTTCTTGCGCTATGGGAACACGGTGTTGATGAAAACATGAAAGTCATTGGTTCTCCTGGCCGACGCCCCATTCTAAGGAATGTAACCCGTGAGGAGGTCGAAGCCTTCCGACAACAGGTTCGGGTTGTGGACATGATGGGGTGCGAAGATGAGGAGAGAATTGTTGAGGAACTCAAAGCCCTCGCTCAAAAGTCTAACCCTTTCTGTAGCTGTGAGGAATCCAAAGAACTAACAACACCTATACGGATCTCAGAGGTGCCAATCGTTCATGCAGAACAACCCGCAAAAGTCCAAATGGATAAGGCGGGCTATTTTGTAATCCTGCCTCAACCAGACAAGCAGATTATCTTGGTCGAGCATTATTCCTACGATAATACGCTCCAACGAGTGATCGATGGCAAGGATGCACGAAGTATTTACTTGACGATCATTGCAAACGGCTGGGTTACGCAATTGAGTCATGCTGCTTATCTTGGTAAGGAGCTAGCTAAGGCGGAGCTATCGATCAAGCATGGCGTTAAATACGTTCAGGATGGTGCCTAAGTGAATTACCTATCACCTAACAACGGGTTGCAGCCGACATTGCTCCGCTGCGCTCCATAACGTGCCTGAACCCGACCATTAGGCAGTGGAAGACCAGTCGGGCTTATGAAGCCCTAACCGATCTCTGCAACAAGGAGTAAATCTATGTTCCCACTCAGATACCGTCACGGACAGGTTGTCATTAAAGAAGAGGTAAAAACCACCCACATCGCCGAAAAGTTGGCGAATTGGGTTGGGCCGGTCGCCGAGTTTGCGCTCGGCGCGGACCTTCTTCTCCTTGCAACAGCAAAGCCAGACAACACGCTTGGCTTTACCGTACTCTCCGGCACGCCGTCGCTCGTCGAAGTTCTCGACGAACCCAGCCGGCGCATACGTTACCAGCCCGGCGAATTGCGCGAAGAATCCGATCTTCGCATTTGCTTTAGGCCTAACCTGATGCCGTAGGTCAGCAAGCCTAATATGAGTTGGCCTTGGAGTTGCTTTCCTATACCCGAAATCGCTTAAGGTGTTGCCCCGACTATGTGCTCTTCGACGCCTGGTATTCCTCTAAGAAGTTGTTGAAGCGGGTTCAGGACTAAGAGTGGTGTTTGGTGCGCCGGATTAAGAAGAATCGCTACTTCAACGGGCAACCCGTCCAACAGTATCGACAGCCTCCTTACTGGATCGACATCGGCTTGTTGAAGGGAGGAATCAAAGTACGTGTGGTCAGACCTGGCAAGAAGTACTATGCCACCAACTGCTTGACGTTATCGGCCAGGGAGGTCCGACAGTTGTACCAGATTCGTGGACAGGTAGAGGAAGTGGTCCGGGTGAGTAAGGAGAAGTTTCAGAGGGAGGGGTGTCAGGCCCGATCCCTTCCAGCTCAGGAGCATCATGCAACTTGTTGCCTGATAGCATTTGGTATCTTGGAAAGGGAAAGTCATCAGGGAGGTATGGGTATTTACAAGCTCAAACGGAGACTCAGTTTTAAGGATTTAGCTCTTCCTTTGACCGCTTTACAAAGGCTTAGGGAAGCTGCGTAACTTCTGACTTGATAAAGAACCTTTGACCCGGCTTGTCGGGGTTGTGACGACCCATACGCCAGCATCAGTACTTGCCCATCTGACACTACCATCTCCATAACCGTAAGATATCAAGCAAGTGACTTGGGGTTTGTTGAAAGCAAGTAGGATCGCAAATTTGAATAAGCTTTTGCAAGACCAGCGTAGTTCCGGTCGGAAGGTTGCTTGAAAGGATGGACCTTACCCAAGCGGAGGAGGAAGGGAGAGCTTGCCTAACTGAGGCTGAAGCTGACGGGAAGGGGGCTTCGGGGAAAGGAAGGAGAAATCAGGTTAGGGGTTCCAGGTTCGGGAGGATTGGGATCAGAGGAGGCCTTCCAGGTGAGAGGTCGAAGCAAACAAGGGTCTGTAGGCGCCTGAAGCTATTGAGATTGGCCCAAGAGCCGGAGCCCTTGGCCGAGGGAGGTAATTGAAGGAGTAAGCGGCCGGATTTGCTTTGGTATAAAAGCAACCTTATAGGGTTGCTTTACTCTTTCCGCAACAGGTTCATAGGGAAGATAATATAAAAAGGCCAGATGCCTAAACGGCTCTGGCCTTTTTGTAGAGAGCTTATGGGCTTAGCTTAACGAGTGGACTCTCTACTTTTTAGCTTTGGCTGCTGCTTCTCTTAGCTTAGCTCCGGCAGCAAATTTAGGAACCTGTTTGGCCGGAATTTTCAGCTCTTTACCTGTGCTGGGATTTCTTCCGATTCTCGCTTTCCGTTTTGCCACAGAGAAAGTTCCGAATCCTACCAGGGTCACTTTTTCTCCCTTTTGTAGAGCACTCATGATGCCTTTAATAACTCCATCAATGGCTTTTGCAGCCTGGGCCTTAGTTAAATTTGCTGCTTCAGCGACTCGTGAAACAAGATCTCCTTTATTCATAGGTTACTCCTCCTTGTAAGAAAAATGAAGCTAGTTATGGATGCTGTTGACTCCTTGAGCCGGCAAAACCCAAGGAGAAAGGGATCTACCTACCATGGGGGTTCAGATCCCTCTAGCAAGAGGAATTTAGACAAGGTAGGATTATAAAGTCAACAAAAATTTATAGATAAATAAAAAAAAATATAAATAATGGGGTTAGAAGTCTGCTGAAAATGCCCATGGGCTGGGCATTTCCACGGAAAGTCCCTGCCTATAAAAATTTCAAAAATTTTTTAATTTTTGGCCTGATTTTTGGATTCAGCTGCAAAAAATTTTTTAACCTCTTCTTTATCACTGAACGGTATTTTTTGATTTCCGATAATCTGATAGGCTTCGTGTCCTTTTCCGGCCAAAACCACTACATCCCCGGGTTGAGCCAGACTTAGGGCCTTCTGAATAGCTTCTCGACGATCTACAATGGACTCAAAGGGGCAGGCAGTTCCCGGATTGATTCCGGCTTCGATTTCCCGTATAATGGCCCATGGATCTTCACTACGAGGATTATCAGAAGTAATCACACAATAATCCGACAGGGTCGTTCCAATAGCCCCCATAAGAGGTCGTTTCCCTTTATCTTTATCTCCTCCACAACCAAATACGGTAATGAGCTTCCCGGTCTTAATACCTCGCGCCGTCTTTAGAATGGTTTCCAGTGCATCGGGTGTATGGGCATAATCTACAATGACCGGAAACCCCTGACCACAATCGACCATCTCAAATCGGCCCTCTATACCGGTAAATCCTTCGATCCCTTTTTGAATGGCCTCCAGATTCAATCCCTGGGAATATCCTACAGCTATAGCGGCTAAGGCATTATATACATTAAATAAGCCCAAAATTTTTAAGTTGATTTCCAGGTGCCTGTCCTGGGGTAATCGAACCTTAAAGGAAGTCCCCATGGGTCCCAGACGAATATCATATCCTTGGATATCCGAGGGATTTTGAATTCCGTAAGTTAAAACCGGAGCCTGAGTGGCCTGAATAAACAGAGAACAGGAGGGATCATCGGCATTAATAATTCCAACTACCTGTTCTTTTTCATAGGCCCCCAGGCTTTGGAAAAGCCGCATTTTGGCTTTTTTATACGCTTCCACCGTTTTATGATAATCCAGATGATCCCGGGTTACGTTGGTTAAGACCGCCACATCATAGTCGATTCCATAGGTTCGGTCTAAGTCCAATCCATGGGAAGAAGCTTCCATGATGAAGACATCCACCTGCTGATCCCGCATTTGAGCCGCCAGCTGGAAAAGATCTAAGGAAAGGGGAGTTGTATAAATCGCAGGTAATTTCTCATCTCCTATAAAATACCCAACGGTTCCCACAACGCCCGGGTTGTGTCCGCCGGCTTTGAAGATCGCTCGGATCAAATGGGTCGTGGTGGTTTTTCCATTGGTTCCTGTAACCCCAATAACCTTTATTCCCTTCAAAGGGTAGCCATAAAATTTATCGGCCATACATGCAAGGGCTTTTTTTACATCCCCTATTTGTACTCGGGTGCAGGGGGTTGTGACAGGGATATCCTTCTCCATAACCACACTGTTGGCTCCCCTCTGAAGGGCTTCTTCAATGTATTTGTGGCCGTCGATCCAGATATTATGGATCAAATACTCTTCCATGGCTACATAGAGAAAATCCTTTTTTACCTGAGTATAGTCATAGGTAAGCCCCTTTACTTCTATATCAACACGTCCACTGATCCAGTGAACATCGGGAATATATTTCAAAAGCTCCTGTAAAAGCATAATGGTAAGAGAAAGTGGGAGAGTGGAAGCACGCCCTTCCTTCCATTCCCCTGCTCTCTCCTTTTATCTATCCCCGTGCCCAGTTAATGGCATCCAATAATTTTTGTGCACCGAATTTGATGCAATCTGTAGTGGGTAATCCCGTTAGAGATTCGGTCTTCTCGATCTCTCGGAGAGCTTCTTCCTTTGTGAGATCAAAACAATTGAGGGAGATTCCGACAACTCTGGCCTTCTTAATGGGTAAAGAGAGAGATTCATAAAGAGCCACGATTTCTTTTAACGGAGGTATGATGATTTTCGAATCCCGGATATATTTACGGGTAGGCTGATGACAAAGGATCATGTGGGAAGGCATTGTACCATGGAGGAGGGACAGGGTTACACCGGAGTATCCGGGGTGGAGAACAGAGCCCTGACCTTCTACCAGGATTAAATCATGACCCGGAGCATTTTCTAAAATCAATTGCTCGGCAGCACCTGACATAAAGTCTCCAATCACCCGGTCAATGGCGATCCCAAAGCCCGCTATCATGATTCCTGTCTGTCCGGTAGGGATATAAATTGCTTTTCGCCCCTGTTCATTGGCAAGTTTTGCAATTTCAATGGCAGTGGATTTTTTTCCTACCACACAATCACTGCCGACCGTTAAGACGATTTGAGCGGGAACACCAGCGGCAAGGGCAGATCCTACCCGTAAATTATCGGGTGCTTTTCGTACATCCCAGATTTTTCTGTTATGGCGTCTGGCCACTTCTGCAAATTCCGGATCATCTTCAATCATATAATGCAATCCGCTGATGATGTCCATCCCGTGCTCTAAGGCAAACAAAATATCCTTCCGCCACTCCGGAGGTAACCCCCCTCCTCGAGGGGCTATGCCGAGTAATAAGGCCTCGGGTTTAAACACCAGGGCTTCTGAAATACTTTTAACAAAGGGAATCCCTGCTCCTATGCCGATCACTTCTGCTACGTCCTTCTCCGTTCGGGTACTATCGACAACTGCCACAATGGGATTTTTTCCATATCGAATCATGCCTTCTGCAGTTTTAGAGTGCCCGCGTGCAAATTCTCCTTCTGCATAAATTAAGATCCTGCTTTGAGGATTATATTTCATATACATAACCCGATCTCCTGACCCCTTCCGATCCGGGAGTTTTCAAGAATATCTTTTAAACATTGGAGAGCCCTTCTCTCTGTTCTCCCGGGACCTTGATCGGCCTATCCCCGACCAAAAGGACCCGGCGCGAACAGGAGGCAGGGAGGATCTGGTAACTGCCCTTTCAAACAATCCGGGGAAAGGGCCAGAGGAGAGGTTAAACCGATTTCATCTCAAGGATATTAATAATTTCTTTTAACAACCGTTCGGTTGCATCTACTCTACCCAGAGCCTTACTCCGGATATGCATATCGTTTAATTTTTCTGGATTTTTGATAAAAGCTATCAGATGCTCAGCCAGAACTTTTCCCGATAAATCCTGATTCAGGATGACTTCAGCGGCTCCGGCAGCAGCCAGACTTCGGGCGTTCAATTCTTGATGGTTGTAAACCGCGTAAGGGTAAGGAACCAGAATAGCCGGTTTTCCACAGGCAGTCAGTTCTGCAATGGTTGTAGCCCCTGCACGACAGATAACTAAATGGGTTCTAGCATACACTTGGGGAATAGCGTCAATATACTTTTGAAGCTCTCCTGAAAATCCTGCCAGGTGATAACCTTCCACAACCTGATCAAAATCTGCTTCCCCAGTTTGATGAATGAAATGAATAAAATTCTTCCAGGGAGCCAAATAAGGTAAAGCTTCCAAAACAGCCATATTGATTTTATGAGCCCCCTGGCTCCCTCCAAAGATGAGAATATGGAGCTTTCCATCTTTTAAAGGAGGAAAGGTTTCTCCGGCCCGAATAATTTCCTGGCGAACCGGATTACCGGTCAAAACCGTCTTTCCCTTAGGGAAGAACTTTTCGGTTTCAGGGAAACAGATGGCGATCTTATCTACAGATTTGCTGAGCAGGCGATTGGTCAAACCGGGATATACGTTGGGTTCCAGGATCATCGTGGGAATTCTCATAAAATAAGCCGCATAAACCACAGGTCCAGAGGCATAACCTCCGGTTCCCAAGACCCCCACCGGATTCAATTCTTTGAGCAATCTAATGGCCTGGAAAAAAGAACGCGGCAACTTCCAACAAGATTTCACCGTTTGCAGAAATGTAGCTCTTTTGAGCCCTGTTACGTCAATGACCCTGAAGGGAAATCCCTCCCGAGGAACAATTTTGGCTTCAAGCCCCTTTTCGGTCCCTACAAAAATAACCTCCCATTCCCGAAAACGCCTGCGGATCTCCTGGGCTAAAGCAATTCCAGGATAAATATGTCCACCGGTCCCACCCCCGGCGATGACAAAATTACTGGGTAAGTAAATACACGTAGGTTCCATGGTTTTATGGTATTAAACCTTCTGGAAGGGGTCAAGGGTTATTTTTTGAATTTAACGGAAAAAACGGGTTTTTTTGAAGAACATACATGTCCTTTAGAAAGGTCTATTTACTTTCAGGAAAGCTTCCTCAGGTGACTATTCATGGCAACTTCACCGGATTTGGGTCGGATAAGACCCCAGAATCGGAAGGTATTCGGAAAATAAAAAATATAAACCACAGTGGTAAACTCTCTTGCAGGGGACGCCTTCTGATTAGAGATTGAAAAAACTTGACAGTAATTTAAGTCATAGTAACAAATAAGGGACAGCTGGGGAGATCAGGGTAGAAAGTGCTTAAGACGGCGCTCAAGGTTGAGATCAACACAGAAACCTGGGCCATGCTTCGGAGCAACGTCCTGGGCCATTCGACAAATCCAGATTTGGGCATATGGCCGGGAAGGTCGCCCATCTCCTTGAGAAGGGTGATGGAGATGTTTTGGTATTTTATAGAGTATTTACGCACCGGAATGAATAGGACCAGAAGGGTAAATTAAACTATGGATCGGCAAGCTAAGTCCATGAATAGACGCATACCGATCAGACTCGATAAAGAGCCTTTACTAGAAGCAGTCTGGGAAATTCGATTTGGAACGGAGGGTGATCTACCCGTTGGGGAGATGCTCCCGGGCATACTGTACCAGATATTGCGAGGGACTTATCCTACTATTGTCCGCTTGCCCGCAGCCGACATTCCCCGTCCTATTGCCCAGGTGGATGAGGCTTTGCGTTTCATACCAACGATTCGTCTGGAAGGACCTCCTGGTACACCTTTTGCCATACAGGTGGGCGATCGGGTAGTATCCTTGAATAATCGGCGACCTTACAGTGGATGAGCTGAGTTCTCGAAACGAATTCGAGAACTCGCAGGGTTGCTGAAATCGACCGGATTGATTCAGAAACCTGAGCGGTTTTCCTTGAGATACATTGATATAATTGAGCTTGATCCTCCTCCTTCCCTGGCCGGTCTTCAAGTATCGTTGTCGATCGCCGGGCGAAATCTCGACAGGCAGCCGGTACAGTTACGCACCGAAATCAAAGACGATCCTTTTGTACATATCTTGCAGATTGCAAGTCCGGCGTATGGGGTGATTAGCGGCAATGATCAACATGAGGGTACTTTGGTGGATATCGATACAATCCACAATGTGGAAAATAACATGGATTTCTGGAGTGTGATGAACGAGCGGCTTGATGAGGCACACTCCCAATCGAAGCGGTTGTTCTTCGACCTGTTGACGCCCGAAGCCGAAGCTCGTCTTGAACCGGTATATGAAAAAGGAGTATAGGCACTATGGTCACAACAGATTCATATAGTAACCGCACCGAAAGGAAGCAGCTCATCGATGACACAACCCGTGTGTTGCCAATTTATGCCGGAGGAAGTATCAGGGGTTGTCGTAAAAGATGTCACGGCTACCAGGCTCCGCGCATTCCACGATTGGCTGGATTCGCTTCCGCCCGTCCCACCTATCCCGTTGGAAGCTCTGAACAGGGAAAATCTCTACTGATGGTCTCCTATCTCCTTGATACCAATGTTGTGCTACGGTTAATCGATCGCCAAGATCCGAAACATGGAGTGTGTCGGGCAGCAATTACCACGTTGATCAAGAGGCAAGAAATTATCTGTTTAGCTCCCCAAGTTTTGGTGGAATTCTGGGTTGTAGCAACAAGACCTATCGAAAACAACGGTTTCGGCTGGTCACCGAACCAGACTGCCTATCACATCGGCCGGTTGTGTGAGCTTTTTCAACTTCATCCTCAGCACCCGGGACTTTTCGAACGGTGGCTGCGATTGGCAAAGCAAGCTGCCATCCACGGTAAGCGTGCTTATGATGCACGAATCGCGGCATTCATGGCTCTCCATGGGATTGAATATGTACTTACCCTGAATCCAAATGATTTTCACGGCTTCGGAGTGAACGTGGTGGAACCGGATACGCTCGTCGACAGCTCATTCTACCCCGTGGTTGAAATAGGTGATTCCTCACCGCCGACTCTTTTACCAACTGCCTCCTGCAACTTTTCTTCACAACCATCGGTGGAAAGGAGGACGGGCCTCACCGCCGACTCTTTTACCAACTGCCTCCTGCAACTGACCGGCAGGGAACAGACTTCAACCTGAAGATGAACCCAACAGCGCCGGATTTGCGCTTTCACAAAAGATTACTTATTTTCTGTATTCCTGGTTACTTTTTTGGAACTATAGCGGGAAATACTCAACAGAATTCCCACGCCGGTGGAGCAGACTAACAGGGAAGAACCTCCGTAACTGATGAAGGGAAGGGGGAGACCTTTGGTGGGGAGCAGTCCGGTGACAACACCCAGGTTGATGAGAAATTGGGTTCCGATGAGTAAGGTAAGTCCGATTGCCATCAACATCCCGAAAAGATCCAGTGCTTGTAAGGCAATCCGAATTCCGCGCCAGATTAAGATACCAAAAAGACCCAGGATCAGAAAACTTCCCAGTAAACCCAATTCTTCACCGATGGTTGCAAAAATAAAATCGGCATAGGGTTCTGGTAAATAAAACAATTTTTGATGCCCCTGTCCTAATCCCACTCCGCTAATCCCTCCATTCCCCAGGGCAATTAAAGACTGGATGAGCTGGTATCCCGAATCCATGGAGTCCTTCCAGGGGTCCAAAAAGGTCAGAAGGCGTTCCCGTTGATAGGGAACTCGCCAGATAAGAAAGCTGAGCACCGGCCCGGCTATCAGAAAAAGACCCAGAATATAGCGCAGGGGAATCCCGGCCACAAAAAAAAGACCCAGAATGATGATAACTACATTGATACTGGTTCCTAAATCCGGTTGTTTAAAAATAAGTCCGAAGAAAAGACCTAAAATAATCAGTCCCGGAAGAAAAGTTTTAGAAAAACTTTTAATCTTCTCCTGTTTTTTGCTCAAAACATGGGAAAAATAAAGAATCAAGGCCAGCTTTGCAAACTCAGAAGGTTGAAAGAGGATGGGTCCAATACTTAACCAGCGTCGTGCATTGTTGAGTACCACCCCTAAACTTGAGAACAGAGTGAGTATCAATAAAGTGAAAGCCAGAGTCAGAAAAGGATAGGTTAACCAGCGCAGGTAAGGATAGGGAATATAGCTAAAAAGTATCAGACTGAAAAGGCTGGGTATCAGCACCATCAGATGCTTTTCTAAAAAGAGAAAAGAGTTTTTCCCTCCGAATTTACTGCTCACATAGATGGCGCTGGTGCTGTAAACCATGACAAGGCCGATTCCGATTAGTAAAAGTACGGTAATAAGTAGAATATTATCCTTCGTCTGGGGTTCATCGCCTTTTTGCCCGTTCTGGATGGTTCGTTGTCCCTTATTCATTAGCTTTTGTTTGTCATCCATGCTGAGTTATTTTGTGTGGAGAGTTGGTAGATGGCGGCATAGTGAACCATTACCGGTGGATTAACGTAATTTCAGGGTGGCTAAGCTGATTAGAGCCAGGATAATCGCGATAATCCAAAACCGAACGATAACTTTAGGTTCCGGCCAGCCTAGCAGTTCGAAATGATGATGAAGGGGGGCCATACGGAAGACCCTTTTTTTGGTCAATTTAAACGAGGCCACCTGGATGATAACCGATAAAGCTTCTACGACGAATAAACCACAGATGATAACCAACAGCAGTTCATGTTTGGTCAGAACTGCAATGGTTCCCAAAGCTCCTCCCAGACCTAAGGAGCCGACGTCTCCCATGAAGATCTGGGCCGGGTAGGTATTAAACCATAGAAATCCTAATCCGGCCCCGAAGATAGCTCCACAAAAAACCGTAAGCTCACCGGCTCCCCGAACATGCCAGATATTTAGATATTCGGCGATGATGGCATTTCCTGAGAGATAGGACAAAGCAGCATAGGTCAAAACGGCGATAATGGTAGGCCCTATAGCCAATCCGTCCAACCCATCGGTTAAATTAACTGCATTGGAAGTCCCCACGATCACCAGGACGACCAAGGCGATATAGAAAATGCCCAAATCGGGTTGAATTTCTTTAAAGAAAGGAATACTCAACGTGGTAGAAAAGAAGCCGTCGGCCTTGACATAGAGGTAAATTCCGATAGCCAGGGCTATAATCACCTGAGCCCCCAATTTATATCTTGCCCTGAGACCCAGAGACCGTTTTTTGATGACCTTGAGATAGTCATCCATGAAACCGACAAAGCCAAAGCCCAGGGACACAAAAATCATCAGCCAGACGTAATGGTTGGTCAGGTCGGCCCACAACAGGGTGGATACCAGCATGGCGAACAGGATCATCAGGCCACCCATGGTGGGGGTGCCGGCCTTGG
>JAUQPW010000128.1 GCA_030550175.1 bacterium
ATGCCGCCGTAGAACAGGGCCAGGCCTGGGGCGGTCATCATCAAAACCAGGGCGGCTGAGGTCAGCATCCAGGCAGTATCTCCGGCGCTAATTTGAGGAGGGGGAGTTTCCTCTGCACTCCAGGCAATGTTCAAAATCCCAAATCCAAATAGAAAAATAAGACTTCCCAACAGGATACTGGTTAATTTCCTTAACGTTCTTCTCATCATAGTCAAAGCCTCCAAAGTTTATTTATAGGGTAAAAATATCTTGATGATTTGGGAGTCAGAAATCGGAATCCCGAAGTTATTCTGATCCCCGATTTTTCTGTAGACATCATTTGATGGTTTTATGAGCAATGAGTATACCAGAAAGTTTATAAAGGTTTATAAGACCGGAAAACCTTGTCATACCCTGCATGTAGAGGAGGAGGGCCTTAATGTTTAAAAAAGAGGGCTGACTAAGTTTTGAGCATTACAGAGGGATATCCGATTAATTTTTGGTCAAATGGAAACGAAGGGACTAAAACTCTATTGAGATACCGATGGAAACTGAGCATTGAAAATATTCTGAAAAAATCTTCCAGAACGAAAAGCTTATTTTTTAGGCAGGATGAATTTCTCCCCGTGAAGCTGATGAGAAATTGGGCAATGGGAGTCAGAGATGAGGTTTTTATTGAGGGAGAAGGCCGCCGTAAAGGAGGCGGCCCTGGGTTTTTGCTCAACATCGAAGGGGGAGCTTTTTATCCATCGTAATAGAGGGCAAACTCCCAAGGGATCGGTCGAAGTCGGATCGGATTAATTTCCTTCTCGGTTTTGTATTTAATCCAGGTTTCGATAAGATCCTCTGTAAAAACATCTCCTTTCATGAGAAACTCATGGTCTTCTTTAAGAGCCTGAAGCGCTTCTTGCAAAGAACCCGGTACGGAAGGGATATTGGCCAATTCCTCTGGTTCAAGGGCATAGATATCCTTATCTAAAGGATCTCCGGGATGGAGTTTGTTTGCCACTCCATCCAGTCCGGCCATCAGCATGGCCGAGAAGGCCAGGTAGCCATTACAGAGTGGGTCAGGAAATCGAACTTCTATGCGCTTGGCTTTAGGACTGGGAGAATACATGGGGATTCGTACACCGGCGCTTCGGTTTCTGCTGGAGTACGCCAGGTTAACCGGGGCTTCAAAACCCGGGGTTAATCTTTTGTAAGAATTCGTGGTTGGAGCCACAAAGGCACATAAAGCCGGAGCGTGGGCCAGAATTCCCCCAATGTAATACAGGGCAAAATCGCTCAGGCCTGCGTATTCATCCCCTGCAAAGAGGGGTCGCCCGGCCTTCCAGACACTTTGATGGGTATGCATTCCGGAGCCGTTATCTCCAAAGAGGGGTTTCGGCATGAAAGTAGCAGTCTTGTTGTGTCGACGGGCTACATTCTTGACGATGTATTTATACCACATAAGTTTGTCGGCCATTCGGGTTAAGCTATCGAACCGCATATCGATCTCGCCCTGACCAGCCGTTGCTACTTCATGGTGCTCCTTTTCCACCTGGATACCCACCTTTTCCATCGTCTTAACCATCTCGGCCCGAAGTTTTTGAAGACTATCGATGGGAGGTACCGGAAAATATCCTTCTTTATATCGGGGTTTATAACCCAGATTGGGTTTCTCCTCTTTTCCAGTATTCCAGAACCCTTCCACCGAGTCAATATAGAAGAAGCCGTAATTCTCTGCCTGACCGAACCGTATATCATCGAAAACAAAAAACTCCGGTTCCGGACCAAAATAAGCTACTTCTCCCATTCCCGAAGCAATCAGATAGGCTTCTGCTTTTTGAGCCACATAGCGGGGATCTCGACTGTAATGTTCCCGGGTTACCGGATCTACAATGTTACAGATAAGGCTCAAGGTAGGAATTTCTTGAAACGGATCCATAACCGCCGTGGTTGGATCCGGGACGACCAGCATGTCACTGGCCTCAATGGACTGCCAGCCCCGGATACTGGATCCATCGAACCCGATCCCCTCCTCGAAGGCTTCTTCCGTCAGCTCGCTCAGGGGGATTCCAAAATGTTGCCATTGTCCCAGGAGATCCGTAAACTTAAGGTCTACCCGTTCCGCCCGGTTGTCTTTGGCAAATTTAATAACTTCCTTTGGAGTCATATATTTCCTTTGTCCGTGGTTCGTTGTCCGTTGTCTGGGTGGATATAACCTGTAAATTCACTTACCTTACTTTATCCACTTGCCCCCAATACGGGATCCCAGACAACGAACAGCGAACTTTTTTAATACCGCGTGGTTTATTGTTCAGGTTGCTTTACCGTAGTTTGACTCAGTAACTCCTTAACCCCTGGTAGTTGATCCAGAAGGCTTTTGACGGCTTTACCAGTATCGATTTTGGAAAATTCTAATAACTCTTTTAACAAGGGAAGAGCAGCCCCTACATTGAGAAGCGTACTTAAAATAGTCCCCATGGGATAGGAACCATTCCCCTCTGCCCCATGCCCGTTCAAGCCATGAATATCCAAAACCTTAATACTCTCGATTTGTTTGGCCGGAGCCATGAGTTCACCCAGAATTTGAGGAGCTTTATCGATTAAATTCTGAAGCACATCCCGGTAGATGAATTTGAGATCCAACAAGTTTTCGGCTTCGCGAATCTTGGCTTTAACATAGGCTTCGGCTTCTCCATCTTTTATCTTCGATAAGGCCATCCGCTCCATGGCCTCGGCTTTTTTCTGAGTTACTTCCAGTTCTCGCATGGCTTCAATCAAAGCAAGCATTTTGGCTCGCTCGACTTTTGCCTTCTCAATGGTATCGATGACTCTTTGGGCAGCTTCTTCCTTGGCCATCAACGTAGCAAGTTGGGCTTTTTCCTCCTCGATTTTCTGTTTTTCCTTCAAAATAATAGCAATTTCTTTATCTCGCCTGGCTTCTTCAATAATCCGCTCCTTTTCAATCTCAGCCTGCTCTCGGGAACGAATTTGTTCAAGCAGTGAAATCTCCCGTTTCAACTGAGCTTCTTTAATAGCCCTCTCTCTTTCAATTTGAAGTTCCTCAATCATCCGTTCTTTAAGAATCTCAGCTTCCCGGATCTTTTGTTCTTGTTGGTAAGCAAACTGCTCTGTTTCGGCCCGCTTCTGGGCACGATAGGTTTCGATCTGATGACGTTGTTCGGCCTCTGCAAACTCACGATCTTTATCCAGTTCCAGTTTGAGTTTAACCGCTTCTACATCCTTTCTCCGGATAGCTACCTCGGTGTTACGCTCGATTTCATTTCGTTCCCGTTGGCGCTCGGAGGTTTGAGCAGTAATCTGCTTGAGACCCTCGGCATCGAAAATGTTGTTGGGATCTAACTGCCCCTTTTCGGTTTGATCTAAATGGAAAATGGAGACATCCTCCAGAGTTAAACCGTTGGGAAGCAGGGCGTCTTTCAAACTTTCCATAACCAGTTTAGCAAACCCTCTTCGGTTCTCATGGAGTTCTATTAAGGTCATACTCGCCGCCGTGGAACGAAGTGCGGAAACTAACTTCTCTTCCACCAGACTTTTAATTCCTTCGGCACTGAAGGATTTATCTCCTAAGCTTCTGGACGCTTTTTCAATATGGTCTTCCTTTGCTTCAATTTTTACATAGAACTCCGCTCCAATATCTACCCTCATTTTATCCTTTGTAATAAAGGCTTCTCTATCTGCTTTAAAAACTTCCAATTTAAAGGTCTCCAGGGAAATCCACTGAATATTTTGAACAATGGGAAGAACAATGGCTCCGCTATCTACCACAACCTTTTTACCTCCCAATCCGGTACGAACAAACGCCATATTCGTTGGGGCTTTAACATACCACCTGGTAAAAGCCAGGATACCCACAGCCACAACAATGGCAAGGATGATTAAAATAGTGGTAATCATCTTTCTTTCTCCTGACTCCTTCGTAGTCCGTTGCCGAAGACAACCCATAACGGACAACCGACAACGAATAAATCAGGCTTCAATTTCAACCTTTGCCGATTCGATTCCATATTGCTGGAGGAGCTTTTCCAGCCTTTCCCGGAAGGCATAGGGGTCTCCCTTACTAAAGGTTAAGGTATTCTGACTAAAAAATTTAACATGGGGATATAACTCTTGAAACTCCGGTGGAACTTGATGGGGATAGGCTCTACAAAGCCCCTGCCAAAAATCTGTAAAGGTTTTCTTATCAATATTTGTAACGACCAGTTTAAAAGATTTATCTGCATAGGAGGACTCTCGAGATCCCGACGAAGGGACTACCGGTGGCTTACGGGAAGAGGTGATCGGAGGCGTTCGGGTTCCTATTGTTGGCTTGCCCGGAGCTTGAACCATCTGTTTGATTGTTTCTAAAGATTTAGGAGCAAAGGTGGGACTTATACCGGCCGAGACCGATTCTCCATAACCCGCCAAACCCAAGGCATAGGCACTCTCATTGTGCTGACTTAAATCTAACCCTATCTCCTCTTCCTCCTCACTGACCCTTAACCCGACAATCCCATCCACTACCTTGAGCAATATCAAAGACCCAAAAAACGCCAACACCCACGAAGCCAAAACCCCTAAAGCCTGTGCCTTCAGCTGATTGGGATTACCAAAGAAAAGTCCATCACTACCTGCCGGATTGATCGCCTTCGAAGCAAATAGTCCCGTCGCTAACGCCCCCCACGTCCCTCCAACTCCATGAACTCCTACCACATCCAATGAATCGTCATACCCAAACTTCACCTTCAAATTACAGGCATTGTAACACAATATCCCAGCTACCACCCCTATGATAATCGAAGAAATCGGCCCCACAAATCCTGAAGCCGGCGTAATGGCCACTAACCCCGCTACCGCTCCACTGGCTGCCCCCAACACCGTCGGCTTACCCCGAGCTAACCACTCTGAAAACATCCACGATAATGCCGCCGCAGCCGTGGCCGTGTTGGTCACCACAAAGGCACTGGTCGCTAACTCGTTGGCTGCCAGGGCACTGCCGGCATTGAATCCAAACCACCCTACCCACAACATGGCTGCTCCGGCTACCGTCAAGGGTAAATTGTGGGGAGGCATCGGCTCTCGTAAAAAACCCCGACGACGTCCAACCACAATAGCCGCCGCTAAAGCCGAAATCCCGGAACTGATGTGAACCACGGTTCCCCCTGCAAAGTCTAAAGCCCCCATATTCCGTATCCATCCCCCAACTCCCCAGACCCAATGGGCTAAAGGATCGTATATAAAAGTCGCCCATAAAAGGGTAAAAAGCAAAAAGGCACTGAACTTCATCCTCTCGGCAAAGGCCCCTGTGATCAGAGCTGGGGTTATAATGGCAAACATCGCCTGATAAATCATGAAAGCCTGGTGGGGAATTGTGGCCGCATAGTCGGCATTGGGAGCTAAACCAACCCCTTTTAATCCAAACCACTCCAAACTGCCGATGATTCCTCCTCTATCGGGACCAAAGGCCAGGGTGTAACCCCAAAGAACCCACTGAACACTGATCAAAGCCATGATGATAAAGCTCTGCATGTAAGTGGCTAAGACATTTTTTCTTCGCACCATGCCGCCGTAGAACAGGGCCAGGCCTGGGGCGGTCATCATCAAAACCAGGGCGGCTGAGGTCAGCATCCAGGCAGTATCTCCGGCGCTAATTTGAGGAGGGGGAGTTTCCTCTGCACTCCAGGCAAAGTTTGAAAATTCAGATCCCCCTATAAAGATGAGACTTCCTATGAGAAGGCTCATTAATCTTACAGATAATTTTCCTGTCATGGATAAAACCTCCTTAAATAATGGATAAATATTTTTTTATCCCCAACTGCTGATTTTATGAGCAATGAGTATACCATATAGTTTATAGTACAGGAAATCTCGAAATTCCACCAGAAACTATGGGCTCTGGATTACTGGATCCACTCCCATTTAGAAAGAGAATTTGACTAAACTTTGTGCAATCAGGAGGGGGTTTAGCCTAATTTTTAGGCAATCCCTGTAAAGGGAGTTAGAACCAGGATGTTTCTAGACAAGAGTCTATCGGATTGGAAGGTATGGAAAACCTCTCAGACCAAAAAGACTATTTTTTAGGCAGAACCGTTTTTTCAATCCCATCTTGCCCGCAAATTGGGCACCGGGGATCTGAATAAATCTCGATGGAAAGGAGCCGGTAATTTAGCTCATCGTAATAAAGGTAACAGGGGTGCTGATCTTCCGGCTTTATCAAATAGTTTATCAGTAGATTGAGTCCTATGTTTGCTATGACAGCATTCAGAGTAATAACACTGGGAGGGGATAAATCGGTATTTTGAATATAACCGGTAGCACGACGAGCCTGCTCCAGGGTTTCTGAGTATCCCTGAACTTTTAAACCTTGGCAGAGTAAACAGGGCCCTCCAGGTCTATAAAATCGAACCTGGGCCCCTTTTTCCTGAAGAGTTCCTTCAGTGGAAAGAATAATTCCAGACCCCAGATCTAATAAAGGTTTTCCTTGCTGTGCGGCAAAGAGTTGCAAAGCCAGTCGGGAAAGATTATTATCCAGACCGCTAATCCAAACCTCCGGAGTAGGAAGAAGATCTCCGGTATCCAGCAGGTTTTGGAGGTCGGTGGGAAAGGTTTTAACAAAGGCCTGGGGATTAAAAGAAAGGACGGTTTGTTCTAAGAACTCAACTTTGTATTTGCCCACATCGGATTCCTGAACGCCTAAAAGCCTGTTAAAATTGGATAGTTCCACACGGTCGGGATCTATGAGAAGAAATTTGTTAAAGCCCACATGCATGGCACTTTGAACAAAGATGGCTCCGAGGCCGCCACATCCGAAAATGGCCAGGGTGGTATTGAAGATTTTTTGTTGAGCAGCCTCTCCCAACCAACGAATATTTCGGTCCCACCTTTCTAAATTCAACAATTTGGATTAAAAGAAAGAAGAAAGAAGGCTAAATCTCCTCGTATGAGTTAACCTTCCTTCTTCCTCTTCCCCTACTGCCGCTTTCCCTGTTGAAGTTCTGCCAGCTGAATAAGCAACATTTCGATAAAAGTTAAGATGTTATCATCTGAATGCCAGACGGGATGGACGCATACCCAACACCAGCCTTTGTCTACATACCTGTTAAAGTGTGAATACTGATTACCGAAATAGTGAGGGATATCCACCCATTTCCCGTCCCGATTCATTTTTAATCCGGGACTGATATAAGCTTCCTCTAAACCAACCCCGTATTGATAAAAATCCGGGATGATAATCAACAGATTGGTCCATTTTTGATTAAATCCGGGCGGAAGTTTCACCTGATTTATCTGGACCCAGCTATAGTCATAACTCCATAGCACGTGATCTTTACCGTAGATTTTCTCACAAAGTTCAATCTCTGTTTTCAACCGTTTGAGGTTGCGCATAGAACCTAACCAGAGGCAAAAGAACTGAGGGTTTCGATCCGGGCCTGATCTTTAACCGGGATTGGATGATATTCGGGAACTCGGGTATAGGAATCAGATTCGTCTTCAATCAAATAAATATCTTTGGTGGGAGGTATTTTAAGGGTTTTCCTTAACTCAGCTCCGGTTACTTTAGCCGGAACTTGCATAGGATGTCCTTGCACATCGTAAAGGGTCGGCATATCAACTCAAAGGGCAGAAGTCAGAATCAGGGGTCAGAAGCTCCCCGGCTCCCGGCCTCTGATTTCCAACTTCTCAGGTTTTGCTAAGGTTTTGGAGTTTTACCACCTTCC
The DNA here is from genome assembly GCA_030550175.1 of bacterium. GTDB lineage: Bacteria > Moduliflexota > Moduliflexia > Moduliflexales > JAUQPW01 > JAUQPW01. Next base: position 7,683 of record JAUQPW010000128.1, read on the forward strand.
TAAAAAAGCCCTCCATTCCTGGATGGTATGATATCCCACATAACCAATAACCAAAATGAGGGCTAGAAGGAGAAGAGAGACCCAGTACACGGGATTATCTAAAAAGTGATCGTAGACGACCTTAAGGTAAAATCCTATTAAAATGAGATAGGTCACCGTTAAAAACAGTACAAGCAGGTAAAGCCACCATTTATTCAGGGTTATGGTTAAAGCCCCGGATAAGATCGGAAGCCAAAGCCCTCCCCCATACCAGCTGTAAAAAATCAGTGAACCTATGAAAAATAAAATAGAGAAAATTTTTAATCCCCTTAAAAGCACCTGAACCAGACGTGCAGATGCTCTCGGATAGGAAGAGGTGGAATGGGATGGGTAAAAAGTTTCTGAAACTCCCATGGGATTGACAGGTATCTCTCGAGATTGAATTTGTGGCATGCTCTTAACCTCCCAAAGGGATGATGCAGGGTAATTGAAAACCGGGTACGGCATCATCCTTTTTTCGTCTTTTATTCGCTTACTTAATAATGGAAATAAAAGGCGAAACTTGTCAAGGGAAAAATTTATAATTTTAAAACCAGGCGGTCCCTGAGTCAGATCATGAAAACCAGGTCAAGGGTTAGCTGTTTTATGATTTTAGAGTAGACAAGAATTTCGGGCTTGATGAAGGGGGAAAAGGTACAGAGGGGAAGCAGATGATAAGGGATTTAATCTATGAAAGGGGAAGTTCTCCTGAGTTGAGACGGGAGAAGATCAGATTCCTTCCATCTCCCGGATCTTTTCCGCCAGGAAGTTAAGTTGTTTTTGAAATTCTTCCTCAGAAGCTTCCAAATCAATTGTGACCACAGGTTTCCGCCCAACGATGCGCTTAAACCCAACATGTTCCTCTAGAATGAATTTATCCAAATCCCCTTTATAAATAAGAAGGAAACCCCCTTGAGGGTCTAAAATTTTTATAAAATCGTGTTCTCGCAAAGAAATTCCTCCTTGTAGCTTTGCTTCAGGATAAAATGATCGATTAACAGTCCGACAATTTCTCCAACAGATTACTAAAATTATAAACTACAAGATAAATAAATCAAATTATTTATCATTTTTCTTTGAAAGATTAAAAAAAGCAAAAAAGGTAAAACCGATACAAAATCCCAGGGATAATGCGATGATTATGAGGATAAGATCTATCATGGAACCCTCCCATGGGTAAACGGTTGGTCAGTATACAAAATTTATCCACCGGCTATTTTGAATAGCTAAGACAGACCTTCAATAAAACCTGGATAGATAGAAATGTCAAGAAAAAAATTAAAAGGAGGGAATTTAACCTTCTTCCCTCCTTTCACAAGATCAGGGAGGATTTTTCCGTTAAGGATCGGGATTTATCGGTTATTCCTCGACTTTTTTAATATAACGGGCCGAAACATATCCCACACGTCCATCGGATAATTTAACCTTATACCACTCGCCGGAAGACTGGAGAATTTCAACTTCCTCTCCTTTCTTAAGCCTGGTAAGAACTTTAAAGGTTTCACCTTCTCCTTCTCGCACATTGAGAGTTCCGGTTTTAATATTGGTAATCCCTTTGACAGGTTTTTTCTCTTTCCTGGGCGGCGGTGGAGCTGTTTTCTCTGAAGGGTTTGGGAGCGTGTTTTCTTCTGATTGATCGGAAACCTCGGAAGTAGCCGGAGGGGGTTTTTTCTCCTGTATATTCGTCGTGGTTTTTTCTTCTGATGGGCCGGGAGCTTCAGAGGGACCCGGAGGGGGTTTTTTCTCCCTCACACCGGCCGTAGAAGGAGGTTTCTCCCGGCCTGTATTAGGCTCTTCGGTTTTGGGCGTAGAGGTATCCAGGGGTTGGGCATTCAGCTCTGCAATTTTTTCCAGGTCGATATCCAGGTCTCCATGCCTGGTTTTAACCCTCATGGTTTTCGTTAAAAATTCCCCGGTGAAGACATTGCCATCGTTCATTTTCACTTTATTATCCTGTACGGTTACAACATTTCTCATATCTAAGGCCAGATCTCCATAAGGGGATCGAATTTTTAACCTGTCGAGAAAAATATCTCCCTTAATAGAAGTGCCATCCCGAAGTTGGATTTGAGCAGAACGAATGCTGGGTTCTTGGGATATTCCTGGATTTAAATTAGTCGTTGAGGGAGGAACGGTTGGAGTTGCAGCAGGGGCTACAGTTTGATCGGAAGCAGGAGAGCGATCGGTAGGTTCTTGAGTTTTTCCCTTAGGAACAGGAGATGGGATCACTTTTTTTTCTGGAGGTGGTTGGATAGCCCCTTTGTTTTCGGTAACCAAGGAAGGTTTCTTACGGCTGGCAATGAAATCCAAACCAAACAGGATAAGCACCGTGATAAGTAAAAATCCCATAGCCAGTACAAGAAGCTTTTTCATGCTATCCTCCAGTTTTAATAGAATTTAAAGGTTTGCTTATGCCGGGTTTCATAGTTATGACTATCCGTTAACCCAGATAAATTGTCAAGGGAAGGTTTTCGGCTCGTAACTGTAACAATTTAGTAGGGGTCACTTTTTCTGTCTGAACCCCCCTGGCTCCCTCCAGGGGGAACCTCAGCAGCAACCCTACGTCAGTCCCCCCGCCCCCCTTCCCCCGTATACGGGGGGATTAGAGGGGGGCCAGGGGGGTGTTTCTCTTTCCATCTACTAAATTGATACGGATACTTTTGGCTCTTTCTGGTATTTTATATTCAATTTTGTAGAATTGAATCTTCGCCCCCGGGTTTCAGCTCTATTCCGTTGACTTAAGGTTTAAACGGCCCAGGCGGGGCGTCCTTTCGGTAGCAATGGGATGAAATCTAAAAACCTCCGGCCTGAGAGACCTGTTGTAAGGGTATCAGAGAAATCATCCCTGTTTGATAAAGATATACTCAACTCCGCGGTTTCCTATAAAAACACTGATAAGGAAACTGATGATACTCAGAATAATAGCTCCTACCAGGGCAGACCAGAAATCTGTGATCACAAAACCTTCTACGAGCTTGGAGGCCATCATGAGCATAAATGCATTCACGACAAAGGTAAACAATCCGAGGGTAAGTATATTGAGGGGAAGGGTTAAAAGGAGAATGATAGGTCTCAGAAGGGCATTCAGGATTCCCAGAACCAAGGAAGCTATCAAAAGAGTTCCTAAACCCTGGATATCGATTCCCTTAACCAACCAGCTTGTCAGGCCTAAGGCGATGGCATTAATAAACCAGCGAATCAAAAATCCTCTCATACAGATTTGAAGGGCAAGCCGAGATCTCCCAAAGGCTGGATCGGCATTTGTCCTTATGTTGGATAGCTTTATGTCATTCCTCTTTTTTAATATTTTATCAATTTATCGAGATACTCGATACAACGCAAGTTCAATGAAAGCCGCTATGAAGTAATCTTTATTCACTTCGACGAATATGGCAATCTTTACGCTTCAGTACCTCCGGCAGGAGCTTGAGACCGAGTCCTGGGGCCTGGGGAGGACGGATCATTCCCTTCTCGATGGGAGGAAGGTCGGTAACCAATTGTCCGTACCAGCCGTAGTAAAAGGCTCGAACGATCTCCTGGATAAAGCAGTTACGGGTATTCAAGGCCAGATGAGTTGAAGCTGTAAGTACCACAGGACCGGTGCAATCATGAAATGCCACGGGTACATGCCAGGCTTCGGCCATAGCTGCGATTTTACGTGCCTCCGACAGGCCTCCACACCAGGAAAGATCCAGAATAATGAGACTCAAGGCGTCCATTTCAAGGAGATAGCGGAAATCGGCTCGTCCGCCTCGGGTTTCTCCCACGGCAATGGGTACCGTTGTAGAACGGGCCACTTCTTCAAGGCTGTGTAGATGATCCATAAAAACCGGATCTTCGACCCAGAGGGGATCATAGGGCTCCAGGGCACGGGTTATTTTTACCGCCATGGGTCGGTTCCACAGGGAATGGAGTTCGGCCATTACATCCATCTTATCCCCAACGGCTTTTCGAATCTTCTCGAAGGGTTCCAGGGCCTTTTTAAGGTCCGCTGCAGAAATATACTGACCGTTGGAAGCTTCGGCAGCATAATCGAAGGGCCAAATCTTCATTCCGGTAATACCCATCTCCAGCAGGCTGTGGGCCAGCTCATCTGCACGGTTCAAAAAAGCTTCCAGATCTTCATAAGGACCTTCCGTAACCCCAAGACCAAAGTTCGCCGTACCCTGGATGGGTCGATTTTGCACATATCTATAACCTGCACAGGTATTGTAGACCCGGATGCTATCCCGGACGGATCCCCCTAGAAGTTGATGGATAGGTTGATGGGTTGCCTGCCCCCATAAATCCCACAGAGCAATATCCATGGCAGATCGCCCCCGCATCTCTGCACTGGTCCCTACAAATCCGACATAACCAATGAGATGGGCCTGATGCCGATCAATTTTCAAAGGATCCTGTCCGAGCAAATAAGGTGCAATAATATGATGAATGTGGGCTTCCGCCGAATGTGGGCCATAAAAAGTCTCCCCTAAGCCTACGAGACCTTCATCGGTATGAATCTGGACCCACAATAAGTTTGGAAACTCTTCCACACGGATCGTTTCAATAGCGGTAATTTTCATGAACCTCTCCTTTCCCTTTAGATAGTCAGGTTAACTTTTATTGCCCTTCCTGGAAAAGTTTATCTGAACAGCCTGAAAGGGATTCACTTCAAAAACCCCCGGCCGATTAACATCCTAGACCTTCTCAGCAAATAACCCTTCCTGTTGGTTTTTTCGGCCTATCTGAATCTTACTTGAAGCGAGATCGTACCTGCTTATAGGCTTTCTCTAAATCCTCCATAGCTGAGTCGATCCCTATTTTTATATCTTCCCAAGCTTCTACACCGGCAGATTTCAGCCCTTCTAACTTCTTCTGGATCGCTTCTTTCTTCTTAGATAACTCGTCCAGCCTTTTACTTAATTCAGCCTTTAATTCTGTTCCTGTTTTTTCAGCCTTCACCTTCAAATCGCCTATCCAGGTATCGAATTCCTTCAGTTTCGTTTCCATTTTTCTCTGGTATTCTTCTTTTTGTTGTTTTGATTTTGAAATAGCCGTGTCCAGGGTTATCCGAAGGTCCTCCCAGGCTTTTTCCACACTGACCTTAAGATCCTTCCAGGTTTCATCACCGGCTTTCTTCAATTCTTTTAATTTCTCCCGGGCTATTTGTTGCTTGGAAGACAATTCCTCAATGATCTTATTAAGTTCGACTTTGGCTTCCGCGACCGCTTTTTCAGCTCTGGCTTTTAATTCATCAATTTTAGCACTCCATTCATTGAGTTGGGCTTCCATCTTTTTTTGAAAGGCTTCTTTTTCCTTTGATTCCATGATTCTCTCCTTTCCAAATAAAAACTTCCTAGGAAATACCTTGAATATCGGAATAAGCTCGATCCACTCTTGGCTCTAAAATTTGTATCACTTAGCCTATAGGCTGCATACTAATCCTAACGGCTATCTTCGTCAAGTAGATTCTCTTGAAAGCCCGATAGATCTTAATCAGAGCTTTTCTTTTGTGAATATTCCCTTACTCTTAAACTTTGAGTTGATAGTTTTAGTTTTTAT
>JAUQPW010000018.1:0-14928 GCA_030550175.1 bacterium
CTTGTGGTTACCCTGTGGTTACCCTGTAGTTACCCATAAGGGAAGGATGAGGGACAAAGAACACCCTGGACCTGCAAAATTGAGTAGCCTTTCAGGGTCCTTCGTAGATATATTAAAATAACCATCCTCATCGGTCGGGTATTTTTATAAATCATCAGTTACTATATCCTATGAAAAGAAGAATCATTGTAGGCATTACCGGGGCCTCAGGAGTCATTTATGGAATTCGTCTCCTTGAAATTCTTCGGCAGCAGCCGCAGCTGGAGGTTCACCTGATCATTTCCAAAGAAGGGGAACAAAAGATTGAACAGGAAACCGATTGGGAAGTTGAGAAGGTTAAAGCCCTGGCCCATGTTTTTCATCCTAATCAGGACATCGGGGCAAGTATTGCCAGTGGATCTTTTCGAACCCTCGGCATGATTCTGGTTCCGTGTTCCCGAGATACCCTGTTCACCATTGCCAACTGCCTATCTGATACCCTTATTTCCCGAGCTGCCGATGTAGTTTTGAAGGAAAAGCGAAAACTGGCCTTGCTTGTCCAGGAAACCCCTCTCTCGTCCGATTACCTGAAGGATCTGCTCGCCGTGGCCGAAATGGGAGCTTTAGTATTTTTCCCGGCTCCGGCTTTTTATACACAACCGAGAACCATTGAAGACGTTGTGAATCAAACTTTGGGGAGGGTTCTGGATTATTTTGAAATAGAATATCCTCTTTTGCCGAGATGGAAAGAAAAACCTCCAAAAACACGAAAGAGAGGTTCGAAGAAAGAAGATGGAAGAGTTTGAACTTGATCTTACCAAACTCCCACAACCTTTAGAATGGGAGAGTCTTTTTGGGAATACTAACCCTGTGGAGATTGAAATTGGATTTGGCAAAGGCCGATTTTTGCTCAGATCTGCCTGGGAAAACCCGGGGAAAAATTATCTGGGTATCGAAAGATCTCGTAAATGTTTTCGAATAACCCATGAGCGTATTTTAAAACGAGGACTGAAAAATATCCGACTGGTTATGGCCCTGGCCGAGGAGTTTATTCCCCGGTTTATCCCGGATAACTCCATATTTGCCTATCATATTTATTTTCCGGACCCCTGGCCAAAGCGAAGGCATGCCAAAAGACGGCTCTTCAAAGAAAATTTCGTGATTCATTTGGAGCGTACCCTGGTTCCAGGGGGTCGATTAAATATAGCTACCGATGTTGAGAGCTATTATCAGGTCATCCTGGACCTGATAAGCCGGTATACCCAATTGTCTCCGGTTGATCATTCCTGGCTCCTTGCAACAATCGATGAGTCACAGGCTGAAGAGAACCGTCTGAAGATTTTAGAAAAAGAAGGTTTCAGTAACTATGAAATCAAGTATCGGAAAGAAGGTCGGAAGATTTATTATGGGAGTTTTGAGAAGGGGTCTGAAAGGAAGGAGGGAGAGGGATTACCATAGGCCGTCTCCCATCCATTTCCTCTGAAAAGGGGTATCCCTGTGTAAGGGCTACCCTGCAGGGCCCTCAGGCAGGCAGCCCCTCCCCGGTCCTCCCCACCTGCGGGGAGGGTTGGGATCAATACCACTAAGTTAAGAGCAGATGGTAAGACTGAAGGACTTTTTAGCTCCGTCAGGAACGTCCTGTTAAACAGGTTACTCTACAGGGCCTGAGCCCTTAACTTAACGGCATTGGGGTTGGGGTGGGTGGTCCCTATCCTTTATACCCCATTTCCATACCCGACCCGGTATTCGGATGAAATATTCGGCTATTTCTGAGAGAGCGGGGAGGGGATTTGAATAACGGTTTTTCCGGCTCCTACGTTTCCCGATGTATCTGTGACCTTAAAGACCAGCGTATGTTCTCCAGGCGACAGGTTTTTTAAAGAGGTTTCGAATTCTTCTTCCTTCGAATCAAATATCTCATCCTTTGGAAAGACGGTTTTCCACTCTCCGGCATCCAGGGAATACTGGGCGTTTTTAAGTAGACTGGCATTATCTGCTGCCTGAACGGAAACGAGAAGATCCCCGGTCGTTTCATCTCGGTGGGTGGAAATAGATTTTACTACCGGAGGGGTATTATCGATCAAGAAGGGCTCACTGACTTTCTCTGTTGTCAATGCTTTATCGATAGGATTGGAAGGGGCATCACTGGCCTTAACCTTGATTTGGTACCATCCATCGGGTAAAGATTCGGTCTCCAGGAGATAAGAGTTCTCTCGGATATCTTCCTCCAGCAACTTCCAATTTTTTTCCTCCTCTCCCTTGAAATAAAGCTCATAGGCCAGGGTATCGTTATTGGGATCTTCGGCCACCCAGGTAATGAGTTTTTTACCTCGTTCTACTTTAACCCGGCGGATGGGGCTTGGGGGAGGGGGCGTTTTCTCTTCGCTTTTCTCATCCTTCTCATCGGGTTTTTTGATTTCCTTTACAGGAGGGGGTGGTGTCGGCGGTTCCTCCCGGAAGGAGATCACGGTCAGTCTACTAATTCGGGGACTTAGATTTTTTGGGAGATAGGAAATCGTAACCTCTTTGAGTACCGGAGAATCCATGCCCGGGGTTGGTTCTAAAATAGCTTTCCATTGAATAAAGCGAGCCGGTGGGCTGGTAATATGGGTTCCGTCTTTATCGGTATATTCCCCGGACCAGGGGCTCCAGGTACTATCTGGTTTTTCTGTATTTCCGGTTCGGGTCATAAATTTTATTCCCTGGGGAGTCCCTTTCCAGGAAAGTTTTCCCCATTTTGAAATGATTTGAGCATCATAAGTTGGAGACAATAATGTTCCCACCCCACGGGTATGTAGATCTATTTTGTAAACCATGGCCGTATCTCCGGTTCCCAGGTAAATATCCTGGTTTGTTCCTTGAAGGAGGGAGAGCACCTGGGTTTTATCTGTACGGAAAAGGGTTGTAAATTCTCCGTCTGAGGAGACTTCATAGACCGTACTTCGGTCATCGGTTCCGACCAGGAGTCTATTGTTTTTATCCAGGATCATGGAATAGACAAAGCTGGAGGGGGAGCTCCATATTTTTGTAATGGCCCCTTCGGGGGTGATCTTATAAATGCTGGAGGTTTTAATACTTCGCTTTTCTTTAGTGTCCTTTTCTTCAGGAGGTTTTTTATCCCTGGAAACAGGCGTTGTTGTTCGGCTGGCCAGGGCAGCAGCATAAAGGTTTCCCTGGCGATCTAAGACCAGGGTATGGATCTCGTTTTCTTCCGCGTCATAGAGGACGGAGACTTTTCCTTCAGGACTTACCCGATATATAATTCCGTCCCCCTCACTGCCTGCATAGAACCCTCCCTGCCCATCTGAGATAAGCGCGGTGATATGAGGTTGTCCGGAGTCGAATAAGATACGACTTTTACCTTCTGGGAAGATTTTATAGATCCGACCCTTATCCCCCGTAGCGGCGAAGATATTTCCAGAGGTGTCCACAACCAAAGCCCATACGTAGGTTTCACCGGTATTAAAAAAGGTTCGATAGGTTCCCTGGGGATCTATTTTATAAATGACCCCATCGGGGGAACTACCGGCGTAAATATGCCCCTGGGCATCAAGGGCTAAACTCAAGATGCTGACCTCTGGGGAATCAAAAAAAAGGGAGGGAGTTCCTTCCTTGGAGATTTTAAAGATACGCCCGTTGTTTCCTGTAGCCGCGTAGAGGTTTTCATCGGCATCCATGGCCAGTGCCCAAACAAACAACTCCTTATCCTCCGTATTAAGAACCGGCGTTAATTTGGGAGATAAAACTACCTCTCCTTCACTGGTGATGGAGACTCCATCGGCTTCTCCTCTACTAAAATCCCGTTGGGATCTGGTTTCCCAGAACATGGTATTCACGGCCTCTACAGAAAGCGGGCCTGGATAAAGCAAGACTACTATAATCCAAAAGGCGAACACCCAGATCTGCCTTGAGGATATTGAAGGGTTCGCCCTTACAAACTTCTTCATACTTCTAAATTTTGGTTGTCCGGGGTCCAGGACCAGGATCTGTTGGTCTTCTGGAAATATAACCGACCCCAAAGGCATTCCTTTTAAAGATAGCAAAGTTCTTCTACAAAGCGGCCAACTTAGAGAAGATATGATTTTGTCTTCTCCATCTTTTGGCTATCCTTAATCTTAAAGGATCCTTGTACCCTGGTAGGTCGGGTATCAGAGAACCGCAGACGATAGACTAAGGACCCCGGACTAACTACAAGTTATCTCCTTTTTTAATTTTAGGGCTGCCATCTAGATTTAAATCTACTCCATATTTGTCGTCTACGGTGATGGGGAGGAGTTCACACCCGGATATCATATAATTGGTAGGGATACGCTGTCGTGTGAAGATGGTTCCTCGGGTCAGGCCTCCTTCACCCACGTGCCGGGAGGAATTCATAATAGCCAGAAGAGACACCGGAGGGGATGAAAATTCCCGGCCTTTGATGGTGACTCCGGATTTCGGATGAATCAACTGAACGATAATTTCATTATTCTGTTCTTCGGTTTCCAATAAGCTTATGAGTTGGGTCAGGGATTGGGGTTCGAAGTTCAGAGGAGCTCTGAATTTTTCAAAGGTATTGATGATTTGCGAATCACAAACCATCAATCGGTATTCCCCCCGGGGTGAGCTTTCTGGGATGGTCACATCGACCTTTTCTGCAATTAACGCACCATGGAAAGGCTGGATAAAGACCGTCAAGCGGGTAGATTCCCCCGGTTTAACCACGTCTCTGCTTACCCGAGCTCCCTCGATCTTAGCTACCTCCAGTTTTTCCGACACCGAGAGGTAAATGAAAATCTTCTCCACCTGAACATCCTCAAAGGGGTTATTCATCAAGATCCCTACCGGCCTGACAGAAGCTAAAGAAGCCAATACCGGAGCTTCGTCTCCGGAGAAAACGTTCTTCTGGGTCAGGGGAGGCCGATCTTTTAAGTAAACTTCCGATTGAACCTTAATGGTAACATCTCCAATGGCTCTGAAGGAAGCAAAGAGTGAATTCAGGCAACTGATTCTTACAAAGAGCGGGGCAAAGAAATCATCATTGATGATTTCAAAATTGTATTCATTCACCCGATGATCCTTCTCAGATTCCACAACCACCTTTAAAGGCACCATCTGAGGGGGACTTCCCATGACCCCTGTAATACCGGTACGTCGGTCCTGCCGAATACTTCCCATGACGGCGAGGGGGGATGCAATTTTAAAGGAGTTGATTTGATTGGCCATAACCATATGGACGTAAGAGGTGGTCATGGGGATATCTACCTTACCCGCTGCGAACATAGGATGTCCGAAGGCGATCAGGTGGTTTTTATTGACATAGGTTACGGTACCAAAACCATTTGCCGTTAAATCTCCTCGAATGAGTTGAACCCCCAGGGAGGAACCGGGAAGCAGTGTTTCCACCTCTTTGGAGGTGGAAGAGTTCTGGGCCGAGGTTTCCTGTATGGATCCCGACAAACCGGCTACTCCGCCTCCCTGAACGGGAACAATCCCGTAACTTTCCAGCAGAGGAGTTATTTCCTTCAGAACCCGTTCATCGATGCCGGACAGCGTCAGGGGAGTTTTAATGGGTATAAAAGAAGAAGGTAGTCCGCTTGTAGGCAGGCCCAATGTCTGGGAGGAAAGTCCCCAGGGTTCGGGATCGTGGGTTTGTCGGCCATTACCTGTTGGCCAGGAGAATCCTGAATTACGGAGGGCAGACCATTCTTTTAATTTTTGAATTTCAATATCTAGATCCTCGAGGGAAACCTCATCGGTAAAGAGTCGACTTGAAGGGGTCCATCCCTGCGCCCAATGATTCATCACAGAGTTCCAAAAATTGAACATTTTAGTTCGACTCCCCAGCATAGAGGTCGGTAGGGAAGTGGTATTCCGATAGGTGGGTGCACAAGATTTATTCATACAGGATTCCTCTCTGCGGTCGGCCTTCAAGGCATGGCCCTTATTTCCTTCCAGATCCGCTTTATTCCGTTCATACTCCGCTATCATTTCCAGAATGGGTGTTATTCCGGCCATGGGCTCCGTTTGAAAAATGCTCAGCGTATAAGCCAAAGCCCCTACCAGTCGACCGTTTATATAGATAGGGCTACCACTCATACCGGCGATGACACCGGTTCGTTCTAAAGGAAGAGGTCCTCCGGTTACCTTAGCCAAAATCATGTCCCCACGGGGTGTTATATTCTTCAGTACCCCTACGATTTCAACCTGGAACTCATCGATCCGTGTACCTGAAAAGACCGTTTTACCGATTCCTTTCATTCCGGGCTTGACCTCTTCTACAGGCATAAAGGTACTTAGATCCAGATTAATCGGCTCATCTTTTAAGTTTTCACTTAAAGAAATTTTCGTCGTTAATGTTCCGATAATAAACACCGTTGTTATAAACACATAACCGATGAGTCTTCTCATAACACGCACCTCTATTTCAATCTCCGAGAAAATATTTCTCCTTTGGGAGCTTATCCCACGAATTTAACGAGGGATGGGTTGAAAGGATTGAGTAAGTGGAAGTGAATAGACCACGATCTCAATCCGTCGATTTTTAGCTCTTCCCTCCTCCGTGCTGTTACTGGCGACAGGTCTATACTCCGCGTAGCCGGCAACAGACAATTTTGTAGGATCCAGTTTAAGTTTTTCCTGCAAATATCTGACCACGTTTACGGCTCTGGCCACAGAGAGTTCCCAGTTGGTCGGAAAGATAGGTTGTAGATCAGGCCCAATGGGCCGGTTATCGGTATGGCCTTCGATTCGAATAGCCTTATCATCTAAATTTTTTAGGAGCATGCCGACTTTATTGAGAACCTCGATGCCGCTTTTTTTAATGGTAGCACTTCCCGAGTCAAAGAGGATCTGATCGATAATGTTCACCGAGAGTTGCTCTTTAGCTCGTTCCACCGTTACCATATGTTGTCTGATTTCCTCTGCCAGGTCTCTGACTAAACTCTCATAGGTGGTTTTCAGCCGATCTATCTTAATTTTTCTGGTTTCTTCCAGTTGTGCCAGTTTTTGTTGGATGGTAGCTACCTCTATATTTCCGGCCTTTATTCCCTTTCCGAGCTCTTCCAGGAGCTCACTATAAACGGCTTCCAGCTTCTCCAGTTTATACTGGCTTTCCTGTTCCTGGTCGATGAGTTTGGCTTGAAGCTGTTGGATCTGGGTCTTGTAGTTTTCGATTTCTTTTCGTTGTTGATCCAAAGAAGCTTCCCGTTCCTTCTCCTTTTCTTTAAGAGAGGTTATTTGAGATTCCTTCTCTTGGATCTGTTGACGCAATCCTGCAATATGGGTATCTTTCTCTCCGATTTCCCGATCAAACTTTGCCTTGAGATCGGATAATTGTTTTTCCAGATCGGCTCGGGTGCGTTCCATTTCTTGAATCTGCCTGGTAAGACCTTCAATTTGTGTTGTGAGTTGTGCAACCCGCATTCCTTGCTTACTCCGTTCCTCTTCCAATTCCTTTTTAAGTCGAGCCAGTTCATTTTCCAGATTGGATTTTTTAGTTTCAATTTCACGAATCTGACCGGTTAATTCTTCAATTTTCTTCTCGCGGGCTTCTATCAAAGCTTTTTTATCCTGAATCTCCCGGGTAAACCAGGCGGTAAGGGTTGCCAGTTGCTGTTCCAGATCTTCTTTAACGAAACTGACATCGGCTATATATCCTACCCTCATGGCAAAATCTACTATTTTCTTTTCACGCTCGGCCAGGGTTTTCTCTTTATTTTTAAGTTCCTGGAGAAGCTTTTCATTACTTTTAATAACCTCATCCAATTTTTGACTGACTTCCTTAAATTGTTGTTCCAGATTGGATCTTGCGGTCCTGGCTTCTTCCACCTGTTGAACCAAAGCGGCAATTCGGGTTGCCTGTTCTTGGATTTTAGTTTCCCGAGCCAGGGTATCCTTTTCAAAAGCTGCTTTCAGATCGGCTAACTGGGCCTCCAATTTACCTTTAGCTGCTCGGGTTTCCTCCAACTGTTGGGTCAGGTTGGTCAACTGAGTTTCCAGCTTATCTTTAACGGCCCGGGTTTCCTCTAATTGTTTGATTAAATCGGTCAACTGAGTTTCCAGCCTATCTTTAGCCAATTGGGTTTCTTCCAGTTGTTTGGTTTTATCGGCCAGTTGAGTTTCCAGTCCATCTTTGGCCAGTTGGATGTCCTGGAGTTGTCGGGTAACCTCGGCCAATTGAGTTCCCAGTTTGTCTTTAGCGGCCCGGGTTTCCTCTAATTGTTTGGTTAAATCGGTCAACTGGGTTTCCAGCCTATCTTTAGCCGATTGAGTTTCTTCCAGTTGTTTGGTTTTATCGGCCATTGCTGCCCGAGCTTCCTCAAGCTGCTTCACCATTTCCCCAAGCTGGGTTTCCAGTTTATTCTTCTCCGACTTTGAGTCCTCTAATTGTCGGGTTATCTCAATTTGCCGAATTTCCAGCCGACCTTTAGCCGCTTGTGTTGCTTCTAGCTCTCGAGTTAGAGCAGTGAGGCGTTGGTTTTGTTCCTTGAGAAGATTATCTCTTCTTTCTACTTCCCGCATCAGGTCTTTCCGGCTTTGGATGAGGTCTTCCAGTTTAGATTGGAGGTTCTTCAACTGCTGTTCCAGGGCGGCTTTACTGGATTTCAAGTCTTCCAGTTCTTTTTTAAGCGAAGTAATCAAACGTTCATATTCTTCGATCAAGGCATCCCTGGCTTTCAACTCTTTTTGGAGATTTTCTTTTAGAGCTGTCAGTTGTTGTTCTAATTGGGCACGGGCTGTTTGGAGGTCTTCCACTTGTTTCCTGAGGGCTTGATTTTGGCTACTTTGTTCAGAGAGGGTTTCCTCTTTCTTTTTTAGCTCCTCTGCCAGGGCCTCTTTATTTTTCGTGAGCTCTTCCAGGGCCGTTTTAAGTTCCGTTACTTGCTTTTCCAATTCAGCTTTTCCGGACTTAAGCGTATCCAATTGTTGGGTAAGGGAGACTACCAGGTTATTGTGTTCTTCGATGAGGGTTCCTTTATTCTTAATCTCATTTTCCAGACCCGAGCGAGCTTCTGCCAGTTGAGCTTCGAGACCCGATTTAACGGCCTTCAGATCCTCCAGTTGTTTAGTGAGCGATGCAATTTCTCGGATTTTTTCCTCCAGAACCGTTTCCTGGTTTTTTATTTTATCTGTTTTTTCTGCCAACAAGGTTTCCAGATCGCTCACCCGCTTGGCCAGTTCAGATCTTTCTGTTTCAGTGGTTTCCCATCGTTGATTTAACAGGTCCAACTGTTTTTTCTGATCTTCTATGAGCTTTTCTTTCTCCTTAATATCCCGTTGCAGTTCTGGGAGATTTGCCAACCGTTTCTCTGCTTCCAGCTTTGCAGTATTCAGATCTCCCACCTTTTTAGTCAGCTCAACGAGGGAAGCTTCACGTTTTGAGACCTCGGTTTGAAACCTCTGGCTCAGGTCTGAGAGTTGTTTTTCCAATTTAGAGCGGGCGTCTTCGCTCTGGGCCAGTTGTTTTGTGAGTTGATCGATTTTAGTATTGGCTTCTATAAGGGAATTTTCTTTATTGGACAGGTCTACTTTAAACTTTTCCTTCAGATCTGTGATCTGTTTTTCTAAATCCAAGCGGTTGGTTTGTATTGCTTCCAGTTGTTTTGTCAGTTGATTGATCTTATCCTTTGCAGTGGTAAGCTCGGTTTCTTTTGCAGCTATTTCCTTTTGATATTTCTGTTCCAAAGCCGACAGTTTTTGAGTCCCTTCAGAGATCTGATTTTCCAGGTTTGCCCGATTTTTTTCCATCTCCTCCAATTGCTCCGTCAACCCCTGGATTTTTTCATTTTGTTCTGATATGATCTTTTCCCGTCCTTCTACTTCTTCCTGGAGTCTTGTCCTTAAATCCAACAGTTCCTGTTCCAGATCCTTAACACGTTGGGTACTTTTATTCAAGAGAGCTTCCTGTTCTGCTTTAGCTTTGAGGGTTGTTAAAAGAGTCTGGTTTTCCGATTTCAGATTATCGATCTGCCCTTTAAGCGTATTGACTTCTTCTAAATGGGTTGATTTATCCTGTTGCATTCTGGCTTGAAGCTGATTCAACTGATTCCCCTTTTCGAAAGCTTCCAGATACTTCCAGTAAAAGCCACCGCCTGTAAGAACAAACAAAAAGAGAAAGACAAAAGTTGCCACTTTCCAATTACTGTTCATGGTATCTCCTCCTCCCCTTTAGAAGAAATTACGATGATAACTAAAGATCCCCCTTGGTAAGGCCTGTAAGCACTTTGATAGTGCCCTGTGCTGCTTTAATTATTTGTTGTACTATTTTTCCCTACTTCTCGTCAAGAAGTTTTTATGCCTTTGGAAGGTAGAAAGCAGGCCACTCCTCATCCGAGTATGAATTTGCAATTAAAATCCAACTTTCCCCTGCCGGGATTATTCTTCGGATAGGTTTTGCATAATTTTCAATGGTGTTTTTCTGGGCATTGGTAAAAGAAGTTCCGTAGGCCTGGTAGCGAATCACAAGAGTTCCTTCCGGGGTTATAGGTGTTAGAGGTCCTGGAGATTCCTGGGGTAGTTTTGAACAACTCCATAATCCTGATGATAAAAAGAAGATCCAGGGGAGTAGTTTTTTCATTTCTGTGTATTTTTCCTTTTTGTCGACTCTGAAAAAGGTTTGGTATTTATATCAATTTTTAATCGGTACCTCAGAATAATCGATACCTCAAAAAGCTCCGCCAGGGGTGAAGGGTAGCTATTCTCAACAAATTCTTGGAAGTTGCTCTCCGGTCAACATATCAACCACCCGTGTACTGCCTATTCGGGTTTTCATAAAAACTATACCGGGGTGATCATCAAGGACTTCTCCGATAACAGCGGCTTCTCTACCTAAAGCATGGGCCTTCATTTTTTTAACTATACATTCGGCATCTTCTCTATCCACGATGGCAATGAGTTTTCCCTCGTTGGCTACATACAAAGGGTCCAGCCCTAACATTTCGCAGGCTCCTTGGACTTCTCTCGGTATAGGGATTTTATTTTCTTCTATTCTGATTCCAACTTTGGAGCTAGAGGCAATCTCATTGAGGGCACTTGCAATCCCGCCCCGTGTGGGATCTCGCATACAATGGATTTTTGTGCTTACACTCAACATATCCATGACCAGAGGTGTTAACGGGGCTGTATCACTTATGATTTGAGTCTCAAATTCCAGTCCTTCTCTGACGGACAGAATAGCAATCCCATGAAGTCCTATCGCACCACTTAGGATGACTTTATCCCCAGGTCTTGCCCGATCAGAAGAGATCTGGATATCCTTTTCAACTATCCCTATACCCGAGGTATTTATAAAAACTTTATCTCCTTTTCCTTTATCTACTACTTTTGTATCTCCCGTAACCAGTAAAACCCCGCTTTCTTCGCAGGCGCTTTTCATGGAAAGAACAATCTTCCATAGGTTTTCTATGGGAAATCCCTCTTCAAGAATAAAAGCTGCACTTATGTAAAGGGGTCTTGCGCCACTTACCGCAAGGTCATTAATAGTCCCATTAATCGCAAGCTTTCCAATGTCTCCTCCTGGAAAAAATATAGGATTTACCACGTAGGAGTCTGTTGTAAACGCAAGTCTTGTTCCATTTACCTCAAAAACAGCCGCATCGTTAAGAGGTCCGAGATAGGGATTTTTAAATTGCGAAAGAAATATTTTCTTTATCAGATCCGCGGATAGTTTTCCTCCGCTTCCATGACCGAGAAGTATATTTTTATAATCTGTTATTGGTAAAGGACAGCTAAGGACGAATTCGACTCTTTCGGACATTGAAGCCTTCTGTATTATGAATCACCGATTTTTTGTGGAAAAGTCGGTGATCCAGAAATTAGATAATTTCCTTCTCTCTTCTCACAAAGGATGGGGAAGCCTGGGAGCATAGGCGTCCCACCCGTCAGCTACTTCCAGCATTTACATCTAACAACCTCTTCCACTTCCTTGTTGTGACCACGAGTCTCTTATCTTAGACTTTAAATCATTTAGGGACTGGCAATTAAGGACTCATGGTTGAGTGACTTTAAATATCTGCCATAGTTGTAATAAGCGGCGCATGCACCTTCCGAAGATACCATAGTGGCTCCCAGCGGATGCCCAGGGGTACATTCTTTACCGAAAGTTGGGCACTCATGCGGTTTCTTTAAGCCTTTTAGAATTTGGCCACTTATACAGGCAGGAGACTCCTGGGCCTTTATCTCATCAACCTCAAAGAGTCGTTCTGCATCGTATTCCCCGAACTCATACCTCAGCTTATAACCACTTTTCGGAATAATTCCTATTCCTCGCCACTTTCTATCTGTAACTTCAAAGACGTTGAATATGAGCCTTTGAGCGGATATATTTCCCTCGCGCTTTACAGCTCTTACATACTGATTTTCAACCCTAGCTCTTCCCTCTTCTAATTGTTTTACGACCAGGTAGACACCCTGGAGTATATCCAAAGGTTCAAACCCGGTGACTACGATGGGGACCTTATAGTGGGCTGAAATCGGTTCATACTCTTTCCACCCCATGATGGTACAGACATGCCCGGCAGCCAGGTATCCCTGAATCCGATTCTGTGGTGACTGTTGGATGGAGGCAATTACAGGAGGGACGAGGACATGGGAGACCAACAGGGAAAAGTTTTTTATCCCTAACTTTTTGGCCTGCCATACTACCATGGCATTTGCCGGAGCTGTTGTTTCAAAACCCACAGCAAAAAAAACCACCTTCTTATGTGGATTATTCTGGGCTATCTTCAGGGCATCCAGGGGGGAGTAGACGATTCTTACATCTCCGCCCTCCGATTTAACTGCAAGAAGGTCTCTTTTGGAACCTGGAACCCTCAACATATCTCCGAAGGAGCAGAAAATAACATCGGGGCGAGAGGCTATTTCCAAGGCTTTATCGATCATCTCAAGGGATGTCACACAAACCGGGCATCCAGGACCGTGAACCAGCGTAACTTCTTTGGGAAGAAGTTCATCGATTCCGTATTTAACAATCGTATGGGTCTGCCCGCCACAGACTTCCATGATAACCCAGGGATGCTTCACCAACTGGTGGATCTTATCTACCATGCGAGAGATTGTCTCTTCATTTCTATATTCATCAAGGTATTTCATGGTTTAAACCCTCTTCTTTAAATGGCCTCTATTTCTAGTTATCTTCCTGGAGTGTTCTAAGTTCTCCGAGTTCATTCATCTGATCCAGGAACTCAAAAACCTTTTTGGCTTCTTCTTCATCAACCTTGCCTAAGGCAAATCCTACATGAACCAGAACATAATCCCCAAGCTGTATATCCGGTACATATTCAAAACAGGCTTTTCGGGTGATCCCATCAAAATCGACCTTACCCATTTTGAGCCCGTTTTCATAGAAAATTTCAACTACTTTTCCAGGGATTGCCAGACACATTCTCTCATCTCCTTTTTTAGTCGTTGGTCAAAGGTATGGGATTAAGTTAGTTTTACCATAATGAAGGCGGCTAAATTCTCAGCTATCTCCGTTGAATATTCAACGGTCTTGGACGGATGTCAAAAAACGGGAAGCAGCTACCCTGACTTGTCCAAAGGATATACCCCCATCATTGGGGGGTACTCTCTGATGGATATAGGGTTTGAATCCTTCTTCCTCAAGTCTTCTCCAGGTACGCTCGGTTAAATAGCTATTTTGAAATACACCTCCTGTTAACACAACTTTCTCCATACCCATACGATGAGCTACCTGCAGGATAATTTCAGAGAGAGTATTATGGAACTTTGTTCCTATCACATCCTTTGACACTCCTTTTTGGAGATCTTCTAGGAGGGCTAAAATCATTGGAGACCAATCTATGATTTCTTGGTTTGTGATTTCAAAGGGATAGGAGGAGTTGATCCCCTTTCTGGTTACATATTCAAGTTCCATAGCTGCCTGTCCCTCAAAACTCACCCGATGCCTCAAGTTTATTAAAGCAGCTACGGCATCAAAGATACGTCCAGCACTTGATGTAAGGGGAGAATTTATCCCTTTCCTTATCATCTGCCCGAAAATTCTAAGCTCCTCTTCACAAAAGGTTCGAAGAAAGGGGATCTCCTTTTTTTCCATAACCTGTTCGGCTTCTTCACCAAAGAGCTCATAGAGAATCCCCAAAGCTGTCCTTCTTGGCTCATGAATTGCCTTCTCACCCCCGGGGAGTCTAAAGGTTCTAAAGTGGTAAACCCGTTGAAATGAAATATAATCAGCCCAAAGGAATTCACCGCCCCAGATAGTTCCATCAGTACCGTATCCTGTTCCATCCCAGGAGACTCCTAAAACAGGACCTTCTAACTCATTCTCTGCCATACAGGCAGCCACATGGGCGTGATGGTGTTGAATCTCTATCACAGGCAGGCCCAAGCTTTTCGCGTACTTAGTAGAAAGGAAATCGGGATGCATATCGCAAGCAACCCCTTCAGGTTCAAATTTGTAGAGCCTTTTAAAGTCCTTTATAACCCTTTGAAAAGCCTCATAGGCTTCTTGTGTTTCAAGGTCGCCTATATGCTGACTTATAAATATCTGGTCTCCCAGAGAAATCGCTATGGTATTTTTTAAATGAGCTCCTACAGCCAGAATTTTAGGCAAGGGTGCACGATTAGGGGTTTGTACGGGGCGGATGGGAAGAGGGACATATCCCCTTGCACGTCTGAGGAGGAGCTCCCTTCCCAGGATTACGCGCACAATGGAATCATCCACATGCCTTATAATAGGACGGTTATGGACCAAAAAGAAATCGGCAATTCCTTGAAGGCGGATCAGAGCTTCTTTTTCATCGGTTACAATCGGTTCATCGGTCAGGTTCCCACTTGTAGCCACAACAGGAAAGCCAAGTTCTTGCATCAGGAGATGGTGAAGGGGCGTATAAGGTAGCATGACACCCAGATAAGGGTTATGAGGAGCTACACTGGGAGCTATCTTTCTCTCCCTCCCCGCATGCGGGGAGGGAAGGAGTGGGGGCGGGGAGGGAGAGAGGGAGGGGGGAA
>JAUQPW010000018.1:14938-61501 GCA_030550175.1 bacterium
CTCGGGGGGATCTTTTAAGAAGTACAATAGGGCTTTCTGGAGAGCGGAGGAGGCGTTCCTCAAAGGGTGAGACCTCACAATATTTTTTTACCGTATCCAAAGATGGAAACATAAGGGCAAAAGGTTTTTCTTCTCGTCCTTTCCTTTCACGAAGTTTAATTACAGCCTTTTCATTCCCTGCATCTACGATAAGGTGAAAACCGCCCAAACCCTTTAGGGCTAGAATTTTTCCACATCTTACTGCTTCAGCTGCTTTGAGTAGTGCTCCATGTCCCTTTGCGATGGGCTCTCTTTTCGGAGTCCAGAGTTCCAGGGTTGGTCCACAGGCAGAACAAGCATTTGGTTCGGCATGGAACCGCCTATTTCGGGGTTCTTCGTACTCATCGCGGCACTCTGGACACATCTTGAAGATCTTCATGGAGGTGTTTCCTCTATCGTAGGGAAGTGCCTCAATGATAGTAAAGCGTGGACCACAGTTCGTACAATTTGTAAACGGATAAAGAAAGCGACGATTCATAGAGTCAAATACTTCCTCCCTGCATTCAGAACAGGTAGCTATTTCAGGGAGAACAAGGGCTCTTTTTTCTCCTGTTGCTTCGCTTTTTCTTATCTCGAAGCTATTAAAACCCACAGGATCCAGAAAAGAGAACTCAAGGCTTTGGATTATTGATCTGGGTGGTTTTTCTTTATCTAAGTGGAGCAAAAAGGTATTTAAATTTTCTTCTTTACCTTCGACTTCAATAAGCACCCCCTCGGGGGAGTTTAAGACCCAGCCCTGAAGTTCGAGTTGGGTTGCCAGGCGGTAGATAAAAGGTCTAAATCCAACTCCTTGCACAGCCCCCCGTACCATAATCTTGAGACGTCTATTCCCTTTTACTTTGACTTTATCCTGGATTTTCTTAATTTCTTTAAGACTCATGGGTATCAGGTCTCAGGGTTACCGTCTTGCAGATGATAGGTTCGAGGGTGTTCTTCAAGGTTCTCATCGGCATTTGATGGTAACACCGTTTTCCAGCTCCACGGCATCTACTAAGACCTGATTTCCTGACACAATCTCCATATCGGAAACACCACAGCGTGTGCAGGTAAACGGCGGATGGTTGAATTCGCTTTCGACCCCACATTGCCTGCAGCGTAGGCAAGGAGGGACTTCCACGATCTCCAGCACAGCTCTTGCTGCTGTTGTACCCTCGGCCACCAATTGGAATGAGAACTCAAGACTATCCGGCACCACCATCTGCAATTTTCCAATCTGCAAGCAGATTCGTTGCACTTTTTGACCTTCTGCTGCATTCAGTGCTACGGCTAAAATAGCCTTAGCGAGTCCCATCTCATGCATTTTGATTCCTTTCGTGATCTGTTTGACACTTCATACTTTGCCTTGAACCCTCACATGGATCTAATTTTAATATAGCTCTGTTTTTATAGCAAGTTTCAAATCGAATGGCTCTTTTTTACCTTGACTTTCGTTTCCCCGTTGTTTTGTCGGTGATCTGATCTCCTCTATCCTGAAGTAGGGAAATTTGAGAAGTTAGCTGCACCCCCTCTGCATCTGATAAAGCCCCCTTCCTTAAAGCCATTAGCCCATCAATTCGCTTCCAATTCCAAAGAGGGCATTAGGAAATTCAGAACCCCAATAGCCAGGGGTGTAACCCATTGTCCTCCAGACCCCTCGTACTCCGTCTACAAGACTGCAAAATCATCTTTCGGCAATTCAAAAAATAACCTTTCCCCCCTTTGCCAACACCGCAAAACGGGTAAAACTAGTTCTAATAACCTATATAAGCCAGAGAAGGGATTAGGAATTAGGGGACCCCCAATTCTCAATTCCTAATCCCTAATTCCTAAGGAAGTAAAAGATTATAGCTATTTTATCTTTTCTAGGTTCATTTCCTCTTTCCTTTTTCCTTGAAGCCTTACTTAAAGGATACCGATAAACCGAGACTTTTACAAGATCATCTTGAGTACATTGTTTACTTAGTTTTACTTGACTTTTAGGTGGCCCTGACCCCCAGTTCCTCTCCGCCCTCCCCCGCATGCGGGGGGATTAGAGGGGGGAGAGGGGTTGGAGGCATACGCGCCAGGATAAGAAGGTTAGCCCCGGCAGGGCGACCTGTGGATAGCCCCTGGCGTGAGCCGGGGGAAACAGAATCCTATCCACGTAGGGGCACGGCGCCGCCGTGTCCCTACAACGTCGTCGTCCACTCTGACGGGGCTTTTCTTAACCTGCTGCCTATGGAGGCCTGGGGTGAGGAGAATCACACAGAATTAACTTTACAAAATACTACTCTCCCCTTAAAGTAGAGGCGAAGGGTCCTTTACCTCTACTCCACGTGGGTAGATCTTCTTTAAAGGGTAACCGTTTCAATCCCTGTTGGGTTCTTATCGGCCTTTCAACCAAATCTCTGGTCAGGTAAGATCAGGTCGGTGTGAGTTTCAATCCCTGTTGGGTTCTTATCGGCCTTTCAACAAGTGGGAGGCTTTGGGACATTTCTGTTCATAAGGGTTTCAATCCCTGTTGGGTTCTTATCGGCCTTTCAACCTTCAGATTTAAGGGCATTATCGGAATTGATAGAGGTTTCAATCCCTGTTGGGTTCTTATCGGCCTTTCAACCTCTTTACCTGAACCTTCTGGAAAACCTCCCCTCGTTTCAATCCCTGTTGGGTTCTTATCGGCCTTTCAACTATAAATGGGGGCTTTTTCTGAAACGGATAGGGTAGTTTCAATCCCTGTTGGGTTCTTATCGGCCTTTCAACAAAGGGGGTTTTCCCCTGCAGTCGCTGCTTAGGAGCGTTTCAATCCCTGTTGGGTTCTTATCGGCCTTTCAACTACTCCCAACGGGGACATCGAGCCCCTTTTTAAATATTGTTTCAATCCCTGTTGGGTTCTTATCGGCCTTTCAACGATTTAATAGAAGATTTAGCTCAAGAAATTCAAGAGTTTCAATCCCTGTTGGGTTCTTATCGGCCTTTCAACTTGCTCCCCTGCAATTTCCTTCTTGGTTTCTGCTTGTGTTTCAATCCCTGTTGGGTTCTTATCGGCCTTTCAACCTCACGAAGGTTGGAGGGATAAGATAAAACATTATAGTTTCAATCCCTGTTGGGTTCTTATCGGCCTTTCAACCCTTGCTTTTCAGTTTAAGGTATTCCTTTTCAGAGTTTCAATCCCTGTTGGGTTCTTATCGGCCTTTCAACCTCTTTTTCTTCCCGTGGCGACGTATCGTTGCAGGTTTCAATCCCTGTTGGGTTCTTATCGGCCTTTCAACAATATCATCAGAGGTCGCGCCGCGCCAAAGGCGTCGTTTCAATCCCTGTTGGGTTCTTATCGGCCTTTCAACTATAATCCCGCATTCATCCATATAGACCCCGACGAGTTTCAATCCCTGTTGGGTTCTTATCGGCCTTTCAACCGCCTTAAGGGAAACCTCTGGAATAGAATTTAAAGTTTCAATCCCTGTTGGGTTCTTATCGGCCTTTCAACCGTGGTCTGCTGGAGGGAGGTAGGCTCCCAGGTAAGTTTCAATCCCTGTTGGGTTCTTATCGGCCTTTCAAGGGAAAAACCCCCTGGAGAACTATGGTTTTGGATAGAGTTTCAATCCCTGTTGGGTTCTTATCGGCCTTTCAACCCCCCGCATCCAAGACACTATGAGTGTGAGGCTTACAGTCTCAAAACCGAAAATCTGTTCAATTTTCGGGTTTATTTTCTGTTTTGTTTTTGATAGTGCTTTCTTTAGCATTTCCCTTTTCCTGTTGAATTCCTATCAGCCTTCCAACTTGAATTCCTTTGACTTAACCGAGCATCTTCCAGGAAAATCATGATAGCTTCGATGCTCGGTTAAGAAAGTTAAAATAAATACTCCCCTGCTCAATACGCGCTTCTTTACCAATTCGTTTAGAAACTGTCAAGAAATTTCTCCCTTAAACAAAAACTGCTCCATCCTCCAATGGCATCCGACCTCCAATACGTTCTACCTGCCCAGTACATCGGTCACATAAAAAATAAAAGCGTATGTTATCACCTTTCTCCTTATCAATCAACCTGTCTAATCGGTCCCGTAACCGTAAATAATCCTTTTTTTCCAACTGACATTCAAACACGCTATATTGGACCCACTCCCCATAAGACTTCAAAACCTTATGAATCTGAGTACGCCGCTTGTTTTCCCTAACATCATAAGAAACAATAACAAACATTACTATTTTACCAGTAAGGGGACATATTCCTGTAACTCTCCAAAGAAAAGTTGGGGTTGTGGGGAGTAAAATTACTATTTTACCAGTAAGGGGACATATTCCTGTAACTCTCCAGTTAAAACCTTGGCTAAAATCCGAGCCTGCAACTCAAATGTCCGAAGATAACTTACTTTATAACCGAAAACTGGATGCCGAAACTCTGTCATTTTGCGTTCCTCATACTGCTTTAAAAAGGTCTTCCGTGCCCCTTCTTCCATCAAAATTACTCCCCCTAGCTGCTGCTCGAATTCGGTAGGTCCTATCATCCGCTTGTTTATCAAAGTTAATACCACCGAATCCACTACGATCGGACGAAACTCCTCCATCAAATCCAATGCTAAACTGGGTTTGCCATGACGGTCAGCATGTAGAAACCCTACATAAGGATCCAAACCAACAATGTTAATTGCTGCAATAAGATCGTACATGAGCAGGGTATAACCAAATGAAAGCATGGCATTCACGGGATCCCGGCAAGGATGCTTGATTCTCTTTTCAAATTGAAAACCGTCAGCCTTAATTAAGGCTCCAAATACACTAAAATAAGCTGCACTGGCTTCTCCTTCACGCCCACGTATTTCATCCAACGTCTGAGCATAGGGTAAGGCCTCTTCTGCTTGTTTGATGCGCTCTACAGCCTTATCCAAAGCTATAAAACGACTACTTGACTCATCTTCCTCCGAACGACGACTGCGAACTAAAAGCGTACGCATATTGGCTAACTTACCGGCTACAACCGCCCGTGCAATGCGTTTGATAACCACTTCGTCATCAGCAGCTCGATATTGGGTTCGACGTAAAATCACATTCCCGTTTAAGGGGGGTTGAATGTGACCCCGATATCGACCCCCACGACTCAAATAACAAAGTGAAATCCCATGCTCCAACAGGGCTTCCACCGTCGCAGCGGTTACGGCCACACGACCCAGTAAAACCACCGAAGAAACCTTTAACATAGGGACGTCAATGAGCGTCTGTTTTTCCTTTGTAACCTTTAAACGCTCATCTACTTTGCGAAGTACAGAATCTTCCGTTGTAATATATAAAGTCGCCATATGGATCAAAAAATAAGATCTAGTAGGTTAACCGTCCCCGGTTGCACGAATACCGAGAAGTTTATTCCTGCTAATCTGTTTTATTCATAGCTTGGTTATTCTGACATTTATTGAAGCTTAATAAGTTTCGCCGTCTCACGAGGCAAACAAACTGGATAAAGAGAACAGCCCCGACACCGTGGACCATAGATCGAAGGAGGTTTCTCACATTTCGAGAGCAATTGCCTGACCTTCTCGATAGTCTGTATCGTCTGCTGCCGAATTCGACTATCAAGCTTTACCTCTTGCCGCCTCCCCGTAGCGGCATAGTAGATATACCCTGTCTCGATCTCTCCACAACCTAACATCTCCTCCAGACATAGGGCTTGGGCACAAAGTTGTAGTTGATCGTTTTTCCAATCACCTCGACGGCCCTTTTTAATCTCTACAGGATAGATTTTACCGTCCTTTTCCTCAATCACATCCGCCCGCCCATGAAGCCGGTATTTCTCTGAATAAAGCCAAACAGAACGAAATTGCCTGGTATCCCCTCGCCGGACTTCAACCGGAATATCCGTACGAGCATGAAGAATGGAACCTTCAACTGTATGTTCGTTCTGTAAAAATTGCCCCTCACAATAAATGAGATAACAACGCCTGGAACAATAATCAAATTGATTCAGTGCTGAAATTAAAATGTGGTCTTCCTCGGCCTTCATAAAATTCCCCCACTCTTCTCCAGGGTCCTAGAAGATTCTCCATCTGAAACCCGCCGGGCCGTTCCCATCCCCCGAGTCGTCTTCTTACCAATCCCACTGAATAAGGCAAAATCAGCTAATAAATTGGTGATCTTGATAAACTCCGGCGAAACAGGACCAATAATACGAAATGTCACCTGTCCAACAAATCCAGTAAGCGTAATTTCACTATCCTGTCGAAAAGGTTGGGTATGAATATGATAGCAAACAACAACAAGATGATTCTCTACGGCATCCACAAACTCAGGGGAAATAGGATAGGTTGCTCCAAAAGCATCGTTCCAACGATCGGCTAAACTCTTCCAAACAAGACGAGGCTCCGGTAAAGGTATCTGTCGGTTCAGGCGTTCAAATACGGTCGGTGATTTAAACTCAAACGTAATCATCCGCTCATCCGTTGAAGCCCGAATAATAAGATCCTCTACCTCGCTATATCCTGCCCATGGATGTCGACTAAACCCAGAAGCCAATACCTCAACAATCTGAAATTGGGTTTTATCAATAATTAAGACAGGAAAAGGACTCTCGCCTTCCTTCTTTACTCCTCTAAGCCCCAGCAGATAACTTAATAAAGCCGGATAAACCCGGTCATCCAAAGCTGCAAGGTGTAACCAGTATAGGGTGCCCCCCGAGGTCAGAACCTTATGATTAGAACTGGTCCTGTTCCTTACCCTCTCAACTCCCTTGTCTATAAATAATGGCGATACCGCATAATGCCTGAGAGCTGTCGGCTCGTCTAAATCCGGTCTGTCGTGTAATTCAGTGGCCAGCTCTGGATCAACCTGCCGCATGAGCTCCAGGAACATCCCTTGAAGTCTAGCCCCGGTAGCTTCACGAAGATTAAACTCTGATTTCGGAAAAATTTTTAAGACAATAGAATAAGGCATACCTTTGCCCCCTATTGGATTCTCAATCCTGAATGTCTAAGATTGCCGATCACCTGTAAAATTAAATTGCATACCGGCAGGGAAGCAGAAAGACCCTCTTGGACATTCGACAATAAGATAACTTCCCTCAAGATGCGCATTGTTGATTAAACTAACGGGAGGCATGTTGATATAATCACATAACCTCAATCTACTCATAGGTAAAACGTCCAGTGGATTGAGGGGATGAACAGCCAGATAAGAGCCACTCCTTTCTGATTTAATCCGGCATTCATGCCAATCTAAACGTGCTTTCGCTAACCATTTCCCAATTCGAATCCAGGGAGGAGGTTTATAACGATCCGTTCGATCGAATATAAAAAACCGAAAGAGACTCTCGGGAGCAAGCTCCTTGGCACGCCCAAAACCAGGAACATTTCTTCCCCACAGGTCTCGTTTGAGCTTTTCCATATCCACATGATACCGGTTAATGGCGTACTTCCACGTATGCAGAGAAAAGGAATGGCGAATAGAAACGGCCGGAGTTACATAGATCCCCCGCTGATTAAGATCACTCAGATCTTCTCGATATTGAGGTATTTGCTGCCGTACGAAATAAGGACTTACCACAAGACCTAGAGCATAACATAAAGCATAATTATGGATTAATGCCTCGGTTTCATATAGCCGACCAATCTCTCTGGTAGCAAAGTATACGAAATCGTGAAACTCTAATTCGCATTCCAGTATTCGCATAATCTCCCTCACTTTACCCCAATAAAGGTATCAAAATAAGCTTTGGATTCTCGAAAGGCTTGCTCCAAAAACCGGCCGATAACTTCTTCAGATAGAACAGTATCTGCTTCCGCAAGAACGTTTTTGAGATGGTCTCCCTGAATTATTTGATAATGAACTCCATCCCCCTGCAGCAACTCCGTCAAGGCTTTTTCCATGGCTTGTTTGACATCCTCTTCTAGGAGCGGATCAGGAGGTCTCAACTCATCCTTAAGCTTAAGCAAATCATAGGTTCTTTGTGTCAGACGCAGGTTGCTGGTAATCTCTCCATCGGCCAGTACAACAGCCAATACCATATTCCGCATTTTGCCTGTTCGGGTTGTTTGAGCCCCATAATGTTTGGTACGAAGGATGTTATTCAATACATAAAGAAATCCTGCTTCGGTAGGATCTTTCAGGGTCACAATACTTGGGAAGAAGACCTCAGGCTTTACATGGTCTTGCGTATTTATACGAGAGGTGGTTTCTCCGGCACGGGACATGGTGCCATCCTCAAAAGGGGCATTGAGGGTCAGTACTTCATGAGAATCTTCATAGGCTGTGATGGAGAAAGCCGTATCCACTAAAACTTTAGACTTCTCTGAACCACTTTCGCCGATAGCGAAACCATAGAGAATGCAATCCGGACAGCGCATACAGAAACTTACATTGTAATCACAGGCATGATACATCCGGAATTGGTTCTCCAGCTTCTCTCGCTCCGTCCCTTTGGCCGTTCTAGCCTTTGTCTGGCTATCGCATCGTAAATGCCATACTTTCGAAGCAGTTCCCTTCCGGTTAATCTTTCAGGTGTGGATTGTTTCCGCTTGAACATAAGGATACGTGTCATTAAACCCCGATCTTCTACTCCAGCCTGTACCCTGGCTGTATTGAGTGCCCCATCGGTCTGGAAAAGACTATGGGATTCTGTAACCCGGAGAACGGCTAAATGTACATAATTACCAGTCGGTTTGGATGGAATAGCTCCTAAGAAAAGTTTTTCATCTAAACTTTTTAGAAACATATTTTTTCCTCCTTGATCGAAAATTTCCCTGGATCAGACCCTTACATCTCTCTGTTGAGAATCGGTTGCTTCACCTTTCTCCATAAAACTTATCAAACCCGGATGACTCCTCCCTTCGGGAGATCCGGCACAGGTTTACTTCGGCTTCAAACGGAAGCCGATACTTCGACTTCTTCGACCTCTTCTGGGACTTCGACGCCGCGTTGATGGTGCTCTTCATCTTCTATCTTGCGGTAAATGAATTCACAGGTATCCCGAAACAGGTTTAATTGGACACCGGCAAGACGTGCACGGTCCCCTCGAAGGGACTTTTCAAAAATCTCCTTAACAAAATATTCGGCAAAGTCCCAAACGGCCTGACGTTCTTCCTCTGGGGTAAGGGCCAACTTCCACTTACCCTCCACCAGATTAAAGGTGGGTTTTCCTTCGGCCTGTCCACTGTGAACCCGTTGCATCAGGGACATCACCGCAGCCGCGACCAGGTCCACCAGCGCGTCGCCGAATAAATCTTTATCAGCTTTGAGTAACACGTCTGCCGCCACATCTATCGGTTTGAGAATGGCATTGGCCTTGGCCGAAGCACGCTTGGCTCGATAAAAACGTCGATAAAGTTCAACCAATCTTCTGGGATGGTTCATAGCTTCCTCCTTGGGATCAATAAACTTGTAAAGCTCGCCATAGAGCCGAATCTTGTTGGATGGTAGAGATTCGAGCTGGGCTTTACGAATCCAGTTGTTTAAATAATGAAAAACATATAAGGGGGTTTCACTCAAGTCACGGGCCAACTCGGCAAGTCGACCCCAGTTGGCATCGTAACCCCCTCGGGATTGCCGGGAGTTGGCATCCAGATGAATGATATAAGCCGCCGTGAAACAGGATAATACGGCAGGAATTTCATCCAGCCTGAGGCATAAGTGTTTTTCATCCTTACCCTGTTCGCACCGACTTAAAAGATGTGCTACAAAATCATGGGGGGCATCGAACACTACCGTCTCCTCAAAATCAGCACCGCTGGTATAAATGGGCACTGCAGACTCTGAAGCGACCACCTTGGTATCAAAGAGAAGTGGAAAGAGCAGGGCAAGAAAAGCCGGCATGACCCAAGACTCGGTATCTGTTGCATCCCGCCCCGGAGGAATGGCAGCAAAAAAGAACGTAATGGGCTCATCGTCAGGATAATCCAGCTTGAAGACCCGATTATTTTCTTCCATAACTTCTTCGCTCATGAGAAAATCATCAAGACTCTGGAATCGGGCCAGGGAGAAGTCTACTTTTCCTGTCTCCCAAGAGGGAATCAGATGGTCGCGGATATCGGTCCTGAAATTTGTTCGATGAAAGTTGGTGTATGCCTTTCGTAAAAAGCTCACAGTTTCAGCTGTGAAGTAATAGGTCGGGTAAAGATAGAGATACCGATACTTTCTCTCCTCAAAGTCTTTGCCGCTCTGCCTCGTTCGGTTCATGAGGATTTGTCTCAGCATCATCTCTAAAGAACAGATAGGGCAAATATTCCGTATGGCTTGAGAACCGTAAAGAGGTTGCCTGTTGGTATAAAGTTGGGGTTGGAAAAGGACTCCAGCCTCTTCTTGCTGAGACGCTTCAAAAGGGCTACTACAAAGTGAACAGGGGCGGACGCGGGTACGGGAACGTTTAAAGGCATTATATCGATTTAGCTCGCCTAAGAAACTTTGTAGAACTTCAGAGCCAGATCCCTTCCCCCGCTCCCGGCTCGCATCTTGCCTGATATCAATACCAATAGTAGCGGACACATAATTTCTTAGGTGCTCCCAGCCATCTTGTACTTCAACGCCTTCCAAGGTCGAGGAGATTTTCCCGGCGATGACCTGAGCTACGTTATTTAACAAATCCGAGAGATCATCCGGTCCAAGACCTGGGTTTCGTCTTATATATTCGGCGGCTACGTAATACCAGCCAAGGGGAACACCGCCAGCCGCGCGGGTGGCTTCAGGTTTTGTTTTGAGAAGATCGAAGATAACTTGCAGGTCCTCAACTTTCAGAAGTTGAAGCAGTTCCTTCGCTACATCCAGACGCTCAGCTCCCCCCGCAAACTGTTGCTTGCAGAACTCACTCCAAATTTTCCTTTCCAAGAGGTCACAGAATTCGGCGAGCTGATCGATGCGAAGATCGTCGGGGAAATCGAAGGAGATCTGTGAGAGCTCCGTGACCTTAGATTGAACTTCTTCGAGCTTTTCGGCGCGCTTAGGTGCGGAGGCTGATTTCCCAACGATCTTTCGGAGCGCTCCCTTCGGGGCTATTTTCAAGACCAACTCTTCCGGCGAAAAGAAAAGCCAGTAATAATCGGCAAACTTAAGCCCCTTGCCATCACGTCCCAGTCCAACCAGGTGCCTTTCGATTTGATGCGCGCAGAGCTTGCGTATTTTCTCGATAACCCTCTCCGGGATAGATGACACATCGAGGGGAGATACT
Source organism: bacterium (assembly GCA_030550175.1). Lineage (GTDB taxonomy): Bacteria > Moduliflexota > Moduliflexia > Moduliflexales > JAUQPW01 > JAUQPW01. The sequence continues at coordinate 26,073 of JAUQPW010000018.1, forward strand.
TCCTTGGACACCAGATAGGCAACACCATTGGGAAAGTAAAGTAACGGCTGATGACCTAGCGAGCGATAGAGATCCAGCAGTGCATTGTTGATAACGTTGGTGAGAACCCCGCGATTTTCTGAGATGGCATGAAAGGTAAACTGATACTGCCCATTGCTCAGTTGATAGATGAGATGGCGTAGATTCTCGGCCAGCACATCTGCCGGGTGTTTGACTTCGGAAGAGAGCAGATCTGCGAGCCGTGTCAGGCGCGCCGTAAGCTCACAGACTCTATCTGAGACTGTAAGCCTGAAACCTACTGTAGGACGGTGGGTTTCGTATTTCTCTTGGGCATTATGGGCCAGATAGGCCAGGGTATCGATTTGGTCTTCGGGACTCAACCCCCCAGCTCTAAGGAAGTTGTCGATCCCCAATCGCGTTATCCAATCCTTCAGGATGGGCTCAACAAATTCCCTGTGCTTGAGAAAATCCGGTTTAAATCCTGCCCCGAAGCGTTCTTTAATTTTATTTTCAACCCCGGGAAACTTCTCCCAGTCATGGAGTACATAACCTGCGACAAAGAGTCGGTAAGATTTTTCATCCAGGTAGCGGGCTACACTGGTATCCATTTGACGGAGTTTTCTTACAAGGGTTGCAACGGGAAATAATCCATTAAGAAGATGGGCGGTAATAGATTGATCTCCAAGGGCGCGTTCCGACTTCATCGGTTTTCCTGCGGCCAACATCTCCTGGCGCTTCTGTTCGACCCAGGTCCCACCTTTAGCCGTACAACTTGCCAGTTCAGCTAAAAGCCTGGGCACAACCTCGACAGAAAAGTCTTTGAAAACCGAATCGTTCGGGTTTTCGGATTCTATAGCCCTTTGAAGAATTTTGACCGTTAAAATTTGAGATTCCATAGGCGGATGCCCTCACCTCTACACCCCTCTCCCACGCTGTGGGAGAGGGGTGTAGGGGTGAGGGTCACATCAAATAATCCAGCCCTTTGAGGAGCTTTTAACGAAGAAAAATAGCGATTCCAGCATCAAGGCTTCTTGTCCAAAGGCAACGCTGAAGGGCGGATTCGGATCGTTCATCGAGTACTGATCAGCTAAGGGATAAACGGGAAAAAGCAGCGGCAGCGCGCGACTGAATTTCACATCGAAACGGTCCATTTCCAGGATATAACAGACCAGGCGTTGCTGTCGCAGCTTGGTGTTCAGTCTGTTTTGATAGTCGGACTCCACGTTAAGGACGCGAAACCCCTTGAGGACCAGAACACGGGAGAGATTCAACTCCCCCAGGTCGTAATCCAGATAAAACCTCCACCGGCTGGGGCGATCCAGGAAGCCATTCACCTCAAGGAAGAGAGAGGCATAATCAAAGGGTTTTTTGGAAATACCGATTGCTTCTGCTTTCTCCAGAAATTCCTCCCGGTCCAGAACGCCGGCTATGCGCCAGTTGGATAGGAGGCGTGGAAGGTCGTAGGTTTTAAACCGTTCCTTAGGATCTTCCACGGTCAGGTCTATAACCCCACATTCCAGCCCGCTGGTACCCCGAAAACTGCGAGCCACTTCGAGAATCTCAGGCTCATGGTTATCTTCCTTATGAAGATATCTGTGAACCTCGCCGACTTTGGCGCCAAGGTTTTTAATGCCAAAGGCTTGCTCGCTATCCTCCTTGAACCCTTCCCGGATGGTTTCGTAAACCCCTTTAATTTCCTTCTGGCCGAGGGCATAATAGATGTAAGCGGATTGCAACACTCCCCAACGGGAAGGATAGTAGCGAAAATCGGTGACCGGGGGATAAACCTGGCTCATGATATCGCGAAGCTCCTCCCGGCTATAGGCGGATCCCTCCACAAGGAGGGTGTTATCACTCTGCTCCTCCTTGCTTAGGAACAACCGCTCATAAATGAAGCGAGGGACCAGGGCATAGGCACAAAACGTTTGGAAGGGGATGTAAGAACCTTCCTCATTTGTATACCCATCGTGACGTCCGAGTCGCCCAAACCGTTGGATAAAAGAGCTGGCATCCACCGCTTCAAAAATCAAAAGGTTGATTTTAAAATCCACCCCTACATCTACCGTTGAGGTCCCAATCAATACATCTGCTCTGTAAGAAGCTAGTTTCTCACTTTCTGTACTAAAGCCCGTGTTTTCACCCACCGTGATGCCCTGGGGACCCAACCTCTCCCTCAATGTCCGTGCAACGCGCTTTGCAGCAGCAACGGAATTTAGAATGACCGCGCCTTTGGAACCTGGATGATTGCGGAAGAACTCGACAAGGACTGTCTCAGCATTTTCCATAATCCATCGCTCGGCACCATTTTCCGGAACCACCAGATTCAACGTTACCTCATGGGAGGTTCTCCGCCATTTTTTGCGAAACCCCTCGTCCAGAGCTTTAGTTTCTTCACGGCTCAAGTGACCGTACTCGCTTTCAACTACCTGATAATTCACCCCGGCCTTTTCCAGGAACTCCCGGAGTAAGTGGGAGGGTGTAGCCGAGAGGAAGAGGAATTTCTTACGACCTGGTCCCGAGATATGCCGCGTCAGGAAGATAGCATTTATCACACTGACCACCTGAGGGGTGCCGAAAAGGTGGAACTCGTCAAAGACCACCAAGTCGAAGTTATTGACCAGTCGCGCAAAAACTTTATCGCGGGTATCGGTACCGCGAAGGTAATAGAGGTTAAGGACATAGTGATAGATATCCGGGTTCGTCAGGATAATCTCACTTTCCTGAAACCGGGTCAGAAGCTCCGTTTGCCTCGTCACCCCAGCCGTATCTGCTGCTGCCGCAAGCAGATCCGCCGAGATGCGGCAAACCCTGGGAGGAAAAGGCGGGTGAAACTGTGTGATATAATTTTTAAGCTGACTTTCCTGATCCCGCCCCAGTTCGTTGGTTGGGTAAAGCGCCAGCGTCGGCATCGGCGGATGAGTGAAAAGCGCTCTGGAGAACGCCGCCAGCGACTTCCCGCCCCCCGTCAACGCCCCATTAAAAATCACGTCCACCCGGGGATCCATCAACCATTTGAACGTTTGTACCTGGTGTTCATAAGGCCGAATTCCGGCCTGAACAAAAAACTGCTCAGGTTGCTCACTTAATTTTAACCAGGTTTCTTTGATGGTAATTTGAGCCATGGTCAGTTAATCCTGATGTTTTTATTTAATAAAGCAAGTTGATAAAACGAGATCAAAGCCTTATTCAATAACTAAGCCACAAACCGTTTCAAAGAAGTCTTCTAAAACCGGTTTGGGGTCCTCACCTGAGTTTATATGATCTCCATCAACTGTCCATTCACCCAAAACTGTTCCTGGAAAATCACTTAGCAAATTGAAGCTGTATTCTAAAGTGATAAAACAGGTAACAGCTCCCTAGGTACAGAAAATTTCTTTCTCCCAAGATCGATAAACCATTGCAACAAAATACGCCTCTGTGATAGCCTAAAGACATTCTGAACCGCAATTTGATTTTGGAGGTGGTCCGAAGGCTGAGTCCTTATGCACCGGAAGGTCTGTCCCTACGAGAACTGGCCACAAACCTTCGGAATCTCTTTATAGAGAGGAAGATTTTTCCCCACAGGTTACTTATCTTAAATTTTTATCTTCCTCTTCTGGATTCCGCCCGTACATCTCCACCTCCCTTCTTGCCATGTTCAGCATATACTGCCGCATCTCCTCGGGTTCCAGCACTTCTGCATCGGGTCCCCATTGACGAACCCACCAGATGACCTCCCTTGGTTCGGCGACTTCTACTTCGTAGAGAATCCCCCCGTCCTTCAAAGCCTCAATTTTCTCCGAGGGATGCCATTTAACCTCTTGGATATAGAAAGCCTTCTCTTTGTTGAATCGAATCTTCACTTTGGTCTTTCGTTCTCCCGTAAATACCGAAAAGCTATCTCTGTGGCGATTTCTAAATGAATAATCTTCCCGAACTTCAAACCGATTGGGTTCAGGCCAGGGTTCAATCTTTAATACCCTGCTGAGTCGATAGGTACGAATGTCTCTGGTAGTTCTACAATAAGCATCCATATATAGAGAACGCCTTCTAAAGAAAATCATATAGACATCAACGTCGTGGACGATCTTCCGGAAGCCATCATAAGGGGAAAAGTAAGTAATTTTTACAATCTTACGATGCTCCATGGCGTATTCCAGAGCATTAAGGATCGTTTCTTTGCAACCATAGCCTTCATTATAGATAGCGTCTTCCAGAACCCTTTCGAGTTTATGACGTACTGTTATATCCGGATAATTTGCCACAATCTTCTTAATTGCTTTAATAGCCCGATAGGTAATGATGTAATCGCTCATGTCAAATAGTTGCCGCACGCTCATAATTAACGCTGAAATCTCGGTGAGGGTCAGATTACCTGTGGGAACAAAGGGATCTTTCTCTATCTCAAAGGAACGCGTTGAGCGATTGTAGGTAAATCGGAAATTCAACTTTTCGAGCTCTGCCTTATCTTTATAGAATTGGGTTTTCGAGATACCGAAATACCTGGCAATCTGCTCAGGGGTTTGACACGGGTTTCCTCGAATTTCGGTCATAAGCTCGAAGAGTCTGACAAAACGATTCTGCGCTTCCACGGTATTCCCCCTGAAGGGTCCCGGGGAAATCTCTAGATCCCTGGATCCCCGCTAGTAATTAAAGTTTAAGATAAAAGACGATATAAAGAGGATCAACTGTGAAACAGTTCACAGTAAATCCCAGCGTTAACTCAGGTAGAATTTTCTGTTTGGGTTATAACTCGACCCTGTTAAATTACTGAAAAAGCTCCGACGGCCCAGGATCTTTTAGTTCCGTGTTTCATAGACCACCCCCTACGAAGCCTGATGCCCGGTGGGACATGGCTACAAGCCGATGGTTCCTATGGAGCTCTTAAGGTTAAAATGTAATTTAACAGGGTTAAGATAGTTATCGGATTAGCATCAGTTTCCAAGAGGAAAGGGGTAGGTAAAAAAGGAGGACGGATCAATCCTTAGTTTCTATTTATGAATCAGACCAAATCCCTCTGATACCCCAGGAGGTTAACATAAACGTAGCCCGCAAACACTATAAGTGATCCCTCCCCATCCCCACTCCTCAATCCTTTCCCTGTCCACAAGGATGGGAAGTTAAGGGGCAGAGGTCGAATCCCTTAGAGTTCCTCAGCCTGTTACAGATTTGTACTAGATGTTTGTAAGGTTGGACACGAATCCCAACAAAAGGTTGTACCGGTTATTTACTTAATTTTAACATAGAAAGCCGTTTAATTGCTTCTCCACTCCGAGAGAATAGTTTTCAAGTAACGCATGACAGGACCCCATTGAAGATAAGGATGGGCAAACTGGTTCCGATAACTTCTCAAACAGCCATAGCAACTGGTATCTTCATCACAGCCACAGTTTCCGCTAACCCTTTTCTGGGCGGCTTCCAGGCAGGCTCGAAGCATTTCTTTTTTCTCCAGTTGGGCGACCAAGCCCGCTCCACCCGGTACATTATCGTATAAAATGATGGGAGGCAGAGAATCTGCCTGACTACTATAGGCCACCGTTGCACTGAGATCCGCGGAAGGTACCTCTAAGACTTCTGAGGCAGCCCCTTCGACCAGGGCATAAGCCAGTGAGTACGCGAACCAGACGGGCTGTGTAGCCTCTTCAGTTTTGGCATGAAACTGAAGCTGAAGTACATCCGTGACAAACTCATGCCCCAGAGAAACCTGCAAAAGCATTCCGGAACATTCATTTCCGTAGGAAGTTTTATGTTCCTTTTTGAGTTGCTGATTGAGGTGTTGAAATCCCGCTCCACATCTTTCACAGATATAAAACCCTTCTCCCCGGCGGCCTTCACAAAGCACCACCATATAACCGGGAGTGGCCGTCGTTAGGCTGATAAGGCCAAAGTTAATCGGATTTCCTTCCTTGTCTTTAAAACCTGCAAAGTAAGGCCGTGTGGTAAAGATCTTATCGGGTCGCCTTTTAGGTTCTTCCGGTTTCTCTCGATTTGTTACAAAGCCAAATTTTGGATCAAGGTACTGGGCAGGAAACATACGGGTACAGCATTTATTGAAAAATGGTGGTTGTTTTTCATCCTGCCAGGGTTTGCGTTCAAAGCGGTTATGGATGGGGCACCGGGCATACCACCAGCGATCCCATTCTTGTCCGGCAACCTTCTTTAGCCCGTAGGAAGTCCATATTTTTTTGTTCGCAATCAGCTTGCTCGTTGGGGCAAACTCAGAAACTGCAATGGCTAAGTCCCTCTGGAGGGAAACTTCTTTTGCTTCACCATGCTGAATCCTCTGTGTATCTAGCTCTACAACATCTACCGGAAAACCATACTTGGGAATTACAGCCTTACGGGAAAGAAATGAAAGAAATTCTTCTTTAGCAATGGTGTCGGCCCGCTTCTGGGCCCACTCAGCCGTTCGATAATTTCTGTTTTCCCTTGCACTCTTTTCAAGCTCGATCACGTTTTGATAATCACTGGAGACTTCTGCCTCAGCAAGAAATAATCTGCTTTCTTCTCCTATAACCTTTGTAATCCAGCCTTTGTTCTCTAAACCAACTTGGCCCGCTATTTCCGGTGGAACAATAGCCTGCAAAGATTTTTTAAGTTTAGCCTCCTGCTGATCCAAAAAAGCTTTAAAGTCGGCAACGCCCGAAGGATGACTCAGGTCATTGAAAAAATTTTCAACGGTCTTAAACCTTTCATTAAAATTTCGAAAGAAGTAGGATAAGGCGGTTGCCGTGATATGACGGGTAACTATCTTCTCGTTTCGTAGACTCAGCACAGGGGGTCGAACCTTACCACTAAGGATGCGCCTGGGTTCAGCAAAATGATAAAGATCATGGGGTCCGCGACGACAATAGGTAATAACGAACCCAGGATATCCGCTTCGGCGTCCCGACCGCCCCACCCGCTGTACATAGTTGAAGGCCTCCGGTGGGACATTTCGGAGAAAGATAATATCGAGGTTACCTAAGTCTATACCCACTTCGAAGGTTGTAGAACAGCTCAGAACATGAATTCTACCTTTTTTGAATTCATCTTGAAATTCCCGCGCTTTCCCACGATCCAGTTGGGCCGTGTGCTCTTCTACCCGCATAGGATCCGGTAGATCCTCTTCATAAAGCAAACGATAGTGATTAGGTTCAAGGTTATCCGGTTGGATCTCGTTAAGCGTACCCGGGCAACGAGGCCTGGTACAGACTTTATGAACCGATACGGTCTGAAGACGTCCACACGTGTCACACCGAAAAATTTTATGACCTTTGGTAACAAGACTCAATCTCCACCAATCAGGATTAAGCCTCCAAGCATCTTCAACGGGAAGAAGTAAACGGTCTTGGGGAGAAATAGATGGATCGAATTCTTTAAGAGTTTCCCAGATTGCTCTCAGAGTTTCAGTAGCCCACGGCATTGCTTGATCTATGGAAAGATGGCTCCTTATCAGAAGCTTGATCAAAAACTGGGCACGCCGCCCCGTTTTTCCATCCCAACTCCGTACATCCTTTTGCTGTCTGGGTTTACCGGTTCGAACCCGAGTTTGATTTCCCTGTAGCTTAAGATCACTCCAATTTATGGAAATACCCTGTCCCACTCGAAGTTCAAGGGCTCTTTCAGCCCTCATAAAATCCAGGAGGACGAATAGCAAATCCCGGGCTTCCTGTTCGGTTAACAACCAGGGGAAATTCTTGAGATTCTCGGGAATCTGGAGCCGGTCTGGCCATTTTACCAGCCACCGAACCAGGCCCACGCCTTCCAGGGAAATTCTCGATTCATCTGTGAGAAACTCCTGATAGAGCCTAAGCCATGCCTCACGACTCAAGTCTAAGTCACCCCTGGTAGGGGGAAAAATCTTCCTCTCTATAAAGAGATTCCGAAGGTTTGTGGCCAGTTCTCGTAGGGACAGACCTTCCGGTGCATAAGGACTCAGCCTTCGGACCACCTCCAAAATCAAATTGCGGTTCAGAATGTCTTTATACGAATCTTCAAGATACCAGGCAAAAAATGCGGCTTCCTGACGCCCATCGGTGAATGCCAGTATTTTTTCCGTTTCTCAGGAAGGTTCTGATAAAGGGTCGTCGCAATAACTGCATTTGGACCATCGGTCCCATAAATTACTTCTCGCACGGGATCACGACCGGCAGCACTATATCCGCAAGCTCCACATTTCGCTATCTGGTCTGCTTTGTCCTCATCCTTTGGAGATTCTTCCTTGACGACCTGGATTATGTGATCGTGGTTACATTCCGGCCTACACCGTCCTATCCTGCCACACCGAACGCAAAGCTGGAGTATTTGCCTGTTGATATCCTTACCGTTATCTTCTTTATCATCTTCCTCATCGTCTTCCTTAGGCCGTAAGAAGGTAACGCCGAAATTAAACTGACCCGGATCGCGAATCGCTTCCTTCAATCTTCCATCTTTGAGATTTTTTGGGCCTACAAAATAGTGTTGACCGCACTCCCGGCATAGTGCAACTTCAAAAGCTGTAATCTCTCTATCCGTCCCCTTACGGTCCAGGAAGATCTTCTTTTGAGGCCAGTAGGAAACAAATGCCCCTTCAAGCGAACGTAAGAACAAATGGTAACGTACCGATAAGAGTGGAGCGTGGGAAGTAGGATCTCTTGCCTGTAGAAGGAGTTCAATCAATTCAGACAGAGCAGGTACACGTTCTGTAGCCGGCAGGTCGGCGAAGACCTCTTTGGCAACTTCCCGAGCTTCTCGAGGATTACCGGTAATAAGACGACGTAGCTTCGTTGATCGAATATCGCGTTGTAGAATCCTTCCAATCGTATAGGATAAATCTTCCTTATCAAGGAGATCTATTCCCAATCTGTTGGCCAACCCGGCAAGCTGGTTCCTGGTTTCTGGAATTCGCCCCTGCAGGGCTTCCCGGAGAAGCCTATAAACATGTGCCGAAAGCTCTTCTATCCCTGACTCTGGGATCGGTTCAGTCTCTCCAAGAATTACGTCTTTCGTGCAAAATTCCTCACCAAATAGGTTAGAGGCAAACTTTGCAACTGCTCCCCGGTCCTTTTCTCCTTCGGCCAACGTAGCACTGGTTGCAATACATCGAAAAGGCTCCAGACGCCCACCCTCTCTAAGTCTCTGTTTAAGGCGCCTTAGGAGCATAGCCATCTCGATACCCTTCGAACCTCGATATTGATGGGCTTCATCGAGTATCAAGAATGTCCACCATCGAGCACACCCCTCATCAAAGAGGGGACTATCCTCAGGTCTGAGTAACAGATATTCCAGCATGGAGTAGTTGGTGAGCAGAATATGGGGGGGGGTTGGCTGCGCATTTCAGAGCGTAAAACCAACTCGCCGGGTAGCCGATTTGCCAGGCGCTCCGAGACACGACGTCGGGTGTCGTTTTCATCTTCCGGCGTCTCTCCGATGTACTGACCAAAGGTAATTCTGAAGGGTGATTTCTCGTACTCAAGCTGTTGACAGATCTCTCCTAAACGTTCACGTTGATCGTTTGCCAGAGCGTTCATGGGATAGAGAATCAAGGCCCGTACACCTGGACCTAGTTGACCGGACTGAAACTCTTGATAAAGGTGAAGCAAAATAGGATAAAGAAAGGATTCCGTCTTTCCACTTCCTGTTCCCGTGGCAACAATGACATTACGACCTTCAAAGGCCCTTTGGATGGCTGCTTCTTGATGTCGGTAAAGGGGTCTATCTCCCTGTACGGCCTTCAAGAGTGCTTCATCAGGCTCAAATCCGAGGAGGTTCCGGAACAGATCTCTTGGCTTCTGGGCCCGTTGGAAGACGGGAGTAGCCTCAACGTACGGCCCTTTGCTTAAATATCCTGACTGAAGGGCTTCTTCAAAAGATGCCCTGAGATCCGGATCCTTGAAATAAAAGGTGGTTTTTAGATAATGCCGATATCTCTCTTCAATTCGTTGGGATAATGTTATGAGATCCATTAGAGACCCCTTACTTTCTTATCGAAGTAGATAAAGTAGATTTTTATGGTTTTTTCTTAGATGCCATATCATGTCGCTTGAGGTAATATCACGGCTTATATGGCCACACTCTTTACACGTATGGAGACGTGGGAGGTTCTTGTTAAAATTCTCTCGGATTTCATCGACATTGTCACTAATCCGAAAACTAACTTGAATGGGCCCTTGTCCACGGGGTACCTGTTTACAGTCGTTTTCAATGTGGTTAGCTATTGTGCTGGTTGGATTCCCAGGATTATCGGATCCGGTATAGAAATTACAGTAAGAACATTTATATATTTTGCGAGGAAGAGATGGGATTTCTTCATATACTTCCCAATATGTCTCCTCATAGGTCAAAAGCCGGAAGAACTTATCTATATAATCCACATGATCGGATTTGATATGATCCAACACCTCTTCTTCTGTAAAGACTGAGAAATTACAGAATTTACAACCAATTTTGAGTATAAGCTCACAGGCAGCTACTCCGTAGACTCCTCTGGGAGGAATCCAGAAACTGAGTAAAATTATTCCGGGGTTCTGAATCTCCTGGGCATCACTGAATTCCCGTAATGGGATGGCAACGGTACTCTCTGTAACCTTTACAGGGTAGGATTGGGCCTTTGATTGTTCAAACCCAACAAGGATTTTATCTACCCAACGTGGTTTTGGAAGTCTCAGCCACAACGTTTTCCTCGATGTAGCCAGGAAATCTTCACGGGTAAGAGGAAGTTTTTGAGCTTTCCATTCTGGGGGTAGTTGGTTTTCTTCTCCAATGGCCCACCAGAGCCTTTCCACAAGGATAGTAACCTGTACCTGACACATACCTCGGGAGCTGATAAACCAGTCGGTTTTATCATAGTCAGGATGTGCCGGTAGGGTCAACACCGTTCTATGGTCTTCACGTTTTATCTGGACGACGTCTTCTTTATGAATAGGTTGGATTGTGCAACCCGGCTGGTGAAGGAATTCAACCCGTGTGGGCTCATGTCCGTCTTTAGCAGGAACAGAAGAGAGTTGAAATATTCTAATATCCTTCAAGGCGGAGATAAATCTGAAGTCTAAACTCTCTAAAAGCTCATCCTTCAAATCATAAATCCTGATAAAATACCAGCCATCTCCCCGTTCTATAACTTCAGAGGGCAAGTTTTGCTCCCGACTCTCCGGATCAGGACTCCATAGCTTGGTCCACCCTAATTTTCTGATACCCTCTTCCCCAATAACAATGGTCCCAATATCTTTCCATCGGAAGTGGTCGTCTAAAGAACGGATTCGGGGGGGTTTCTCTCCAAATAAAGGACCCATATCTTCATTTGCATCGTTTAGAAGATTCCCAACCAGTTCAAATTGGGATGCTCTGGGCTGGATTATAATTAACCTGCCCTCCCGGCTACAAAAAGCGATCTTTTTATCGTCGTCCTTCTCAAGAGTATAGAAATGAGCTTGGTAACCCTCTAAAGAAACGGGTTCCGGTGCTATGGGTGGAGGTCCCGAAAGCTTAAAGTCACGTTCCCAACTATCTGGAACCACGGCCAGATAAGATCCCAATGAAGGAGAACGGATGTGGCGTCCTTCATTTTGTTGATTATTCAGTTTAAATAGCAGATAGCCTTCTTCACCAAAGGTAGTATGCTTCTCCCTCGTACTCCCGTCTTCCTCCCAACGGATCACTACCCGTCCATGAAATTCTTTAAGACACCGGTAATTCTCGTCCGATTCATCTTGCAGGAGAGGTGATTCATTTTGAAGTACCGTTAACCCAGGGTTTTCAAGGAGATCCACCGGTACCTCTACAGCGAGTATCCACTGGCACCCCCTTTTCAAACAGATGATCTCGGGTTTCGGACCTCGTAGTCTTGGCTCTTGCAATACTGGTTTCTCAGGATGTTCTCCCGTACCTGTACTCCTTCTAGGCGGCCTATGATCAAGGGGGATATACCTTTTCTGATCCTTTTGTTTAAATTTCTCTTCGATGTTTTGGGATACTTTTACTTCTGTGGGTATTGCGTTTTTAAGCTGTCTCTGTTTTTCTAATTGTTTCCATGCTTCCTCCACTTCACGGCATACTTCCTCTACCTTTTGTCGTTCCTGGTCAAGTTGTCGTGCTTTTTCTTCCAATTGCCTGCATGCTTCTTCTACTTTTTGACGTGCTTCCTCGACTCTTTGTTGTTCCCGGTTAAGTCGCTCTCGCTCTCTCTCAAGCCGCCGTCGTTCTTCTTCAATCCTCCTTTGAGCTTCTTCCTCCGCTCTGTGTTGTGCCTTTTTTACTGCGCTGAGCGTTTGCCACCTATTATCGCTTAAGATTAAAATGCGGTATATGGAAACAAGATTTCCCTCGAGTTTGGCCAGAACTATGAGATTTCCAGGGTGTGAAAACAGTATAAAGGGAAAGTACCTTTTATACAAACGCCAACCGGAGAATGTAGGTGTTTGATCCTGCAGTTCACTCATATCAGCCTTTTGAAGTAGCCTCAGAAGCTTTTGACACTCAAGCCCAATGTCAGGCCGTGAATTTGCAAGATCTTCAAGAAAACCTATTTTTATAGAGATTCGCATAGAGAATTACCGGGCACTGATGGGATAGAGATACCTACTACTTCCATCCTTTAAAAATCGCATGTTGTGGTTTTCCATCCCGCCGCATGACATCGGCACGGCAACGTGTTCCGGCTGTTCCCATCGGATAGGGAGGGAAATTGCTACACGAAACGATTTCACCGCCTTCGGTCTGGACTTTTGCTTTGCCTCCCTTAACATCCTCTGCCAGGGTAACCCACTCTCTCTTCGTTGTGACCTCTTCTTGTTTCGGTTTCTGGGTCCTCGGGCTTGCCGGTGGTGCAGTCTTGGTTGGTGACTTTACAGTAGGTATAGAACCTGACCCCTGCGAGGTGGAGGGTGACGTACCGGCAAACACAGTTTGGATATCCGGGGTTGGCTCGGCCAGATTACCCAGGTGGGGATCGAAGGCACAAGGGTCGGGCAGGACAGGACGGTCACGGTATTCATTTCTTTGGGAATCCTGCACGCCCGGCAGTTCGATCATCATATATCGGGTGTTGGGACGCTGCCTGCCATTTTCAGTGATGACACAGTTGTTAGGAACAGCCTGACCGTGAACAGGCGGTACTGCCTTAAATCCCGGCCATTCCAACATCTTCAGCAGCATGCCGATACGCTTCAGTTCGCAGAGATGCTGACAGGTCGTATTAAGTTTCAGCACGCTCAGAACGTGCTGTTCAAACTCGCGGGTGCGCTGTTCTAGCGTTGTACGGTCGGTTAAGGCTTCACCCTTGCCTGTCAGGCCTGTCTGCCAGGTGTCCCCGTTAAACAACGAGCCGTAACGTATTGGACGGTTGGTCAGGTGCAGGACGACCTCCAACTTTACCGCGCCCATGCCCAAGGGTTTACCCATGCCGAGATGATGGCAATATTCTTTTGTGGAATCTCCTAACGGATGTAGGGCCCAGCAGAGCGCACCCAACTCACGGTCGGAGAGATTTTCGAAATAGATGCGGAAGGTAAATTTTACCCCTGGTTTAACGGGTCTGAACTGAGTATGCTGAGTACTTGTGGCCGGAGCGTCGGAGGCTTCAATATCTTGCCGGGTACAGTCACCCTGATGCCAGTATAGCTTATGGCCGCGAATGACGGTCTCCTCAGGCGTCTTATCGCCATAGTGATGGAGTGTGTTCTTGTCGTCGCTTGTCTGAACAAGGTAATGTTGGAAGGCTGTTGGCTTGGGCGAGGCAAGAATATTCGGCACTATGGGATTTTGAGAGATCCAGATATCCGATTGTCCTTCAAGTAGCATTGCATCGGTGACAAAGACACGTCCGGCATAGGCCCGATGTTTATCCCCTTGCTTGGGGATTTCCTGAATAACCCCGCGCTGCTTCATATCGTCTAGTTCTGGTCGTGTGCGTACAAAACCAAATAAGGCCTCGGCATAGTCAATATCTTCAGGGCGGCGCAATGCTTTGGGAACAAAATCCAGAGGTGTAGCAGTACGCTTGTCACTCTCGAGGAAAGCAGGCACTCTGAAGTTCGGAGTGTGACCAAAAAACAAGACTTCGCCTCCCACTTCAACATAAAAAATTGGATACTCATCCCGTAGGCACCCCATATGTTGATCAAAGGGTGGTTCAGTTTGGAAGGGAGTCAATGCATCCAAATAGTCCGTTACAGCTTGATTGTTGATCTTGAGAAGTTTCTTTTCCTCAATTGCCTCTAGCACCAGCGCGTGCCTTTTGCGAGGGGAGGTGGTCTTTTCGCTTCCAGCTTCATGCATATTACCGGAGCAGACAAGAACGCCTCGGTATGGGTATCCTGCGTCAGGGGAACCGATACGAGTTATGAAGATGAATTTGCCCTTGTTGCCTGTGCGGATATCTACATCAAAACTCACAGAATGATATTGTGGCCGATAATGAGGGGAATTAAAACGAATAAGACCGGGTATAGCGCCATCGGGAATACTATCCTCTTTGATCTTGAGATAGGCCCCCTTCTCCGGCCATCCCATATTCGCTGGGTTCTTAGCTGGTTTCACATACCATTCATCCCCTTTTTTACTCAAATACCCAGCCCGAACCTTACTCCCAAATTTGCCTATGACTTTTCTGTACGGATCGCCTAAAGGATCGTCCTTTGCTGCTGCTACTGCGCGATAAAAGATTTTGAGTGAATCTGTCACCCATTGTACCTTGCCATAGCTCACAATCTCCAGCACACTACGTAACATGCCGCGTAAGCTGCTACCGGGGATAACAGGCCGATTGGGGTCACGGGTGTAGAAAAAGTGCGGGGTGTTCTTGATTCGATCGATGTAACGTGTCTGGTTGTCAATCGTGTACCCGTTTCTGTCCTTATTCTGCTCATCCAGATCAAACTCATCGCGGGTGAGCGGACACCGTACGTAAAGCGGTGACTTCGTCGTGAGTGTAACCTCAAAATAACCTGTATGCCGATCAGGATAATAGCGATCATGGTCGGGAAGATCGTTGGCGTGGTCTACGGCTGTTACAACAACTTCCGGCAACGGCACAAAGTTGTAAGGTGCACTGGCGGTGCGATCGGGTTTGAGCCTACCACTTGTGTTAACGGGATTTTTGTGCCTGGGTAAATTCAAGATGGTACGGTTGCTCATTTTGGTCCCTCCTCGTTTTTCAGTTCGACAAGCCGACTGGCAACGATACGTGCGAAGCCGTTGTCGTCTTCCTGGATGTAATGTCGTACCCGCAGGCGTGGGGGAGTCGTCACTTGGTTTTCTTTCAGGGGCAGTTCCACCGGCACGGCATGACGTAAGCCCTGGGCCCCATCGCGGAGCAAGGTAAAGCCGCTGCGATGTTCGTCGTGGGTACCCCAAAGCATCTGTAGCTCATCAATGGCATCGGTGAATATCGGCGTTTCTCCGTCGGTAGGTTGGCGAATCAGGCGGACGTGCCACTGGTTATCGCCATCGCGCCAGAGTAGGAGTTCGGCGTGTTCTGCAAACAGCCGTGCCTGTTGTAATGTTTCCGCGCGAAGCGGTGGAGATAATTCAGGTGCTACTTCGTCTTCGTCGGATGTGACCAGTTGCCCGTCGTCATTTATCTTACCCCAGATCACGCCATCGTCGGCATGTGCCAGTAACCATTTTAACTTGTATTGGACAGCCTGGGTTTGTAACCATCCTTTCACATCCCGGATGGTATCCGTTGGAATCGGTTGAACGACAGCAGGATAAGATTTAATTTCCAGTTTCATGATCCCCCTCCCTTCAACTGCAAGTTCAATGCAGAGACAAATTTTTCTAAGGCCCTACGATCTCCCCTAACGGTCAGGCTTTGTCCGTTGGTCTCGATTTCCCACCTTTGGGATGTACCGCTGCTCTGGAATGTTAAAATTGCACGTTTACCTTCCAATCGTCCCCGTCCGACGCTGCTCTCACCACCCAAGGGCAGATCACCCGTCCACAGGTCTTTGAGCAGCAACAAGAGGAGTCCGATTTCGTAGTCCTTTGGGTTTATCAATTGTATATCCACCGTCAGGGTCGTGTCATGACCTCCGAACGCAGGTTGTTCGTTAAATAGCGCCGTCTCCCGCGCCCCGCCGGTAAAGCGGTCTATACTGACCCGGTTTTGGACAAGGTCCGTCCTGGCGCCTTGCACGACGGTTTCAGTGACCGTAACGCGGCTGGCAAACGGGGTCGCATCTGGATTACCCTGCTGTCTGCGCTTCTGCACTTTATCCATGTCCGCTCCGAACATCTCATCGATCAACTTTTGTGCCCGATCTTGGGCGTTCAACGTGTTGGCAATCTTCAGTGCCCGTGCCCGTAGCACACCGGCCAAACTTGTCCCGGATAAAATCGGCTTTCTGATGCCATCGGCTTGTCGTGCATGCAGGTGTACCATGTCAGGTCCTCGATCGTCCTGACCACTGCCGGAGCGGATGAGCAGCGAGCTATTTAGTGAGAAGGTGGTGTTGATGTGGAAAAACTTGCGATGATCATCTTCGAGCCTCGTAACCCCCAACGCCTTACCTATGTCTTGGATCGGGGTCACCCCTGAGAGGGGTTCGTTCCCTTTTTCGATCCACTCAAGCAAATCATCGGGTTTTGTCAGATCATAGATTTTGACGCGCCATCCTGAAACGTTCACCCGTCCGTAACCACGCCGCTTGCGTGCACCCAGCGTGATGCTACCGTCATTGAACCCGGCCAGCGCCGTTGCCAGTGCGCGTTTGAGGGTATCGGCATTGTCATTCGCACGGATGAGCAGCTCGAATCGTAATGGAAAGGTCGTACCTGCCTGCCACAGTTGCAGGTCGAATAACTTGTCTTCTCTGGCTGTGCGGCTTTTAGGGTCGATGCCGACCCCATCCCGCATTTCGATACCGAACGTTTCGGGTTTACCCAGCGCGTCATCTATGATGAGCGGGCTTTGTTCACCTTCCTCATCTCGCTTCAAACTGCCGAAGAGTTGGACACTGGCTGAATCTGAATCGGCGGGTTGTCCATATCCCCGTTCACGCTCACGGAGATAACTTCTTAACGCTCCGGTGATTGAAGCGCCCGTAAGTAAGGGTGTCTTGCCATCGAGTGGATCAACCAAAAGCGGCATATCGGTTAGCTCATCGGTATCCCCGTTGCTGAAATGTGCTGGAGTTTGAAGGACCAAATCGCCCTCGACGATGATGCGGGAGATGATTTTCCGGGATGTTTGAGGTGACCAGAATGATTTCGTCATGGCTGTTTTTCCTCCTTTCGCCGATTTTTTATAGCACGAGCCAGCACGGCATCCATGAAACGTAGAACATATTCGATACGTAACGCATCGGTTAGAGCCGCTGTCAGGCCACCGACGTTGCGTGCATCTCCCATCTGAAAACCCAGTATGGCCTTCCAGGCATTTTCTTCTGTTTTCTGAAGGGTGTTCTCCAACCATTCCAACAACGGTGTGCTGTCAATCCGTGCACGCTCAAATTGCTTTCGCGCTGTATTACGTTCCCTGATCTGATCTAGGAAATCACGCACACGCTGCGGATCGGGCTGTTCTTTCCTCAGCTCGTCGTGCAGGATGTTGCGCAGCCGCGATAGTTGGGAATTGTGCGGTGCATTATCGATACGAATGGTGTTCGCCTTACTAACTAACCGTTCGTCCAACCGCCGACGCAACATTCGTTCCACCATGCGCTTCAGCAGTATCTCGCTATCCGATCCCGGCGAAATTGGGGTAGTCTGGATGGTTGGCCTTGGCTTGGTAGGATCGACCTTTAGCTCCGCTTCCGTATGCCAGTTGACGGCTACCCGTCCAAAACCTTCGGCACGGCGCTCGCCAATGCCCTCTGCCTCCAGTTTCTGTAACCTCTCCTTCAATTCCCGGTCGTCCATATTGGGCTTTTCGTAAACGAACACACTTCCCATTTTCACCGCAAGTGCCTGTGGTAACGGCAAGCCCCACTTGCGGTTAAAACCACCAACGGTTTCTCCGCGAAGATAAGCCCATCTGGAAGGAGCCGCCTCGCCGGCATGTTTGTAAGGCGATAAAGAAATCCCCATCCTTTCTGACAGCGTCCGTGTGACTACCTGTGGATCAACGACAAACTGACCATTGTGATCCCGCAGCAGGGCATCGCTCAATAGGGTGATGATCAGCTTACCGTCTACATCTGGGATGAGCGTGCCGCTTGCCTCACGCCAGGTATCTAATGCTTCATCCTTTAAAACCTCAAACCTTGATAACCCATAGCCACCGCTACGGGAGCCTCCCAGTATGGCATCACCCCTGAGCCATGACTTGAGATGGGTTACATCGCTATCATTACAAAGAATTGCGGCTTCAAAGGTCTGTTTCGGAGCCAGGGCATCATATCGGTAGACGGCTCCTTGGGTATCATCCTTCGAGGGATCGATTTTGTGAGCGGGCATCGCCCGTCCGAACCGGCGGGTACGTGCGGTATGGACGGTAATGTGACGGTCAGGCTGGACCAGATGAACTTTTTGTTCCCCTTCATTACTCAATGCGCAAAATGGTTTGTCGACCCCCTGCCATTGCTTTTCGTACTCATCACGCATCTCCACTGCAAAGTCGAAGACATCCCTTTCGTTGCCCTTCTCGCGCTGCCAGGACTGGGGAGTAGGCAGAGTACGCCTGCCCCGGCGATCCAGGGGATAGCCGTTGAGATAGCGGGTAGTTCCATCAAAGAACAACCGCCGTGCGTCCGTGTCGACGGCGTCTAATTGGGTTAAGTTCCTTGCACGGAGATATCGTTTGATAACCGCACCACGCAGGACACTGCCGGGTAAATAATCAAAAGCTACGGCTTCGTTGGGATCGCCTTCCAGAGCCGTGACCAGGGTCGGTTCCAGCAAGGTTATACGATAAGTGATCACTCTCATGATGACGCTCCTTTCACGAGTTGCTGAAAGTCCTGAAAGCAATGATCCGTGATGTCGCGACCATACTCATCCCGTAACCGCGCAGTCAGCCGTCCGCGACCACGATTGCGCCCTGTACCCGCGCGCCGTAAGGACAGGACACAGGCTGCAAGTAACGCCTTTGCCACGTCATCGGGATCCCTATCAAAATCCAGTCGCGCGATAAACGGCGTGTCGCGCAGCACAACCCGCATTGACCGCAGGCTTCCTTCCTCGGGTGCACCTGTTTTTTCATCAATGGCGGTCTGACGGCGAATGGCAGTCAGAGACTCTAAAACCTCGACGGGCTTCAGACGAGGTGGGTCTGACTTCACATCTACTTCGATGGCGTTCCGCAGCTCTTGGGGCAACAGGGCGGCGCCGACATGCATCAAAGCATCGTCTTCTAAGGTACTCCCCCCCTGCCCGAAGAGAAACTTTGCAGCCTGTTCAAGCCTGGCACATGCCGGAGAGTTTTGTTGATTCAGAGCAAACAGAATGTTGGCGCATTCTTCGGCTAACAGACCCTTCAACGTACGCCCGCGCAGGAACGGTAAACCGGTCTCCACATCGTATTCCACTTCCTCGTCCACCAGTCCGGCCACACCATCCCCGCGCCCGAAGGTTGCGTCGCTCTTAAGTTTCAGATGAATTTCCAGTCTCATGGGTCTACCTCCTTACAGGGGAATGAACCAGTCCGCCAGCTCAAGGGCGTCGAAGTGGCCACAGTAACCGCCCTGCCAACCGGCATTCTTCCAGTCAACCAACGATGGTTCCACATCGGGAAGGGGCCTCCCTTCATTAAACTTCGTGAGGAAGTTCTTGATGGAATCAGGGCCTTCTCGCAGGGCATCGCGCAGGGCTTTGAGTTTGTTACGCCGTGTTGACCATTTAGGTTCCTGGCCGGGTTGTGTAGATGGTGGTAAATCCTGGAATGCTTCGATTCCCTTTCTGACCACACCCCACGAGCGTCCTGATTCCTTCGGGTTTGCGTTCAAAGTCACAGGCCGGAGCGTAAGCCAACCGGCGTTAACTCTGTACTCACGTTTGCGAATAACCTCAATCCCCCCAGATAACCCACTTAATGCAAAGTGCCAGTCTAAGCACCCATCATCCCACCCAGGATGAAGGTCTCGGATCTCTTTTCGGCATTTTTTCGCCTTTTTACACAGCTCATCGGCCAGCGCGTACGCCCGCGCGAAGGGGTAATGGGCTTTCACGATGGCAATGCCGGCACAGGCCGTCAGTCGACCCTTTCTGTCGGGCAGATGGGCGGTATGCTTTTCAAGTTGTTGCAGGTACTCAATGGCTAAAGACAACCCTAATCGACCCTCGCTGACGAACGTTACATCATCGCCCCCGAAAACAAGGGGACGGAAGGGCAACAACCAGTTACCGTCTTGGGGGTTGAGCTCAATCTTTACCAGTTCGTTACCGTTCGCGTTTTTGTGGATGATCACTTTCTTGCCTTTGTCGTCTTGAACCCTCGCCAATAACTTATCCAGGGTTTCGCGGAGCGCGGCTCTTGCAGCATGGTTAACAGCCTCCGAAAACGAACGCAGGGCATGAATATACTCACGGTTCTGAGACAAGTTCGGGTAAGCTTTACCGAGGTCCATGATACGTTGTCCAAGACCGTTTCCGTCGGCATGGACGACGGCGATGAAATTGTGTTCACCTTTGGTGCCGCCCAGATGATCTGCCCGGTTGGGATAATCGTAGTTGGCAGGAGGTGGAAGTAGCTTTCGTAACCGTTGGTCAGCATCACTGGGATGTCCACCCTTTTTCTCAACAGCCCGAAGCTTGGCAAAGATTTCGGCAGAAGCCGGACGTTCCAGGTCATCGCCAATCGCCGGTGCCATACCTACAGCGGATAATCCTGTGGAACGGCACATTACCGTCACACTCAGTCCCAGCAGGGGAGCAGACAAGGTGCGAGCGCGTTTCTCTGCTGCCAGTTTCTTGAAGGTGGCTTTGATTTTTTCGGAAAGGGACCCATCGCGCCAATTCAACGACTCCTGGGTAATAACCAGTTGCAGATTCGGTGCGTCGGTCAATACTTTCCTTGACAGCACGCGGGTGAAGTTTCTGGCCCCTTCGGGGGTTTGAAAGAGCACCACAAAGTTACCTCCACCCGTATAAAGAACCTCGGCATCCAGTTTGTCGGTCGGATTTTCTATACATCCCTTAGTATCTAATTCCCCGTCTGCCTTGATGTTGTTCCTTGGAGCAACCTGTCGTATTGCCTCCTTAGCCCAATCACCGGTTGCCTGTGCAACGAGATAGGACGCCCCGATGTTCTCCCGGAGCCGGTTGCTGCCGAAGATGTACGGCTGAATCTGTGCAGTATCTACGATAACCAGATGCATAGGTCTATCCCTCCTCTCCGCTTTGGGATTGAATCCAGGTCTTGATATGTTCGGTCAAGTTACCCAGATCCCTGCGTCCAAAGACGCGGATACGTCCTTCAGGGTCAACATCGCGCCGCATTTCGTGTTCTAATCCGTCTGGGTCGTCGACGCAACAGACCAATGCGACCCGTACTTCATCACCACCCAACTGTCGAGCGCGGACATAGGCTTCAAAGAGCTTCAATTTAAGCAAACTCTTTTGAATATCCGTTGAACAGGAGAAGGCAAAGAGTTGATAACCCCGTAGTGCCATCACGTCCACGTCAAACTCTACCTCGTTAGGCACGATATTCTGTGCACACTCCTGCAGGCAGAGCGGACTTGCTAAATGATTCAGTATGTCCAGAACATAATGTTCCAGCCACTTACCGTAGAGCCATTCACAAAACCGTTTTGGCTCGTTCCCAAAAGCGCCATGGGCGAGCCCTAGGTCACCTTCAGGTACTTGGAGTTCAGAGCGTAACGATTGAACAACCTCACCCAGAGCGTTGCTTGTGGGCAGGGTTAAAGAAACAGCTTGCAGGTGAGTCTTGTTTTTCCAATCCTCTTTATCCGAACGCCGGCATTTGGGGCGAAATTCCTTCTCAATCCACCCCTTCCAGTCTTTGAACCCCTCGTCGTTCGTACATGCTGTTGCCAAAACGCGAGCCGTCGTAGGAAACAGAGGGGTCCCTGTTGGCTCGTGCCTAAGCGTCCACCCATGCAGGGCCAGCAAATCTGCCGGCCTTAATTCCAACGCTCGCCCGACATAGATCCTTTGTTCGTTACTGCCGGCAACGGGGTCAAATACCATCTGTAACGTGCGGGCATCCAGGTAACTGAACACAGGAGTAATACTTTTTTCTTTCGTCCACCGCTCCATTGCACGGTATGCATGCACCGCCATGGCCTTCGTGCCCCCTGTGTAGTTGAGACCTACCCGTTGAACTTTGATGACTTCAAGGCATTCCGCCACGCCCCTGGAAATGGAAGTCGGGTTGGATTCCTCAACCTCCTTGAATTTCACAGACTGAGTAACTTCCTGTTCCTTCAACCACGTGGCCAGCCTTTGCGCAACTTCGGCTGTGCCCGTAGCACCTCCTGAGTGGATAAGGGAAATCGTTCCGTCTGGCGCGGTAAGCAGCTTGCCTGCCACCGCGTTAGGCAGGGGATTACTGCCAACCAGGAGCAGCAAATGCTCGGTCTTTGCAAATTGTAAGGCCTGGGAATTCATTCCTCCTCCTCAAGGTCCTCCTCGGCTACCTCTTCCTCGGTGACCATCTCTTCGAGATAGCCGGTAAAATAGCCATTATCGGGAAGATCACGGAAATACCAGATAACAGGTTTATAAGCCCCATCACCTGCCACCTGCATAAGCACCTTATAATCAGTAACACGTCGCCAGGTGAATACCTTTGGCACATCTACCAAACCATACTCAGGGTCATATTTGAAATTGCTTTGAGCGAATCCTTCCGTTATTGTAACGATAACCTGCTTTCCATAAACCGATCCCCCGGAGAGTTTCTTCCTAAATTCTTGATTGGTATCGTGGGAGTAGGTTACTTCCTGTACCAGCGCTGCCGGTTCCGGTCGTTCATCCCTGAAACAAACGCATAAACTAAAGGGAACCGAAACATAACGTTTCTCCCCATCAAACGGGATCTCAAAGGTCAGTGTAGGTTCCCAACTCCGTGTTACGACAAACCCGCGATCGTGGATCGGCTTGTTTTCAAGACGGGCTTCGTAAACATACTCGGACAGCAGCTCGAAGAGAGTCTCTACACGATAGTCTTTGGCCGGACGCCTGGCTATCTTTTCCCTTAAAGCTTTAAGATCGAGCAGGTTTCCACTCACCTGCTTCAAATACTCTATATAACAGGCTTCTTCATCTGTAGGCAGGGAACGCACGTAGGGTTTTATCCAACCTTTATCAGAATACGGTTCCTTCGGCAGTACCACAACAACTTCAGCATTCTCAAAGTCGGCCCTTCGATTGCAACGACCAGCCCGTTGAATAAGCTGCTCGGGGTTGCAGATCTCGGTTACCAGAGCCTGTGCATTCAGATCACAACCCACTTCGATGGCACTGGTGGTTACAAGGATGTATCGGCCTTCTTTGTTCCCATCCAGCTTCTTGAGCTTCTCGTAAACCCAGGCCCGCTCGATAGCATCCATCCTTCCATGATAAAGCAGAAGGTTCTCCCGGGCCTTGAGATCCGGTAGTTTCTCGTGGGCAACCCATCCCTTTAGTTTCTCATAGACGTTGAAAACCCCGTCCCTAAGGGCTCGTCGCCGACCGTCTCGAATCTCGGCCTGAAAACCGACACTTTCGGCCACAACGATGATTCTATGAACTCCTTGCTTCCATAACCTTTCAGTTTGTTCGACAAGGGCATCTGACAGGTCGTTGTGTTGAGATTCCACCACGATGAGTTTGCGTTTTGGAGGTTCTGAAGCATCCAGGTAATCAAGTTCTTTAAGGAAGTCTATTTCCCTGTTGTAAGCCTCTGGCAGGGTTGCGGTCATTACTATCACGCCTTGCCCTGACTCATAAAGCGCTCGAACCAGCCGGCGGAAGTTGATGAAGGATACACCATCATACGTGTGGGCTTCATCGAAGCAGATGAGGGTGCGGGCTCCATCTTGAATACGAAGCGGATAAATGAAGGATTTGTAGGCATCCCCAAAACCGAAGTACCGATAAAGAAACTTATCCAGGGTCGTTAAAATGACCTCAGCCTTGTAAAGATGGCGTTTTTCATAAGGCAATACCTGACTACCATACCTGAACTCAACAGCCTGACCATCCAGGAACACATACCGACGGGACGCGTCGCCGGTGTCTACGATCAAAGCCATGGGACGACCTTTGTTTTCGGGCTGGTTGAAAATTTCACAAGGTACTTCTGGATCCTCTGCTCATGATCTTCAATCAGACTCCGTGTGGGAAGGGGCAGGATCAATCGCTTACCCAAAGCCAGGGATGGAATCAGAACAGCCTCGGTCTTCCCAGACCCGGTCGGAGCTCTCAAAAGTAAAGCGTCTTCGCCCGTAGCCAGATGGTTGAAAAGAGCCTGTTGCATCGCATAAGGTATGAAGTTGCAAATGGCTTGATAAAGATTTTTGCAGTTATAAGGACCAGGCTGAGATGTTATTCCAGGAATCAGGGGCTTTATTTCAATCGTGGTTTGTTTAACCGGACGGTTTACTCCTTTAAAGAAATTTTTGATAAATTCTTCAAGGGTCTGAGCGATCTTTGTGGGTTCCTCTAATCTCAGGTTAAGTAGCTTTGTTTTTTGCTCGTCGGATAAAACCAGTTCGTAGTACTCCAGGGTAAGGTCAATCTTTTCCCGGATAAAAGGGTAGGGGTCGAGATGGTAGGTTAAAGGGTTCCCTGGAATAACTGTGAATTCCATAAAAGTTCGACCTTCTGTAGCACCTTCCAATGTGCGGACGGCGATTTCCGCTTCGATCTGATCGCACATCTCCAGGATGTAAAGATCCCGGGCGAATCGGCTTGTGGGATAACCGCTCTGCCGCAACCGAACTATGGCCTCATTAATATCCTGGACCGTGTAGGTATGATGTCCTTGTGCGAGTTCCTGAACGTAAAGGTCTTCGTGCTCGGCAAGAAACCGATGTCCACTAAAAGAGTATTCATAACCATCAAAGATCTCTGTTTCTCGACCATTCTTCTTTTGTTTACATGTCTTTGCCTGTATATGGAATCGTCGAGGTTTTCCTATATCATGAAGTCTGGCTGCAACCACGACCTTTTGTTCAGTGTCGGGGTGAAGCACAAGATCGGTGTCTGGGGCCTCGCGTTGCCAAAGCTGGACCAGTTTGGCTACATTGTCGGTGTGATTCCCCAGCCGTTGTAATAGAATCTTCGAGGGCAGGCGAGGGTCTCCCCCTTCTTCATAACAAAAGAAGACCCTGGCTACATCAATGATGTTACTCATGGCTTATTCCTCCTCGAAGGGTTTCAATCAGCGAGATGGGGATGAAAATCCCATCGTAGTGCAGGTAATCCAGCATCACGCCGGTTTGCCCATCGACCCTGGCCGCGGGGAAGGGCTTATATTTCACAACAGGACTGGGATGCTCGTCAAAGGCATTGGTTGAATATAGTTTGGAAGGTGATGGGGATTTCCTGCGCCCTCGCTTTTTTTGTGACTCTACCTGGTTTCCTCCTGTTTCGAGCCAGACGAAACTATAAAGGGTGAATATATCCGCTGGAACCCTGGGATTTTTCTCGAATAAGTCATCTGCCGGGACGAAGGTGGAAGGCGCGGCTTTTAGTTCTGTGCGTTGAAGCTGAAACGGGCCAGAGGTGCTTTCCACGAAGGCATACCCTTCTTTTCCCATTTTCGAACCGTAACCGATGATTTCCATTAGCCGGGCAAGCTCTTTTTCGTTTTCTGAGACCACGTAACCCACCAGTTCCTCTGCCAGCAGGTATTCCCAGGTATGTAGCTGGATATTCTCACGTCCACTTGCTTTACCTCGATAAAGATCGGAAAAAGCTTTGTGACCCAAATCACGGGGACCCTTTCGGTAGGTACGGTGGGCAGGTCGGGAGCAGGCCCCGACAGGATAGGCGCCTAAGGGTACCAATTCACGGGGCAAGACGTAGAATGGCGTGTTTTGATCATTAGGTCCCGTGTTTGGAAAGTCAAATCCTGCGCTCATCATGGCCAGACGACGCAAAAATCCGGAAAGCGTGGTCGGTGGCACAAAGGAGTAGGTCGTAATATCGAGGATTGAGCCGGGCAAAACACGGAAGGTCAATCCGGCTGTTGGTTTGATTTTAAATATTATCAGATACATTTCTGTTATGACCATGTCAATTATTTGTTATTTCAGCCCCCTAGCCCTGGGTACGAGACCACGCTCCGGCTTGTCGGATAGTAGGGGCGACCGGCCAGTCGCCCTACTTCATGGTTGTTAATCGTTAGCCTTTAACACGCGATTGACGAACGCATCGGCCCATGCCTGGAGCCTCTGATAGGCCGACCATCCTATCCATCGCTCGAAGTTGCCGTTACTTATGGTTATATACTCCCCATTCCCTGTACCTCCATTAACCCTTCTTGCTTTATCTTGAAATATCTGTAAAGCCCGTTCTACCGAGGTTTCGCCAGGAGAGATAACCGGACGCGCCCCATGGGGTACCAGATACTTGTCCACAACCAGGAGTGGCGTATTATCCATCTCGTAGAGGGAAGCCCCCTTCGGGTTACCAGAGCCAATCCGTGCCAGGCTGTCGAGAAACGCATAGGCGACGGCTTGAAACTCGTCCTCGGTGACGCTCAAGCAGTGATTGTAGATGGGGTATAGCAATCCGGGTTCGTTATACTGGCGCTTGAAAGGCGTTGGCGAATTGGTGCTTGGGTCATCATTTAGAATAGCTGAAGGATGCATGGCTCGCTGCTTTTCTTCAGGCAGAAGTTGTTGTATGGCCACACCCCCGCCATGGGTAAGTCTGCCAATAAGAGTTTGTCTGCCGGTTATTAAACCACCATAAACCGCACAAACGGGGCACTCGGGTTTAGTGCACGTTTTTGGAATATGGCAGTTTAACTTTTCTCCTAGCATCTTCCCATTTGAGCAAGGAGCCCAAAGCAAACAGCGCCGTTCGATTCCCCGTCGCTTGGTGGGGGATAGATAACATTTTTCAATCCCCTCGCCGTTTGGGAGTACGAGTCTCACGGTTTCGACCATGTTGACGTTGATCATGACTTCATGGCCAAAGTAAAGCTCCTGGGAGCCTTCCAGGATCGCATAGATATCAAAATGGTAACGTTGACCGTTGGCCTGTGGAAGTCCGGACATTTTTGCCTCCTTTTATGCGATGCCTTCCTTTTTCACGCCAAGACCGGGAAACCGGCTGTAAAGAGCCAACTTCAACCTATACGTGAAAGCCCGCCAATCTGCATCGGCTTTGTAGTCTTCCTCGGCGAACCTCTTGTACGCGGCCTCGACGTCGTTGGTGTTTATCTCAAGGAACCGAGAGTCGTTTTCGCTCTTCTCCCGTTCGTTCACAGGAATGCCTAACTTCTCCAGCAAAGCTTTAGTTTGTTCATAGGTAAACCAGTTAGTCGGATTGCAATAAAGCCGGGTCGTGTTGTAAGTCGTGTGATCTGCGAAGCGATAGAGGAAATTAAACACCTCCTCAACTTCTTCTATCAACTTTGAGGCCTCTCGATCAGGATCAAGACCAGGATTGTTCTTCCTTCGAACCTCCTGCAGGGTCCGGTCCACGAACGGATACAGCAATCCGGCCATGGCGACCACATCGGTTATGGTTTTGGCTCGGTTTTCTCCTATCATGTGAATCCATACCTCCAACGATTTTTCAATCTCAATGCGCACCTTTTCCTGGCGGCACCTTTGATCGATATTCGGCTGACTGACCAACTCATAAATAGCGAGGATGGGTTCATCGGCCAGTATGTAACGGGTGGCGGAAGCCAGTGGGCGATTGACCTCACTCCCCTCGGTCAGGTTAAGCTGAAGTGCCTTTATTAAAAGGCTCAAAAAAGCTAATCGATGGGATTCCAGTTGAAGGTCCGATAGACCCATGGCCATAAAGGCTTTATACTCCATGAAAACCTGATGATCGAAGAGCTCGGCCAACCTTAGATGGGCATAAACTGTTGTACCTACTTTAACTCGTTCACCACTTGTGAGCATCAGGTAATTACCGGCTGCCAGATCGAGTTGCGAGAGGGTGAGCCCTCGCAGGAACGATTCCAACCTCCCCAGTACCGCCGCCGAACGTCTCTGTCCCAGTCTGTCTTGGTTTACAGACTCAAGCCGGATGATAACACTTTGTTTGCTCGGTTTGAGGGGAGAGGCCAGGGCTATAACCACACAGTCATAGCAAACCGCCGGGCGCTCCTCACCTCCACTTGATTGGAGCCTCTGGGATGGGGACTCAAAAATAAGCCGGTTTATCTCCGCCCTGTCATCAGCGCTCAAGAGGCGGCCGCATACGTAGCAAAACCTGCTTCTATCGGTATTGTCCCCGGGGGGACGAGGATCTACGGTTTCTGGGGCTTCTAACAGCAGCGGTTTTACTCGAAAAGGCCTGGCCCTTACGGCCCCTACAAAATTGGTTTCTTTACCTTGCTGATAGAGTTCAGACCAGCTTACAAGGCGAACGATTTCAATGATCGCATCGGCCATTCGGTTCTTGCGCCAGCCAATCTGACGTGCCGCTCTCCTGGTATAGAGTTCAGAGAGTTTTTTAGCCTGTGCGAATATAATCGGATGAGCGCTACGATAAAGCTCCAGAAACTTAAATGGATTTCCATCGGCCCTTTCGAGTAAGGTTTTGCATTGATCCATCTGTTCCAAAGATAGTTCTAGCCCACGGCTCTTCTCTCGAATTTTATTTTCGAGACTGTTTCGACGTTTCAGGTTAGATTCATGCTTTAATTGTTCTTTCACTTCTGAAATCTCGTGATATATTTTGGCCTGTTTTTCCAGATACTCGTCAATCCTGCTTTTGATTTCTTTATTCCACGCTTCTAACTTTTCCGGGTTTTTCTGAAGATCACTATGTTTTTGTTCTAATCCACGTAGAAGCCAGGCCAGGATGATCAACCGGCTATCATAGCTAATTATTGGAAAATTAGGAACCTGAAATCCTCCGGTCTCTCTTTCTGATAAGTGAATCGTGTTCAGCATGGCCACAAAAGTACGTGTTAATTCCTCGATAGAGAAGGTAAACTGTATGAATTCGTCCCAGGCTTCTTCAGGATCCAACACACTTCCTTCGGGGACGAAAAAAACCACATGCCGATCGCTTTCTACAAGGGCCACGGCCCGGCGGGACGGATGGCGAGCCAACCAGCTCAGGTAACGGGCAATCAGACTATCTGTAGCCACACGCGCCTGAATTTCACCGGGTAACGTGGTTTTGTAAAGTGTAACCTCTCTACCTGGAACGACGGAGACTTCATCAGGAGCGTCGCCAGATCGTCTTCTCCGTAAAAGCCGTTCAAGTTGGGGCACATCTAAACTTTTGAGTAAAGCCCTAAGTAAATCGGCTTCAGCGTTGCTACTCTGGTACATTCGGCAGAGATAATCTAAATGAGCATCGGCGGGTTTTTGGCCCGTTTGGATTTGCTGGGCCACATACGAAGCTAATTTGAGAATCCCCGTTCCCTGTTTCCCTGTGATCATTTAGACAAATCCTCCTTATTCCTCATATACCCTTCTCATCTTCGAGAGGCTCTCCTTGATCATCTCCCGTAATTCCTCCGGTTCCAGCACTTCTGCATTGGCTTCGTACCTCAAAATATCCCACAAAACCTCCTTCAGATTCCTGACTGTTTTACGGACATACGCAGACCCATCTGGTTGAACTTCAATCCGTTCAGCCGGTTCACGTTCTTTAACTAATTGGACAATAGAGGGAGCGAATCGGATTAATACCCGATACTCCCGGTCACCGCTCCAAAACCCATGGGCCATCTCTTTACGGATGGAAAAGTCTTTGGGATAGGTAAAGCAAAGGCCTCGAAATTCCAACTCCTGAATCCGACAAATCTTGAACCGACGAATAGCTTGATAGGTCCCATACGAATACCCTACCATGTAAGAACTGGCCCTGTCCTTGATATAAATCCCGTAGGGATCCACATCGTGGATCTCTTCCTGGCGTGTAGACAAAGCCTGATACTTTATCCGAACGGAACGGCATTCGGATACCGCCCGGTATAGGTTGAAAGTAATTTCTGCATCCCCGACCCCGGCTCCGGGAGCTATACAGATACGATCGGTCAGGTTACACAAGTAGGTGCGCGTTTCCTCCGGAAATACCGATAACAGTGCATGGATCGCTTCATGGGCGTAACCTTCCAGGGGGGATAAGACCATCAATTGGGAACCTATGAACAGGGCCAGGATCTGTTCGTGACTTAGGGGAAGGGGTGGGATCTGAAGCTCTGCAAGGGACAGCGTATAACCCCCTTTTTCATATGTAATCGGAAACCCCGCTTCCCGAAGTAGGGCCAGATCTTCGGAAATCATACGGGTTGAGCAGCGATATCTCTTTGCCAGAACGTTGCGGTTTACACCTTTTCTCGACCAGATCGTGGTGAGAATGCCTATACACCGCTGGATCCGGCTTTTAAGTTTTTCATGGGACATGATGTGTCATTATACTTTAACCGATGAACTCGTCAATTAAAAACTTGAAGGAGTATGAAGTAATGGGTTCATACTTTGAACTAAAAAGCATTTCAAATTCCCATTGACTTTGGTTAGCTGTACCTATAAAAATTTTCTTACAAGATTAAAAGACGTCTGAAAATTCCAAACCTGGTGTTTTTAGTAAGAACGCAGCTATGTTAAACTATATCCGAAGGCTTCGGCAGGATTTTTTAGTCCGGTAGAATATCGCAGAATATAGACTCTTGTAAAGCTTCGAGAATTTAAGCTGGCCTTTCCTAATACGTAGAGACCAATTAAAACGAACTCTCTTGGGTCCTTTTCTTTGTCTTACGCTGTTCCTATGGCTACGCCTACCCTTCTTCCTGCCTTCTGTCCGTATTCTAAATCAAGGATATTTTTGTAGGGAATAGAAAAGTGGAAGATTGGAAGTATCAGCCTATTATCGTCATCGCCTCCACAGCCCGGAATAACAAGCAATAAAAAGGCCAAAAGAACTGCCATTTGGATACCTTGCCGAGCCATAATTTACCCTCCCTCCACCTGTCGTCGGACTTTCCAACTCATCCCTTAAGGGCTATCGAAGCTTCAAGTCTCAAACCCCTGATCTTTTTTTTCTGTATACCGCTTATAAACTTGAAGGGCTATTCTGGCCGCTTCCTGGCGTAGCGACTCAGGCTCGAGGATCTCAGCCCCTTCGCCCCAAGGAAAGACCAGATACCAGAGAACCTCGCGGGGCTCGGCTACGGTCAAAGTTAAAATCAGACCACCGTCGCTGCACCCCAGAATATGCTGAGATTCATGCCAGTAGGCTTCACGAATGTAGGGGGCAATTTTCGGATCGAAGCGAATTCGTACCCGTACGGGTTTGCTTTCACTGATCATGACCCGAAAGCTGTAACGGTGACGCTCATGAAAGTTATAGTCGGAACGCACCTGAAACTCTTCCGAAAGTAGCTCCACCTGCTTGATCCGGCTGGCCCTTAACATGGCGATACGATCCTCGCCGGGTAAATAGGCATCTACATACAGGGCTCGACCTTTGAAGTAAATCATATAAATATCGGCCAGAAACCAACGTTTTTGCCCTCGGGAGTAATCGTCATAGAATATCCTGGTACGATGGCGGTTCTGCTGGGCTTGCCAGAGCAGATTCATCCATTTTGGGCTGACCTTGAACGTATCTTTGAGGGTTTTCTGGTTAATCGCATAGGAAAGCATCTCACTCGCCGCTTCAGGAGCATTGGCCGCAATCTTTCGAATTGCCTGTACAGCATCCCAAACAAGGGTATGATCCCCGGCCGCCGAAAGCTGACGCACAGCCATGGCCAGACTGATCACTTCGGTTACCGTAAGGTCCAGCACAGGAATGAAAATGTCCCGGATTATCTTATACCTCTTCTCACGCCGATCATATTTGAATTCAAAACCGAATTGGGCCAGTACCTTCCGATCTTCAAAAAACTGCGAACGTTTGATCCCCAGCAGTCGCCAAAGTTCCTCCGGTCGTTGATAGGGATTGGTCTTGACCTCCGACATGAGGCGGATCATGCGTGCAAACTTGGTTGCTCGATATCCATAATTGAAGTTTGAATGATTTGTTTCTTCCAACATCAACCCTAACTTAAGTCTCCGAATCTGGCTCTCACCAGACCCTAACACCCGTTGAGTCCGCCCCTGTCTGGATTGAGGGTAAAAATTTTTAATTTTTTGTCCGGACAGTTGAAGTTTTTCCCCTACGAAAGGCAAGAATAGGGAATCGGTAAGAAGTTGGGTAAAATCTTATAAAACCGGTGAGCCTTTGTCAAGGAGAGAAATGGGCCCGGAAAAGAATAAAAAAACCGATCCCTTTCCTCCCAAGTTTTTCTTTTCACCCGGTTAATTTTCCTTTGACTTCTCCTTTTATTCGCCTGTATATTACCTGCATACGTATCACTAACCCTTTGATTGAAATCGGCCTTTAACCAGACCCTGCCCTTCGTAGGGTGTTCCCCCTTCAACAGACTCAGGGCAAACAGGGGGAGGTCGTGGAATCAGGGTATGCTTTAATCGGATTGAATACAAAGGGATAGACCTTCGAAAAAATACAAAAGTATCGTTAAGAAAAAACCCGGTTTGAAGAAGCCAGAGGGTCTATCCATCCCATGGAGGTGATCTATCATGCAAAAACCGCGAAATCCCCTGGCAGACTCCTTGAGGATCCTGGCCGTTTTTGGGGGACTGGCCGGAATTTATTTGCTCTATAACCTTTTTCAACTGGCAGGTCCTCTATTGACCCCCCAGGATGTTCGATTTCTGCTGGTGGTCAGTATCACAGCAACCGTTCTTGCACTCGTTGTTCTCTTCAGCTATCTGGCCCTCTTCCTGCTGGAATGGATCCTTCAACTCGTCGTCCAACTTAGAAAATTGAAAAGTTCCAACCACTCCCTTCTGGAAAATGAACAGTTCAAGCAGTTGGAATTTACCATGGCAACTGCCTTTGAAAGAATAGAATCCCGACTGGCTTTTATTGAGGATAAAATGGGGGAGGAACGGGTTTTGCCTCCTCGGTTCATAGAATAAAAAGGACAAAAAGGTTTCAAAATTTCTGTAAAGTTGGGTGGGATGGCCTGGGAACTGCTACGGTTCATGCCGGTGAGAACTCTAAGTTTTATATAATCTGAGAGGTATTCCAAACATCCAACGGCCGGGCCGGTACTACTTTCTCTTCATCAATTTTTTCAGTATCTTGGTACCCAGCGTAATACCTAACTCTTTGGTAAATTGGAGGATTTCAGAGTAGGAAAGGTCCTCCAGGGAAAGCCCGGCTTCTTTCAATGCATTTTTCAGACGGGAGAGGTTATCTTCGGTCTGTTGAACCCGGGTTGCCGATATCTTGCTCTTCTTGATTTTTTTCATCCAAACGACCGGTCGACCCGTGGCAGGATGGGGGATGCGCTCATAAATGAAAGGAAGCCGTATATGGGCCTGGAGTTCATCCTGGAACATGGTGTCGAAAACATGCTCGGGAATGTACTTTCCATGCTCTTTCACCAACGCCCAGCCCAACTCGATCAAAACTTCTTCCATCATGTCGGAAGGTTCGTAGGCGGGAGGCTCCTGCTTTTGTTCTCGAGTCGTACGACCTTTTCGGCCAAAATCAGGTCCGTACCGATCGTACAGTCTGCGCTTCTCGGGATCTGAGAGAACTTCATAGGCCTCAGCAGCTTCCTTGAACTTTTCGGCAGCCTCCGCATTTCCAGGATTTCTATCCGGATGATACTTTAACGCAGCTCTTCGATATGCCGCCTTGATCTCAGCCTCGGAAGCCTCCCTGGAAATTCCCAGAATCTCATAGTAGTTTTTATTTTTCATAACTTAATCTATCTTGAATTTTTGGAAGAATGTCAATAAAATATCTTTTGCATTTTTTAAGTGAGAATTTCTGTTGACAGAAGGGTAACCTGTGTGTTTAATCAATTGCGTTTTATAGGGTTAGGCTTTCCCTTTTTACAAATTTAAAGTCGGAAAGTGTTAGGGAAGAGTTGTTTGGATATCTGGATAATGGAAATGATTTAGAAACTGGACAGGAGAAAGGGAAATATGGCTTCATTGAAAAAAAACCATCCGTTGATTTTAACGGGACTGGTAACGATTGATCTTACTGCAACGGCACTTTCTCTCCTTCTAGCTTACACTTTAAGATTTTATACGGACATAGTTCCGGTAACCAAAGGGATTCCACCCTTATCCCTTTATTTACAAGCTTTATATCCCATGCTGGTCATCTGGCCCATCGTTTTTAAGCTGTGTGGTCTCTATCTTCCCCGCCGGGGCCATTCAAAGATTGATGAGTTTGTTACGGTCTTTCAAGCGGTAACGCTGGGAACTCTCTTCCTTATTACGTTTAACTTCTTTTTCTTTCCGCTCACCACCTATTCCCGATTAGGTCTTCTCTACTTCTGGGCCATCGATGTCTTTCTCATCGGCATCGGAAGAGCCCTGTTCCATGATCTCATCTCCTACGCCCGGAGTAAGGGATATAATCTGCGCCATATCCTGATTGCAGGAGCCGGAGAGTTAGGCCAGTTGCTTGTCCGTAAAGCCCGTTACTATTCGGGGCTCGGATTAAATGTGCGAGGGTTTGTGGATGACGATCCGGCAAAACAAGGGAAAATCATCGAGGGAGTCCCGGTACTGGGTACTCTGGATGATCTGCGGGAAGTTATCCAGACCCATCAGATTCAACAGCTTTTCATTGCTTTGCCTTTGAGTGCCCACGAACGCCTTATCTCTATCTTGAGTACCTTAGATCGGGAATATGTGGATATTAAAGTCGTTCCGGATCTGGTCCAATATGTAGCCCTCAAAGGGGGTGTCGACGAGTTAGACGGTATTCCCATCGTAACCCTGCGAGAAACACCACTTCAGGGTTGGAATAGCATTATCAAACGTGGATTCGATATCCTCCTGTCTCTCATCGGGATCATCCTGTTCGCTCCCGTCATGATCATTCTGGCCATCCTGATTAAGTTAACTTCCCCAGGACCGATTCTTTACGTTCAGCAGCGAATGGGACTGGATGGACGGGTTTTCAATATGTATAAGTTCAGATCTATGTACGTTAATGCGGAGCAAAGGACCGGAGCCGTCTGGGCAAAGAAAAACGATCCTCGTCGAACCAAAATCGGGGCTTTTATGCGGAGAACCAGTCTGGATGAACTTCCTCAACTCTTTAACGTCTTAAAAGGAGAAATGAGTCTGGTCGGTCCTCGACCCGAACGACCTCCCTTCGTCGAACAATTTACAGAAAAATTCCCCCAGTACATTCTTCGCCATAAGGTCAAATCAGGTATGACTGGATGGGCTCAGGTCAACGGCTGGCGGGGAAATACTTCCATTGAAAAACGGATCGAATACGATCTCTACTATATCGCTAACTGGTCCCTCTTATTTGATATCAAAATCCTTCTTCTTACCCTCTGGAAAGGGATGGTCAACGACCATGCTTATTAAAGGACACGGGATTTTGGGACGCGGGGACTGGGG